>NZ_JBSTYQ010000003.1:0-295368 GCF_054052385.1 Aeromonas sp. 25-AL00135 | reverse complement strand
CTCCGATAGTGACCGTGCCACTGCTGTTGGCCGTGCCTTCATTGGTGGTCGCCACAACTGTGTAGCTGATGGGAGCGCCACTGTTGCTGGTACTGCCCGCCACGCCTGCAGTCGAATAGTCCGCCGGGAATACCAGCCCGAACGCTGGCGGCAATGCCCCCGCCACCACGTTCACTGTCAGGACGTCACCCACCAGAGTGCCACCCACCGCTGTGGCCCCCTCCGGCAAGTTGTCGAAGGTGTACACCAGGCTGGTCCAGGTCTCTGAACCATCGCCATCACTGATACTCACGGTGTTGGTCAGCAACACCTGTACCGTGCCATCCGTTTCGGTCGCACCCGCATTCAGGGCCTCAGAGTTGAAATCGATGTCACCTTGTGGAGTCACTATCAGCGTCAAGGTTGACGTGACGATATCAGTGCCATCGGTAACCACATAACTCACGGTAGGTACGGCTCCGGAATAATCAGGAGCCGGGGTAAAGGTGAAAGAACCATCACTATTGATGATCAGCGTGCCAATTCCTGTCAGAGTCGACGACACGCCAGCAGGTACGTCTATGTTGCTCCCCCAGCTGTAACTGATGATAGAGGCAGCCTGCGGACCATCGGGGTTGGAACTGTTTGCCAGTAGATTACCGCTTGTAGAGCTATCTTCATCAAGCGAAATGACCTCGCTTTCATCTAGCAGGATATTCTCCAGCGGCTCTGGCTCAAGCAGCGGTTCAGCTGCTTGTTCAGTGTTGATAAACGGCTCGGACTGATAGGTGGTATCAAACCCTGCAGCCGCTATCGTGGCATCGCCTGTTCGATCAATTGTTACGAAACCACCATTACCACTGGCCCCCGCAACCCCACCAATGCCGCCACCACCACCGGCCGCTGGTGCCCCACCAGCAGCAGAAGCCTCAAAGTTTTGAGTCGGGTCAACACCCTGCAGAATCGATTCTTGCAATGCGGCAATATCTGAAGGTGCGCCTTCCTGGCTGGCCGCCACTTGCGGTTGAGCAGGTTCAGCGGACTCGGAACCTGCCGGAACATCCGATGCAGGAGTATCGTCATAGGGGGAAAGAGCCAGCTTGGCGTCATCCGCTATGGTCAATTTTGCTCCGGGTTGGAGAATTTCCCCTTTTTGCAGAGGGCGGCTGCTTCCATCAGCCAGCACAATCTCCACATTGCCTTCTATAGCTGAGACAACCACGGACTTGTCGATGATTTGGGTACGCATATCCATTGCTCCAAGGTGACAGATCTTGATGTCTACACCGTAGAAGGAGATAGCGCGCTGTTCCGTTGCAAAAAAGCGTACGTTCGAGAGGAATTCAACAAATAAACGGAAAAAAATCGAAGAGTTGGAATTTATTAATACAAATCAGAACTCTAGGTATAGCCCCATTCAAGACCGACCTTGAGTTGGTTATAGAAAAATGGCGAAAAGAAAAGTGACTGGTATAAAAAAGGCCCCTATCGGGGCCATTTCCAGCATTTAATTCAAGACAATGGGAAGGCGGGATGAACAAATCCCTGGTAACCATCGATATGCAACTTGGAAAGCAGTTCCACTTGATGTTGATCTTCGACGCGGGTTGCAATGGTGGTCACACCGGCATTATGTGCGGCGCGACACACTGCAGCCAGGAATGAGGTGTCAGCCCCCGGCTCCATGACCTGACTGGTATAACCGTGATCAACCTTGACATAAGCCGGCGACAACTCCTCCAGATAGCCCAGAGACTGGAAGTGACGACCATAGTGGTCAACCCCCCACTGGAAGCCATGAGCTTGCAAGGTGCCAACCAACGCAGCCACGTTGTCTTTATGTTTCATGATGGCAGCTTCAGGTATTTCAAATAACAACCGCTCTTTGAGCTCTGCATGCTCGGTCAGATAGCGCGTCAGCCAGGTTAAAAATTCATCCGAGCAGAGCGAGCCAGCAGTGATGTTGATCGCCAGTACCAGATCAGACTGTTTTTGCAGTAATGGAACGCAAGCATCAAGCACCGCTTGGTCAAACTCGCCACCCAATTTGAACTGTTCAATCGCGGGCAAGAACTGACCTGCAAAATAATCAGTGCCATCCCGAGAGATAGAAGCAAACAGCTCGGCATGCAACCTTGCTCCATTATCAAACCGGCAAGCTGGTTGGGCTTTGAAGCGCCAAAGTTGTCGTGAAATGGCATCTTGTACCAGATCTCGCCAGGCCAAACGCCCCATCAAACCTTGCTCGGTCCCCCCTTCCATCACCACAGCACCACGGCGTTCATTGCGCGCCTTGCCAAGCGCATTATCGGCTTTGGTCAACAAGGCAGAGAGATCATCATTACCATCACGGCCGGCAATACCGATGACGGAGAGCGCATCCCCTTCACCCATTGGATTCACCACCAGATCGGCAATGCGGCTATTAATCACTTCAGCCAGCTCTTTTAGCTGAGTCAGATCGTCAGTTGGACAGAGCAGCGCATATTCCGTCGCGGAGATCCGTGCCAAGGCTGCGCCATCCCACCCTTTTAATTGCTCTTTCAAAGCCTGAGCTATCGATTTGACCATGTTGTCACGGGCAGCAAAGCCTTCATCGCGATAGATATCATCCAGCATGTCGACCGCAACCAGCATGACGCCACCTTGGCCAGCCTCCGCTATCCATGCGTTTACCTGACCCACAAAATAGGCTCGGTTGCCAAGCCCTGACACGGCATCGACATAAACCCGCTCACGCAATTTCTCGGCCTCATCGGCTTGCTCTTTGAACTGCAACGCCAACTTGCTTGAGAGGGTGTTGATCGCCTGAACGACCTGCTTCAATTCATGGGTTTTAGGCTCCGGGATCGTATGACCGAAATGGTGCAGCTCGATCTCGACGGCTTGATCACAGATCTGTTTGAGTGGCTTTAGCAAGTAGTTGAGTGCTCTCATCAACAAAATTGTGGTGATCAAAAAGCCGACCAGAAACCAGCTCGCCAGCTCGCTCATCCCCCGCCACAACTCGTAATAAGCCTGGCCGGGGTGACCCACTACTTTTAATTTTCCAAGCTGCAACCAGCCAGACGTCAGAATTGACTCGTTGGATACCTCAGGAAAAAGTCCCAAATTTACAAACCACCGCGGTACCCCCTGAATATTGTTGGTATTTTCCTGCTCGATGACATCCTTTGATGCCAGTAGATCCAGGCGAACCAATCGATAATAGCCACCATCAAAAATGGCCTGGATCACCGACTCGGCACCGACCTTGTCCCCGTTTTCCAGATAGGGGGTGAGCGCAAGCCCCAGCGAGGTTGCCGTATTGATGACCGTTGTTTCCTGTTGCTGCGCAAGATAAGTGCGGGTTGAATTGAATTGCACCCAGTATGTGGCCGCAAATAACAATCCAAACAGCAGCAGCATGGTGGCTAATAACTGTCGATAGAGCGTCATAGGTTAATCATCCAAATTCACCACTGGCCGAGCCAATCGCCCCGAGGTCATGCGATTGCGTAAATCATTCCATAATCCCAAGCGGGATGATTGACCAGCCAGTTCCCCTTGGCCTCGTGCCTTCATCAACCACAAGTGACTACCGTTAAAACTGTAAATAGGCACCAGATCACGCCGCTGTGTGGCAGGGCGAATCGAGCCTATCAAATTATCCAAAATAACCGGAACGGAAGAGGGTGTCTCATAATATGCCACCACCATGTGAAACTGGTTGTAATCAAGAGCCTTTACGTACACCATCCGCATTTTATCATCCGGGATCCCAAGCTCGAGCAGCGTAGAGTATTTAGCGATACTGAAATCTTCACAGTCTCCCCCGGCGGCTCCCAAAAATTCCAGCGGGGTTGCCCAATAATCCTTTTTGCGCCACAACTTGATATCGTCAATAAAACGCATCCGATTGAAAAAATTATTAACCCGCTCAAGCTTTTTTTCTTCGCTCAGGGCCCTGCCCTTCGTCTCCATGACCAACATACGCCAACTGGTTACACGCTTGCCGGCTCTGGCGCCATAGGTCTGCTCCGCCCGCTTGATCAAGTTGAGATCTTCCTGTGGCAGAGGCTGACTGGCACAGAGCAGAAGTGAGAAGGGTAACAGCAGGATCCATAAGGAGTGGCGCAGAGCGCGTAAGGATCGGTATCTCCATTCATTGAGAAGATAACACCATCGGCTACCGGTACCACGCTGGAGTGTCACGTCATATTCCTGCTGCATTATTACTGCTGCACTCCTCAAAGCTCGTACAACAACCTGCGTTAGCCAAACATGGTGACTGCCAGCAGCAGTCACCATGTTGGCGTTCATGATCCCAGCGGGATCATGAACAAACGGTTATTGCCTGGCCTGCCATTCAGCGGGTTGTTTGACGCTAAATGCATTGAGCAGACTACCTGTCGCGTTGAGAATGCGATAGTCAGCCAGCAGTGCATCATACTCAGCGGTGATATAGCTGCGACGCGCCTCGAACAGTTCGTTCTCGGTGTTCAATACGTCCAGCAATGTCCGTTGACCCAAACCAAACTGCTTCTTGTATGCCTGTACGGTGTCATAGCTGGCGTCAACATGCTCTTTCAGGAAGGTCTTCTGCTTGGCCAGCGACTCTTTCGCGTTCCAGGCCAGACGAGTGCCTTCCTCAACCTGGCGAAACGCATTCAAATGAATGTCTTTCGCCTGAGAGTAGAGAGCCGATGTTGCATTGCTCTCTGCCACGTCAGAACCGCCACGGAACAGGTTGTAACGCATGCGCACCATTGCGGTCAGATCATCGTTGCGCCCTTTGACCGCATCGATATCCTCATTCCAGTTCTGATCGACCTCGAATGTTACATTCGGGTAGAAACCGGATTTGGCGCCTTCATGTTGATACTTGGCCGCTTCGATATCCTGCAGGGAAGAGAGCAGGGTGGGGTGGACTTCGGTCGCCGTTTTCAGCGCACTATCGAGGCTGGTGGGGATAAGCTCGGTATTGGGAACCGGCTGCACCAGATCTTTGGGTACCTCGTTCACGACACGAATAAATTCACTCTCTGCATCTCGATAGTTGTTTTCAGCAGCAGCCTGATTTGAATAGGCTCGGGCAACACGACCTTCAATCTGGGTCTGATCCGCAGTAGAACCAAGCCCTGAATCAGTCCGCTTGCTGATGTCGCTGCGGATCTGCTCGTGGGTTTCCAAGTTCTGTTTGGAGAGTTCCAGGATCTCCTGCTGGCGCAGCATATTGAGGTAGACCTCAGCTACTCGCAGCGCGGTATTTTCAGCTTCGGAGATCATCGCCAGACGCTGGGCATTGGCTTCAGCTTCGGTTCTGGAGACGTTGTTGCTGACATCAAAGCCATCAAACAACATTTGCCGCAGACTGAGTCCAGCCTCTTTGCGAGTCATGGAATCATCAATATTGCTGTTGGCACTGGCAGCACGGGTAGAAGGGCTGTCAGTTTTTTCATAGCCTACGCCACCACGCAGATCGATCGTAGGATAATAGCCACCCTTGGCTCCATCATGCTGATAGAGTCGTGCCTGATACAGATCAAACGCTTCCTTTATCTTGGGATGCGTAGCAAGTGTCTGTGCCACCGACTCTTCCAGAGTCTGGGCCTGACCCAAACTCGGGATCAGGATGCAGCCACTGACCAGCATGGCAACAATCGTTTTTTTCATGTTATCTCCAGTCATGTTTTGTTTTTAGATTGTTGGCTTATCGTTCTCTCAGTGCCGACTGCTTTGCCCGTAAAATCGGCTTAAGCAAATAGTCTAGGACACTTTTTTTACCAGTAATGATATCAGCACTGGCTAACATACCGGGGATGATGGGAAGTGCGTTAAGCTCATCGCCCAAGTAACTCTTCTCTGTTCGAACCCGAACCAGATAAAAGGAGTTCCCCTCCTCATCCTGGATCGAATCCGCACTTATCTGTTCAACCTTGCCATGCAATCCTCCATAGATTGTAAAGTCGTAGGCAGTAATTTTGACAATGGCATCCAGCCCCGGTCGCAGGAAGGCGATATCTTTCGGTGACACCTTGGCTTCTACCAGCAAGGTATCCTCCAACGGCACAATCTCCATCAAATCCATGCCGGGCTGAACCACGCCGCCCAGGGTGTTGATCTTGAGTTTCTTGATGGTGCCCTTGAGCGGAGCAATCACGCTGGTCCGGTCAACCCTGTCTCGCAAGCCAACCTGCCCTTCTGACAACTGGCCAAGCCGCCCCTGTTTCTCATTCAGTTCAGTCTGGGAGTCTGCTCTGAACTTCAGCGCAATATCATTACGCTTGGAGATGGTCTCACGCAGTACCGAATTGAGTTTTGGGATCAGCAGACGGTTGCTCTCCAGCTCCCCCTGCATCTCGTTGACCTGCCGCTCAAGCTTGATTAGCTCCACTTGAGGCACTATACCCTCTTTCGCCAACGGACGGCTAATATTCAGTTCCTGTCTGGCCAAATCCACACTGCGATTCACGGTGCGAATTTTGGCATTAAGTTCAATCAGCTCCTGCTCTTTCTGTTCGATTTGCTGACCAAGAATATAGAGCTGGTTCTTCAGGTTATTGAGGCGATCCCGCTGTACAGAGCGCTCACGGTGCGCATATTCGGCAAAGACGGTTTCATAACCATCGGGAAACTGGATTGGCGCTTCGCCTACCACGACCTGTTCACGCCACCCCAGTGCCGGGTCGTTTTTCACCTCGACGCTGGCCATCTCGGCGCGCAGACGGGCCACATCCCCCTTGAGGGTGACCACCTCTTGCTCCCGTTCTCTAAAGTCGGAGCGGAAACGGGTGTCATCAATACGCAGCAGCGGCTGCCCCTTCTCGACGATGTCCCCCTCTTTGACGAAGATCTCTTTGACGATCCCTCCTTCCAGGTTCTGAATCACCTGCAGCTGACGGGACGGAATAACCTTGCCCTGACCCACGGTGACTTCATCCAGTTCGGCCCAGGCCGCCCAGACGATGGCACTCATGAAAAAGAGGAAGCAGCACCACAACAGAATGCGAGCTCCGGTCGGCGTGGTCAGCAGTACAGCTGCCGCGCCGTCATCGACAAACTCCAGATGCTCGGGTGCTGGCAATACCTCGCCGGAAGGCGTCTTTTTGCTGCGCTTGAACCAGTCCATGAGCCCCTTAACCATGGGACACCTCCTGCACGCGCACCTTGCCTTCCTTCAACTGCTGTAACACCACCTCTTTGGGACCATCAGCAACGATCTGCCCCTGCTCGATGACGATAACTCGCGATGCCACATCCAGCATCGAGGTTTTGTGAGTGATGAGGATCAATGTGGTTTCCGGGCCCAGTCTGGCGAGCTCCTGTTTGACCTGCATCTCGGACTGATTGTCCATGTTGGAGGTCGGCTCATCCATCACCAGAATGGGGGGATCATTGAGCAGGGCGCGTGCCAGCAGGATCGACTGACGCTGGCCACCGGATAGCTGACGGCCCCCCTCGCCTATCTGCCGATCCAACCCGTTAGGATCCCGGTTGGTAAAGTTGGTGACACCCGCCCGCTTGGCTGCGCGCAAGACTCTCACATCATCCACCAGCGGATTACCCAGCATGATGTTGTCCCGCACCGATCCAAAAAAGAGAATGACATCTTGCGGAACACAGCCGATATTGCGACGGATTACCGCAGGTGGCAGTTGATCGAGTTCAAAACCATCGATACGTACCGAGCCATCGGTCGGTCGATACAACCCCATCAACAGCTTCTCGAGGGTCGTTTTACCCGCCCCAATCCGGCCGATAATCGCCACCTTTTCGCCCTGCTGAATGCGCAAATTGATATTGTGCAGGGTGCTGGTTTCCATTCCCGGATATTTGAAGGAGACATTTTCAAATTCAATGCGACCGGCAATCACCGGATGATGGATATATTGCTTGCCCTCCTCCTGCTCTCCCGGGGTTTGCATGATTTTTTCCAGAATATCCAGTGCTGATTTGGCCTGGTTATAACGGGTCGACAACACGGAGAGTTGCACCATGGGCGCAATGGCGCGGCTGGAGAGCATCACGGCGGCAATCATGCCCCCCATGGTGACCAAACCTTCGGAGATCTGGTAAACACCGACGATCACCAGACCGACCGTCACCACCTGCTGGATATAGCTGGCCAGCGAGGACATGGAGTTGGTAATGCGGCGGGTCTGTACGCCCCAGGTGGAAATATGGGAGACGGCCTGTTCCCAGCGATGCTGGAACATGCTCTCGGCGCCGAAAATCTTGACGGTTTCCAGCCCGGAAATACTTTCAATCAGGTTGGCGTTCTTCTGGGACGCAAGGCGTGACCCCTCTTCGATGGACTGCTTGAGAGGCTCCTGAATATAGAAGCTGTAGGCGATGAGGATCAGCATGGCGACGATGGGAACCACCACCATTACGCCTGCAAACATCCAGATAATAAAAAGGAAGAAGACGGCAAAGGGGAGATCGATAAGAGTAGAAACCGTTGCGGAGGTGAAAAACTCCCGCACCGACTCAAATTCCTGCAGATGTTTGGCGAACGCGCCAGTGGAAGCGGGACGAGATTCCATCCGCATACCCATCACCTTGGCGAAAATTTTGGCGGACAGCAGCACATCAGACTTTTTACCGGCAATGTCGATAAAGTAACTGCGCAACTGCCGCATCACAAAATCGAAGGTAAAGACCACCATGGCCCCGACAGCCAGCACCCAGAGCGAATCAAACGCCAGATTGGGCACAATCTTGTCATAGACGTTCATGGTGAAAAGAGGGCTGGCGATGGCAAACAGGTTGATCAGAATGGAGGCGATCAGCACATCGCGATAGATGCCGCGGGATTCGAACAAGGTGCTCCAGAACCAGTGGCCATCACGGGTTTCCAGCACCTTGGGAGAGCGCTCGTCAAACTTGAACTGCTTCTTCACATAGAAGAGGCGCCCCAGATACTCATCACCCAATTGGGCTGCGGTCAGCCATTGCGCGGCATCACCGGCCTGCGGGAAAATCACTTTCCCCTGGCTGCGATCTTCGTTCCACTCCAGCAAAATGCAGGCGCCACCACTGCGCATCTGCAATACACAAGGCAGCAGCAAGGGAGAAATATCGGCCAGTGGCTGTATCACTTCACGGGCGGATAACCCGCCCCGCTCGGCAGCACGGCAAAAGAGTGCGGTTGTCAGGCGTCCGGAGACCAGTGGCAACCCGGTCGTCAGGGCATCCTGGCTGTTGGGCACACCATAAAAACGGGTCAAGAAGACCAGACACTCCAATAACTCATCAATACGACTTGTTTCTGCTTGCATAGCATCCTGTCACTGCATAAATGAGGTAGATAGGAGCGTTCATCGCTCATATTTCCCTGCTATAGCCACGCTAAAACCGAGTGGCCTTCCCGCTGATGAGACTGATCAGGGGATAAACCTGTCCAGATAGATCGCGACACTCATCCCCAATTTCCCGGCACAGCAGCAATGGCGGCATGATTCGTTATTGGTAAAAATAATCGGCTCATCAACACCATGCTAACACTGCAATCAGGGTGAATGTCGGAGTTAATTGATAATGACATTTATTATGGCGCACCACTATATCAACCGGCACGTACCAAAACTATAGTTTAGGGTATGAAGTTTTTTATATAACCCTATGTTTTACGTGAAAATAATAATCTGGCGCTCAATTATAGGTCAGGAAGTATGAAGGGTCTGCCCAACGCGTGACCTTGCGGGCCATTCAATGAGAGTGCTTTGGCAATATCCGCCATGGCAGTCCAGCGGTTTTCACACCAGGCTGGCGCCAACAGGGTTGGACGGCGCGCGGAGGCCGAAATCCGGTGATACACCACCTCGGGCGGCGTGTGCTGGATCATGGCGACAGCGGCTTCCACATACTGCTCCAGCGTCAATACCTCAAGGCGTCCCGCCTGCCACGACTTGCCAAGGGTACTGCCCTCTACCACATGAAGCGGATGCAGCTTGATCCCCTCAACACCGGTCTCAACGATACGATGCAGGGTATCGAGGCTGTCCATCGGCACCTCGCCCGGCAGGCCGACGATCAGATGAGCACATACCTTGATGCCGCGCTGATGGGCACGTCTTGCCGCATCCTCATAGGCGGCATAACCGTGGCCGCGGTTGATCCGTTGCAGAGTCTTGTCGTTGGCGCTTTGCAGCCCGAGCTCCAGCCACACCTCGTAACCCCGGGCCTGATAGCCCGCCAGCAGATCCAATACGGCATCCGGTACGCAATCAGGTCGAGTGCCGACACAAAGTCCCACCATATCGCTCACCGACAGCGCCTCTTCATACATCCGCTGCAGATACTCGACCTCGGCATAGGTGCTGGTATAGGCCTGAAAGTAGGCAAGATAACGTTTGGCACGGGTCACCTCGTCCCGACGGGCCAGCAGTTGTTGCACCACAGAGAGCTGTTGGGCCGATTCATCGGCGAAGGAAGAGACATTGCAGAAGGTGCATCCGCCACGGCCCAGGGTACCGTCACGGTTCGGGCAGGTGAAGGCCCCGTGGATGGAGAGTTTGTGGATCTTCTGACCATGACGCTGCTTGAGATCCTGACCGAATGTATTGACGAGTTCGTGTAACTGCATGACACCTCCGCTAAAGGAGCGCCATTGTACGAGCTTGCGCAAAACAGGGGCTGAGCTGGATCAAGCTAGCAGAGAGGGTAAAACATATAAATACCCGACCAATTTTGAATAAATATAGAGAAAAAGCGCAAAAAAAGGATTTTTACAGTTATTTGATGATTTAAACAGTAAACATCCATATGAAAATGAGACCTGATAACCCACTGTTGAACAATGAAAAATTCAAAGAGACCCGACAGCACACAATTGCAAGCATGGGATATTGAAAATGTGATCCCTTCCGCTCTCGGTAGCATAGAGTTGGTAAAATTACTACATTCGCCCATCGTCGCCGAGCACACCATTGAGCCCGTCAATGGCGATATATTTAACCAACAAAATCAAACTACACAGAATAAACACTCCATAACTGCGAGCCAATCCCCCTAACCCGACATTTTGTTATGCGAATGTAACCATGAAGACAAACCTGACCTGCGATTGACCTCGCCAGAAAATCCCATTAGTTTGGAGATTCGCCACGTCAGGCAGACGGAACCACAAGAGCCAATCGCAATTTATGCAGTCAGGTGATGACTGTGCGATACAAGGCCGAGCAAGGGAGAAATGCAATGTCACTATATGATCCAAAGCTGGAGAGGGATAACTGTGGCTTCGGCCTGTTGGCCCACATGGAAGGGGAAGCCAGCCACAAGCTTGTCCGTCTCGCGATGTCAGCATTGGCTCGCATGCAGCACCGCGGCGGGATCTCCGCCGATGGCAAGACCGGCGATGGTTGCGGTCTGCTGCTGCAAAAACCGGACAGCTTCTTCAGAGCTGTCGCCGAGGAGAAGGGATGGCACCTTGGCCGCAACTATGCGGTCGGCATGCTGTTTCTCAACCCTGACCCCGTATTGGCCCAGCAGACCCGCGACATCATCGACGAAGAGCTGGAAAAAGAGACCCTGAGTCTGGTCGGCTGGCGCAAGGTGCCTGTCGATACCAACGTACTCGGTACCATCGCCAAAGCCTCCCTGCCCAGCATTGAACAGGTCTTTGTCAACGCCCCACCCGGCTGGGTCGACAAGGATCTCGAGCGCCGCCTCTATATCGTGCGCCGCCGCATCGAAAAGCGCGTCAACGACGACTACTTCTATGTGGTCAGCCTCTCCAATCTGGTCACCGTCTATAAAGGACTGTGCATGCCGGTGGACTTGCCGCGCTTCTATCTGGATCTCGCCGACATCCGTATGCAAGCGGCCATCTGCGTTTTCCACCAGCGTTTCTCCACCAACACCAGCCCGCGCTGGCCGCTGGCCCAGCCGTTTCGCTATCTGGCCCACAACGGCGAGATCAACACCATCGCCGGCAACCGCCAGTGGGCCAAGGCGCGCAGCTACAAGTTTGCGACGCCGCTGATCCCCGATTTGCAGGAAGCGGCTCCCTTCGTCAACACCACGGGGTCGGATTCCTCCAGTCTCGACAACATGCTGGATCTCTTCCTCGCCGGTGGCATGGACCTGTTCCGCGCCATGCGCCTGTTGATCCCGCCAGCATGGCAAAAGCACCCGAACATGGATGACGACCTGCGCGCCTTCTACGACTTCAACTCCATGCACATGGAGCCGTGGGACGGCCCGGCCGGTATCGTCATGACCGACGGTCGCTACGCCACCTGCGCACTTGATCGCAACGGTCTGCGTCCGGCCCGCTACGTCATCACCAAAGACAAGTTCATCACCCTCGCCTCAGAAGTCGGTACCTGGGACTACACCCCGGACGAAGTGCTGGAGAAAGGCCGGGTCGGCCCGGGCGAGCTGTTCGTGGTGGATACCAGCAACGGCAAGGTGTGGACCAGCTTTGAGATCGATGACGATCTCAAAAACCGCCACACCTACAAGCAGTGGATGGATAAACATTGCCGCAGACTGGTCCCCTTCGAGCAGATGGACGACAGCCAGACCGGTAGCCGCGAGTTCTCTGATGACCAGCTGAAAACCTATCAGAAGTTGTTTGGCTATTCCTTCGAGGAGCTGGATCAGATCATCCGGGTGCTCGGTGAAAATGGTCAGGAAGCGGTGGGCTCCATGGGGGATGATACCCCGATGGCGGTGCTCTCCTCCGGCCCGCGTACCCTCTATGACTACTTCCGCCAGATGTTTGCGCAGGTGACCAACCCGCCCATCGATCCGCTGCGGGAGAACCACGTGATGTCGCTCGCCACCTGTATCGGTCGCGAGCAGAACGTCTTCAACGAGACCTTCGGCCACGCCCACCGGGTGCTGTTCCAGTCGCCGATCCTGCTCTACTCCGACTTCCACCAGCTGCTGGCACTGGAAGGTGAGTACTACCGCCATCAGGTGATCAGCCTCAACTTCAAGCCCGAAGAGGGGCTGGAAGCGGCCATCGTGCGCATCTGCGACGAGGCCAAAACTGCTGCCAGGAGTGGCACCGTGCTGCTGGTGCTGTCGGATCGCGATATCAGCGCCGACACCCTGCCGATCCCGGCCGCCATGGCGGTGGGTGCAGTGCAGCGCACCCTGGTGGACAACAACCTGCGCTGCGACGCCAACATTCTGGTGGAGACTGCAAGCTGCCGCGACCCGCACCATTTCTCGGTGCTGCTGGGCTTTGGCGCGACCGCCATCTACCCCTATCTCGCCTACGAAACCCTGGCCAAACAGGTTGAAGAGGGCGTGCTCACCATGTCCCTGCGCCAGGCGATGGTCAACTACCGCAACGGCATCAACAAGGGGCTCTACAAGGTGATGTCCAAGATGGGCATCAGCACGGTCGCCAGCTACCGCTGCTCCCAGCTGTTTGAAGCGGTGGGTCTGGCCAAGTCGGTGGTCGATACCTGCTTCCGCGGCGTATCGAGCCGTATTCAGGGTGCCGACTTTGCCGACATCCAGCAGGATCAGCACAATCTGGCCCGTCAGGCCTGGCTGGCCCGCAAGCCCCTCGCCCACGGCGGCCTGCTCAAGTTCGTCCACGGCGGCGAGTACCACACCTACAACCCGGATGTGGTGCAGACCCTGCAAACCGCGGTGCGCTCCGGCAACTATGCCGATTACAAGGAGTACGCCCGTCTGGTCAACGAACGCCCGGTCTCTACCTTGCGTGACCTGCTGGCGCTGAAGAAGGCCGACAATCCGGTCGCACTGGATCAGGTTGAGCCAGCTGACAAGCTGTTCCCCCGCTTCGACTCCGCCGCCATGTCCATCGGTGCCCTCGGCCCTGAGGCCCACGAGGCGCTGGCTGTCGCCATGAACCGCCTCGGCGGTCAGAGCAACTCCGGCGAAGGTGGCGAAGATCCCAAGCGCTTCGGTACCGAGAAGAACTCCCGCATCAAGCAGGTGGCTTCCGGTCGCTTTGGCGTCACCCCCCACTACCTGATGAACGCCGATGTGGTGCAGATCAAGGTGGCGCAGGGCGCCAAGCCCGGCGAGGGTGGCCAACTGCCCGGTGACAAGGTGACTGCCCAGATTGCCCAGCTGCGTTATTCCGTGCCCGGCGTGACCCTGATCTCGCCGCCGCCGCACCACGACATCTACTCCATCGAGGATCTGGCCCAGCTCATCTTCGACATCAAGCAGATCAACCCGAGCTGTCTGGTGTCGGTGAAACTGGTCTCCGAACCCGGCGTGGGCACCATCGCCTGCGGCGTGGCCAAGGCCTATGCCGACTTCATCACCATCTCCGGTTATGACGGCGGCACTGGCGCGAGCCCCCTCACCTCGGTCAAATATGCCGGCTCCCCATGGGAACTGGGTCTGGCTGAAACCCAGCAGGCGCTGGTCGCCAACGGTCTGCGCCACAAGGTGCGGCTACAGGTGGATGGCGGTCTCAAGACCGGCCTCGACATCATCAAGGCGGCCATCCTCGGCGCCGAGAGCTTTGGTTTTGGCACCGGCCCCATGGTGGCGCTCGGCTGCAAATACCTGCGGATCTGCCACCTGAACAACTGCGCCACCGGCGTTGCCACTCAAGATGAGAAGCTGCGTCGCGAGCACTTCACCGGCCTGCCGGAGATGGTGATGAACTACTTCAAGTTCATCGCCGAGGAGACCCGCGAGCTGATGGCTCAGCTCGGCGTCACCCAGTTGACCGACCTGATTGGCCGCACCGATCTGCTGGAAGCCCTGCCCGGCCTCACCGCCCGTCAGGCCAAGCTGGATCTCTCCGGTATTCTGGCCCGTCCGGTGGCACCGGCAGGCTCCAGCCTGTTCAGCCAGCAGCACAACCCTACCTTCGACAAGGGGCCACTGAACCTCAAGATGGTGGAAGATCTGCTGGAAGCGGTCGAGACCTCAAGCGGTGGCGAGTTCCGCTACGACATTCGCAACACCGACCGCTCGGTGGGTGCGCGCCTCTCGGGCGAGATCGTCAAACGTCACGGCAATCAGGGAATGGCGGCGGATCCGGTCAAGGTGCACTTCAACGGCACCGCAGGCCAGAGCTTCGGCGTCTGGAACGCGGGTGGCCTTGAGATGATCCTCACTGGCGATGCCAACGACTACGTGGGCAAGGGGATGACCGGCGGCAAGCTGGTGATCAAGCCCCATGTCGGCGTGGCGTTCAAATCCCACGAGGCAGCCATCATCGGCAACACCTGCCTCTACGGCGCCACCGGCGGCAAACTCTACGCTGCAGGCACTGCTGGCGAGCGTTTCGCGGTGCGCAACTCCGGTGCCCTGGCGGTAGTCGAGGGGATTGGCGACAACGGTTGTGAATATATGACCGGCGGCATCGTCACCGTGCTCGGTCAGACCGGCGTCAACTTTGCGGCGGGCATGACCGGCGGCTTTGCCTACGTGCTCGACGAGTGCGGCAACTTCGCCAAGCGTACCAACCCCGAACTGGTGGAACTGCTGGACGTGGCGGATCTCGCCATCCATCAGGAACACCTGCGCGGCATCATCACGGCGCACCTCAATGAGACCGGCAGCTCACGCGCCGAGGAGATCCTGGCCAACTTCGACTCCTATGTGCCCAAGTTCAGGCTGATCAAACCCAAGTCCAGCGACGTGAAATCGCTGCTGGGTCACACCAGCCGTTCCAGTGCAGAACTCAGAATCCAGGCGCAATAAGGAGGGAACCCTATGAGCCAGAACGTATTTCAGTTTATCGATGTCCAGCGGGTCGACCCGCCCAAGAAGCCGCTCAAGATCCGCAAAATCCAGTTTGTGGAGATCTACGAGTCCTTCAATCAGCCGCAGGTACAGATGCAGGCGGATCGCTGCCTCGAGTGCGGCAACCCCTACTGCGAGTGGAAGTGTCCGGTCCATAACTACATCCCCAACTGGCTGAAACTCGCCAAAGAGGGGCGCATTCTGGAGGCGGTGGAGCTCTCCCACCAGACCAACAGCCTGCCGGAAGTGTGTGGTCGGGTCTGCCCGCAGGATCGCCTCTGTGAAGGCTCCTGCACTCTCAACGATCGCTTCGGTGCCGTCACCATCGGCAACATCGAAAAATACATCACCGACAAGGCGTTCGAGATGGGCTGGAAGCCCGATCTCTCGAACGTGGTCAAGACCGGCAAGCGGGTCGCCGTCATCGGTGCCGGCCCTGCGGGCCTTGCCTGCGCCGATGTGCTGGCACGCAATGGCGTTACCCCTGTGGTGTTTGACAAGTATCCCGAAATTGGCGGCCTGCTCACCTTCGGCATCCCCTCCTTCAAGCTGGAAAAAGAGGTGATGCAGCGTCGCCGCGAGATCTTCCAGGGGATGGGCGTGGAGTTTCGTCTCGAGACCGAAGTGGGCAAGGACATCACCTTCGCCGATCTGCTCGGCGAGTTCGATGCTGTCTTCCTCGGGGTCGGTACCTACAAGTACATGAAGGGCGGCTTTGCCAACGAAGAGGCGCCGGGCGTCTATGACGCCCTGCCCTACCTCATCGCCAACGCCAACCGCTTGCTGGGCTTTGAGAAGGCGCAAGCCGACTACATCGACTTCGCCGGCAAGCAGGTGGTGGTGCTGGGCGGCGGCGATACCGCCATGGACTGTGTACGTACCGCCATCCGTCAGGGGGCTGACAAGGTGATCTGCGCCTATCGCCGCGACGAGGAGAACATGCCGGGCTCCAAGCGGGAGGTGAAAAACGCCCGTGAGGAGGGGGTTGAGTTCATGTTCAACCTGCAGCCGGTGGCGGTCGAGCTGGATGCCAACGGTCGCACCGTCGGCATCAAGGTGGTGAGCACCGAGCTGGGTGAACCCGATGCCAATGGCCGCCGCAATCCGGTGGTCATTGAGGGCTCAGAGCAGGTGTTGGCCGCCGATGCGGTGGTGATGGCGTTTGGCTTCCAGCCCAACCCCCAGCCCTGGATGGCGGAGTTCGGCATCGAGCTCGACAACCGGGATCGCATCAAGGCCCGCGAGCAGGCGGAATACGCCTTCCAGACCAGCAATCCCAAGGTGTTCGCCGGTGGCGATGCGGTACGTGGCTCCGATCTGGTGGTGACCGCCATCTACGAAGGGCGCAAAGCCGCCGAAGGGATCATGGACTATCTGGCGGTCTAACCTGCACTTCCGCAGTCAACCCAAACAGAGCCCCGCCAGTACGGGGCTCTTCTTTTGAGGCTAGGAATTTAAGGCTCGGAATTTAAGGCTAGGAGTTCTCGCTGGCGACTTGTCACCTATCACTCCCGTCCGGGGAGCGGCTAGATGCTCCAGCTCTCCGGCAACCGCTCGGTGAGGGTGGAGATGTACTCGAAGGTACGCGCCCGCTTGGGAGTGGTGAACATCTGGCGTGCGCTGCCTGCTTCCACCACCTCACCCGCCTCCAGAAAGATCACCTGCTGCGCTATCTGGGCTGCCAGCCGCAGATCGTGGGTAGCAATCAGCATGGTGGTTCCCTCGCGGGCCAGCTGGCGCAGCACGGTCACCACCTCCTGGGCAAGCTCGGGATCCAGCGCCGAGGTGGGTTCATCACAGAGCAGTACCTTGGGCGATGGCGCCAGCGCCCTCGCAATGGCAACCCGCTGCTGCTGGCCACCGGAGAGGGTGGCAGGCACCGCCTCGGCCTTGTGCCTGAGCCCCACCTTGTCGAGCAGTTGCAAGCCTCGCACCTCCGCTTTCGCTCTTGGCCACTTCAACACGGTCACCAATCCCTCAATAACGTTTTCCAGCACCGTCATATGCGGGAACAGCTGGAAATTCTGGAACACCATGCCGGTCTGCTGGCGCAATGCCTGCACGCTCTGGCGAGGCAGATGGTGAGAAAAATCGAGTTCGCCCCCCCCCAGCACCAGGTGCCCCGCATCCGGCCGCTCCAGCACATTGACACAGCGCAACAGGGTGCTCTTGCCACTGCCGGAGGGGCCAATCAGGGCGGTCACACTGCCCGCCACCATGGCAAGATCGATCCCCTTGAGCACCCGCTGCCCGCCAAACTGCTTCTCGATACCACGCAACCGGATCATAGGGCGACCTCCCGGGTCTCTTTGTGGGTCAACTTGCGCTCCAGCCGGTCTTGCAAGGTGGAGAGCACCGAGCTAAACAGCAGGTAGATGATGGCCGTCTCTATGTAAAGGATCAGCGGCTCATAGGTGACAGAGGCGAGCCGCTGGGCCGCCTGAAACAGCTCAGGCACGGTCACTGCCGCCGCCAACGAGGTGTCCTTGACCAGCGAAATAAAGGTGTTGGAAAGCGGTGGCACCGCAATGCGCGCCGCCTGCGGCAGGATCACCCGCCACATCACCTGGGGCCAGTTCATGCCAATCGAATAGGCTGCATCCCACTGCCCTTTCGGGATCGCCGCGAGAGTGGCACGGATGATCTCAGAGCTGTAGGCGCCGATGTTGAGGGTGAACCCGATCACCGCGGCGGTGAAGGCATCCAGCACAATGCCAGCACTCGGCAAGCCATAGAAAATCAGAAAGAGCTGCACCAGCAGCGGCGTACCACGAATAAGCCAGACATAAAAACGAACCAGTGCCACCAATGGTGTCGGGCCATATAATCTGGCCAGCGCCACCAGCAAGCCGAGCAATATTCCCAAGACAAAGGTGATCAGGGTCAGTGGCACGGTAAAAATAAGCCCCGCTCTAAGCAGGGGCCAAAAAGAGTCGATCATTAACTGCAACCAGGCTGGCACGTTAATTACCTCGCTAGTTATTATTTTCCGGCAATATTATTGCGAGACATCAGTACCAAAATACTTAAGAGATATTTTCTGGTAGCTACCATCCTGTTTGGCAGTGCGCAGTGCCTGATTGATAGCGGCCAGCAATTCCGGCTGTCCCTTGGCGAGCAACACTGCCGATTGATCCCCCTTCGCCTCGGTCGCCGCCACCCTCAATTTGGCATCCGGTTTCTGTTTCTTGAAGTCGAGGAACGAGAGGCTGTCATTGATGGTGGCATCCACTCGCCCGGTCAGCACCAGCTGTAGTGACTGGTTGAAGCCCTCGGTGGCGACCACCTCGGCGCCCGAGGATTTCGCCAGCTGAGCAAAGTTGCTAGTCAGGGACTGGGATGATTTCTTACCCTTCAGATCCGCAAAGCTGTTGATGCTGTGATTATCGCTGTGCACCACGATCACCGCTTTGGAGGTGATGTAGGGATCTGAAAAATCATACTTTTTCAGCCGCTCCGGGGTGATGGCCACTTCGTTGAGCACCAGATCGTAGCGCTTGGCATCCACCCCGGCGATGAGACCATCCCACTTGCCTTCGACAAACTCCGGCTTCACCCCAAGGCCTTTTGCAATCAGCTCGCCAATCTCCACATCAAAGCCGACCAGCTTGCCGCTCTTGTCGTGATAGGTGAACGGAGGATAGGCGCCTTCAGTGCCGATTTTGATCGCACCGGCACTCTGGATAGCGGCGAGGCTGGACTCGGCTTGCGCCGATGTCATCAAAGCCAGTGGAAGGGCTGCCAGCAAAAACAGGGAGTGCATTTTTTTCATTATTCACCTCGTTATATTTGTAAACATCCAGCACGCTTGCCAACGATAATCCGGATTACCATGCAATTATTATTTTGAATCCTACTGCTACCAGCACCATTTAATCGGCTCACGCCACATATACGATGACAGTCAATAAACGATTGCACTTGGCGGCACCAGCAAAAAATAACGCGAAGGTTCCCGTTACCAAACCATGAAATATGAAGATGTTAAGTGAGATAATGAATAACGAAAAAGCAGTCCCGCATTCGCTACTGATTGCGGGACACACTGTTTATTCATGATGAATAAACATACACTGCCAGCCCGATACCAAATCCAGGCCATCACCTTGTTACAAACGCACCACCAGCCACTCCCCCTTGCCGACCGGCACCAGCGAGGTGGCAAAAGCCGGATCCTGCCCGACCTCGTTCATCCACTCCACCATCTCGCTGCGATGGGAGATGGCGTTATCAACCACCAGCAGGCCACGGGGTGCCAGCAGGCGGCGGATCTGCGGCCACCATGCCCGGTAGTGCTGACGATCCGAATCGAGGAAGATGAGCTGATAGCCGGCTTGCGGCAAGGTCGGTAACAGCTCACTCGCATCCCCTGCCAGCAAGGTTACCCAGGGGGCCAGCCCTGCCCTCTGAAAGTTGTCATGGGCCAGCACGCGCTTATCCTCATCCAGCTCAATGGTGGTCACGTGCCCCTCCAACCGACGCACCACTTCTGCCAGCCAGAGTGTGGAGTAACCATTGGAGGTGCCAATCTCCAGCACCGCCTGCGCCCCACGGGTCTGCACCAGCACTGACAGCAACTCCCCCGTGTCGCGGGTGATATTGAGCAGCTTGCGGTGTCGAGCCTGCTGCATGCTGTCATTGCGCTCGCCAAGCTGCTCCAGCTGGCGTTTTAACTGTTCCAGTTCCATCGATATCCCTTTCGTCCTTACCCAAAACCATTAGCCACGCATCTAAGCTTGGCATCTGGGAGTCAAATGACCGCTTTCAACCGCCATTCACACCACAAAGGATGAGAAAAGGACAACCATTTGAGGCAGAATTTGTGACGTCTATCTGTTATACTTCGCGCCCGCCATTTTCCGGCTCACTCTCTGACTTGATGTCAGGCGCAGCCGTCGGTGGTTACAACCTCCGTCTCGCTCATGCCGAGCTAACCAAGCCAAACACAGCCCAGCTGGAACACAGGAACCCATTATGAGATTTGAATCGTTCGATTTTGCCCCCGAGATTTTGCGTGCTGTCTCAGATTGCGGTTATCAGGAGATGACCCCTGTGCAGCAACAGGCGATCCCGGCCATTCGCCGTGGCCGCGATGTGCTGGCCAGCGCCCAGACCGGTACCGGCAAGACCGCCGCCTTCGCCCTGCCCATCTTGCAGCGTCTGGTAGACAATCCGGCTCCGGTCCAGCCTTCCAACGCCCGTGTGCTGATCCTGACCCCGACCCGCGAGCTGGCGGCTCAGGTGGCGAGCAACATCAATGACTTCGCCAAGTATCTCGATATCACCACCATCACCATCGTCGGCGGTGGCAAACAGGACGTGCAGGCCAAGAAGCTCAAAGCGGGCGCTCACATCATTGTGGCCACCCCGGGCCGTCTGTTGGAGCACCTCACCGCCTGCAACCTCAGCCTCTCCGGCGTCGAGTGTCTGGTGATGGATGAAGCGGATCGCATCCTCGACATGGGCTTCAGTGCCGATGTGCAGAAGATCCTGCAAGCGGTCAACAAGACCCGTCAAAACCTGCTCTTCTCCGCCACCTTCTCCGACGCGGTGAAGAAGCTGGCCAACCTGATGCTGGACAGACCGCAGATCGTCAGCGTCAACAAGCAGAACTCCACCGCCGACACCGTCAGCCACACCGTCTATCCGGTCGAGCAGAAGCGCAAGCGCGAGCTGCTCTCAGAGCTGATTGGCAAGCAGAACTGGCAGCAGGTGCTGGTGTTCGCCAGTACCCGCGAGAGCTGTGATGTGCTGGTCGAGGAGCTGAACCTAGACGGTATCAAGTCCGCCGTGGTCCATGGCGAGAAGGCCCAGGGCAACCGTCGCCGCGCCCTGCGCGAATTCATGGAAGGCAAGGTACGGGTACTGGTCGCCACCGAAGTGGCCGCCCGTGGTCTGGACATTCCGGATCTGGAATACGTGGTCAACTATGATCTGCCGTTCCTGGCGGAAGATTACGTGCACCGCATCGGTCGTACCGGTCGTGCCGGCAAGCGCGGCATGGCCATCTCCTTCGTCAGCCGTGAAGAGGAGCGTACCCTGCTGGAGATCGAGGCCCTGATCGGCCAGAAGATCCGCCGCATCATGGTGCCGGGCTATGAGGTGAGCAGCCGTGACGAGCTGATCAAGCAGTTGCAGGAGCGTCGCCGCTTCGGCAAGCGCCCGCAGCGTGAAGATAACGCCGTGGCCCAGGTGATGGCCGAAGCCAAGCTGCAGGGTCAGCGCCTCAAGCGTCTGGCTGCAGCCAAGAAGCCCCGCCAGCCGAAATAAGGCGGGCAGTTGCTCTATTGAACCGCAAAGGCGCCACTGGCGCCTTTGCCATCTCTGTCATCGGTGTTGACCCCTGGTGGTCAACTCAAGGATTGCTTATGACCTCTCCTACCTACAATCAGGCCCTGCTCGAGATGGCTACTCAAAGCCTGGCCGAACTGGCCCGCACCGCCGAACAAAAGGCGGGCAAGCGCACTCCGGCCCAAGAGAGCCACTTTCTCTGCACCTGGATGGCCGACTCCCTCAAGGAGAAGCGCTTCTCCCGTCTGGTGATGGAAGATTTGAAAGCTTGGGTGCAGCTTGGCCGCACGCTGGGTGCGGGCGCCGATCTCAAGGGATTGCTGGAGCGCATCGCCTTCCAATACCAGTGCGCCATGACCAATCCGCAGCAACTGGGGGCCAAGCTGGCGGCGCTGCTGGAGGAGCTCTCAGCGGCAGGCTGGCTGGTGCTGACCGAGAGCGAAGTGCACGCCAAGCTGCGCCTGCAATCGGGCGGTCAGGCGAGTCTGGTGATCAGCCACAGCGAATATAAAGGGAATATTGAAGGCGGTGAGCTTGTCAACCCCCTCAACCTCTATGTGCGCGGTGACGAGAAGGTGCTGGCCGAGGCGGCCTTCAAGCACGGTCTGCTGCTGAGCCAGGGCAACAAGAAGACCACCCTGGTCAAACATCACAAGGCCTACCGGCTGATGCCGGACAACGCCCAACCGGCGCTGGCACTGCTGAGCGAGGCCCGCCAGAGCGCCTGACCTCGCCTGTTTTCAGCAATAAAAACGGCAGCCCCTTGCGCAGGGTCTGCCGTTTTTTATTGTTCGATGTTTGGTGATGAGGTTGGGTAGTCGTTTAGCGGATCTTGATGCCAATCTGGCCCGCGTCACACCACTCGAACATCACCTCCTCGCTCTTGCCGCAGCAACTGCCACCACAGACACGGCTTTCACGCTTGATGACCCGCCCCTTGCGCATCCAGACGCCGAGCATGGCCTCCACCGCATCTTCCGAGGTGTGGAAGTGGCGAGCCAGATCACGCCGGCTCACCTTCTGCTGCACGGCGAGGTAATCCCCCAGCTCGCGCAGGATCATAAGGTCACCACCTTGCGGGCAACGATGTCACCGTGACGGCGACCGGCCCACCAGAGCAGTACCAGAGAGAGGCCGTAGCTGACGATCCAGAACAGGCTCTGCTCCGGATGAGCAGCAAAGGTGGCCACCTGATAGAAGAGGGTCGCGCACATAAAGGCCATATAGTTGCACCATACCGCCGTCATCAGCGCCCACTGACGACCGGTTTCCCGCACCAGCGCGCCCATAGCGGCGGCGCAAGGCATGTAGAGCAGCACGAACAAGAGGTAGGCAAAGGCACCGGCCGCCCCGTCGAAGTGGGTCTGCATGTTGCCGTAGGTGGAGACATCGACCTCCTGCGCCTCGGCGGCAGCTTTCTGGTCGTCGAGGTTGCCAACATCAAGCCCCATGGGGTCGCTCGGGTTGATCTCCGCCAGATTGGCCGCCACGGCATCGATCGCTTCGTGGAAACTGGCCACCAGCGAGAACTCGCTCTCCTCCTCTGCATCGCTACCACCGGCGTAGAGGCTGTTGAGGGTTCCGACCACCGCCTCTTTGGCGAAGATACCGGTGACGATACCGACCGTGGCCTGCCAGTTGTCATCGCGTACACCGATGGGGTGCAGCACCGGGGTCACCGCCTGGCTGATTTTGCTCAGGACCGAGCTCTCCTGCTCCTGATGGCCAAAGCTGCCATCGGTACCCAGGGAGTTAAGCACGCTCAGCACGGCAACCACCAGTACGATGGTTTTACCGGCGCCAAAGACGAAGGATTTGAGCTTCTGCCAGGTCTTGATGGCAACGTTGACCGGACGCGGCCACTCGTAATCCGGCATCTCCATCAGCATGGAGTCGCTCTTGCCCGGCAGCAGGGTGCTGCGCAGCAACAGGCCGGTGAGCACCGCCACCAGAATGCCGATGAGGTAGAGACCGAACACCAGGTTCTGACCTGACTCGGGGAAGAATGCCACCGCAAACAGGGCGTAAACCGGCAGACGGGCACCGCACGACATGAAGGGGGCCATGGCGGAGGTCATCAGCCGCTCCCGCTCGGAGTTGAGGGTACGGGTCGCCATCACCGAGGGGACGGTACAGCCAAATCCCATCAGCATCGGCACGAACGCCTTGCCCGGCAGGCCGAGGCGGCGCATCAGGGCATCCACCACGAAGGCGGCGCGGGCCAGATAGCCGGAGCTCTCCAGTACCGCGAGGAACAGATAGAGGCAACCAATCACCGGAATAAAGGTGGCCACGGTCTGCAAACCAACCCCGAAGCCGTCAGCCAGAATGGCGCCCAACCATTCGGGGGCATTGATCAGCCCCAGCAGGTGGTGCACCCCATCGACAAACAGGGCGCCGCCCATGATGTCGAAGAAGTCGATAAAGGCGCTGCCGACGTTGATGGCAAACAGGAACATCAGGTACATGACAAACAGAAAGAAGGGGATGCCAATCCAGCGATTGAGCAGCACCCGATCCAGCCACTCGCTCTGGGCCTCGGTGAGCTTGCCCTTCTGCTGACGCGCCTGTTGTACCCACTGGTGGATATGGCCGTAGCGAATATCCGCCAGTTGCAGGTCGATATCCTGTCCCTGATGGGCGCGAGCCACTACATTGGCTGCGGCCGCCTGTTGACCGGGCAGCAGAGTCTCCTGCATCACCGCATCCTCTTCCAGCAGGCGCAGGGCGCGGCCACGGGTAGTGAGGTGATGCGGGGCGAGCAGGGTCTCCAACTCCGCCAGATCGGTTTCAAGCGCGTGGCCGTAATCGAGCTGCAAGGCGGCTTGCGGCTGACCGATAAACTGCCGGATCTGCTGTTTGAAGGCGGCAACCTGCTTGCTGTTGTGGGCAGAGAGGGCCACTACAGGGCAACCGAGGGATTTGCCGAGCTTGCTCTCGTCGATGACGATGCGGCGCTTTTGCAGGATATCCAGCTTGTTGAGCACCACCACCATAGGCAGACCCAGTTCGCGCAGTTGCAGCGTGAGGTAGAGGGAGCGCTCCAGATTGGCGGCGTCGATGACGTTGAGCAGCAGGTCGGGTTGTTGGCCTTGGGCAAAGCGGCTGGCGATCTGCTCGTCCAGACTGCCATCCTGACTGGCCAGGCTATAGATGCCGGGCAGATCCATCAGCTTGAAGTGATGCCCACCCGCGCTGAACTCACCCATCTTCTTGTCGACGGTGACACCACTCCAGTTGCCTACCTGCTGGCGGGCGCCGGTCAGGGCGTTGAACAGGGAGGTCTTGCCGCTATTGGGGTTACCTACCGTTACCAGGGAATAATTCATACCAGCTCTACCTCTTTTTTCTTCTGAACCCGCCGCGTGCGTGTGGCAAGCCGCTTTGCAGGTTCGACTTCTTGTCTCTGAACCGCTCCCGGTGACTTTCTTGACCGGAGCGGCAGCCGAGCAGCGGGTTATACCGGCTCGACTTCTATTTGCTGGGCCAGACTCTTTTGCATGGAGAGACAGATCCCCTGGCACTGGATCTGGAGCGGGTCCCCCAGGGGAGCGGAGCGCAGATAGATGACTTCAGTCTGGGGCAACAGGCCCATCACCATCAGTTTGCGGCGCAGCGGCCGGGCGAGCTGATTCATATTCTTGATGCGAGCACTCTGTCCCGGTGACAACTGCGTGAGTACCATGACTGACTCCTGAAGTTAAACAATAATAATTCGCTTTTACTTGGGGCATTATAAGCTGTGTCTTCAACTTTTATTTGAGTAAAATCAAACTCCGCTTAGCTAACCCATAAAGTATTGCCATGAGTCACGACAACAACAGCCGCCTCGTTTACAGCACAGATGGCGGCATGATCAAGGAGCAGAGCGCTCCCCAATCCGCCTCCCCCTTCCCCACCGACGGCACCGTGCGCATTCGCCGCGAGACCAAGGGGCGCAAGGGTGCCGGGGTGATCACCATTCATGGCGTACCCGCCGAACAGCAAAAATCCCTGGCCACCCTGCTCAAGAAAAAGTGCGGCACCGGAGGCGGAATCAAGGAGGGAGTGATCGAGATCCAGGGGGATAAACGGGACCTGATCAAAACCGAGCTGGAGAAAGCCGGTTTCAGCGTCAAGCTGGTGGGTGGCTGATCCCCTTGTCACTCATGCGGTTTTTCCCTAGAATGCCCGCTCCCATCGAGGGGGAGTAGTCTCGCACGCCGGTGCCATCCATTGCATGAATGCCGGTTTGCGACCCTGATCAACATACTTGGTGCCAAATCACCATGGTCAGGGTGATCCATGCCAGCCATGGATTTGACAAGACCTTTGACGGGCCAGTGCCAATACCGGGGACGGATGGCGCAGGCTTGTCTTTGGTTTATAACAATTCCGTCCCCCGGTCATTTTTATGGAAGCCTTGTTAACCTCAACCCTCAGCGTCGCTATTGCCGAAATCGGCGATAAAACCCAGCTGTTGGCGTTGCTGCTCATCTGCCGTTTTCGCAAGCCCTGGCCCATCATCGCCGGCATGCTGGCGGCTACCCTGCTCAACCATGCGGGCGCAGCCTGGATTGGCGAGTTCATCAGCCGCTGGCTCGATCCCAAGATAATGACCTGGCTGGTCGCCATCGCCTTTATCGCCATGGCTATCTGGATTTTGGTACCGGACAAGATGGATGACGAGGAGAGCTCGCTGGATAAATACGGCCCCTTTATGGCCACCTTCGTGCTCTTCTTTATTGCCGAGATTGGCGACAAGACCCAGATTGCCACCGTGCTACTGGCCGCCAAGTATGACTCGCTGGTGCAGGTCATTACCGGGACCACCCTCGGCATGATGCTGGCCAACGTGCCTGTGGTGCTGATCGGCAAGCTGGGGGCAGACAAGCTGCCGCTCAAGGGGATCCGCATCGCCTGCGCCATCCTCTTCGTCGGCCTCGGGGTGAGCACCCTGATCTTTGCCTGATCGCCTTTTCCGCTGCTCAAGCCCTCCCCTGTGGAGGGCTTTTTGTTTACTGCTTTGTCTAGTGCGTAACCCGCTGTCGCAACCACCTGCCCTACAGCCAAGGGGCAGTGCACGGTTGCGGGGACCTCATGCCATAATGGGGCAAACCTCGTGGAGTCCCCCCATGCACAACATATCAAGAGAGACGCTTCTCGAATGGGTCAAACAGGGACGGCTGGCGCCAGAGAAGCTGGCGGACGCCCTGACCCTCGCCGATCTTCCCCCCCATCCAGCGCGCTGGCAGTGGCTGTTTGACCGGCTGCTGCTCTGGCTCGGTGCCCTCTGCATCGGGGCTGGCCTCATCTTCTTCGTCGCCTTCAACTGGCAAGAGCTGGGCCGGGTCTCCCGCCTTGCCCTGCTGGAGGCGCCGCTGCTCGCCATGCTGCTTCTGCTGTGGCGCAAGCCCCTTGGGAAGACCCCCCGTCAGGCACTGCTGCTCGCCATCGCCCTCAATATCGGCGCCCTGCTGGCGCTGGTGGGTCAGACCTACCAGACCGGCGCCGATCCCTGGCAGCTGTTCGCCACCTGGGCGCTGATGCTGGTGCCGCTGGCGGCATTTGGCCAAAGCCCCCTGCTCTGGACCTTAAGCTGGCTGCTCGGCCAGCTGGCGCTGGTGCTCTACTGGCGGCTCGGCCTGTTCACGCTCTTCTTTACCTTCGATGAAGAGGGATTGGGCTGGTGCCTTACCCTGCTCAACGCCGCCCTCTGGGGTCTGCTTCTGCTGGCGCCAAACCGCTGGCGCCTGCTGCCAAGCTGGCTGGCGGGCCTGGCCGCAGGTCTGGGGGCTACCCTGCTCACCCTGCTGGCGCTGTTTGATGCCGCCTCCCCGCTGGTGTGGCCGCTCTGGCTTGGCTGGCTCGCCGCGGCCTATGCCCTTTGGCATCACAGATTTATCGCCGGACTCGCCATGGGGTGCCTCAGTCTGATTGCCGTCATCCTCGCGGTGCTGGGCAAGTGGATGGAGCCCGACATCAACGGTTTTTTGCTGCTGAGCCTGATTGCCATCGGCCTTTCTGTCACCGCCGCCCGCTGGCTGCAACAACAACGGAGGTCTCATGAGTGATCTGACCCTTTGGCAAGCACTGCAACAGGCCAATCTGGTGGAAGGGGATCAGCCCCGTGATACCCAGCCCCACTGGTCGAGCCGCTTTCTGCTCGGGCTGGTGGGCTGGATTGCCGCCCTGTTCCTGCTCTTTTTCCTGTTTCTCACCTTCGAGCAGCTGACCCGCGAGGCCAACAGTGCCCTGCTGCTCGGGGCCGTGCTGTTGGCGGGGGCCTACGCCCTCAATCGCAGCCAGCGCGGCGATCTCTGGGATCAGTTCGTGCTGGCCCTCACCCTGGCGGCCGATGCCTGGCTGCTCTATGGTCTGCTCGATCAGCTGGACCTTCATCACGCCCAGCTCTGGTTTGGGTTGTGCCTGCTCTCCCTTGCCATCGCCGTGCTGTTCGATCACTGGCTGGTGCGGCTGTTTCACAGCGTGGCGGCGGCCCTGCTGCTCACCCTTGGCCTTGCCTGCCTCGGGCTGCAACTGCTGGCCCTGCCGCTGGTGATGGCGGCCATCACCTTCTGCTGGCTGCGGGCAGATAGGGATCCAGAGCGCCACCAGCTCTACCACTCCATCACGCTGGGGCTGGCCCTCTCCCTGCTGGTGCTGGGTCGTCTGCACCACCCGTTGTGGGATGGCGGCAGCAGCGTGCTGGACGAACTGGGGCTGTCTCGCCTGCCGCTCTGGCTCAATCCGCTGATCTGCGCCGCCCTGCTGCTGGCGGTGATGGTGAAACTGAGGCTCCCCCTGCTGTTTGGCCTGCCGCTGGTGCTGATCAGTGCCATCATCCCCGGCATGGGGGCAGGCGCACTGGTGCTGATCCTCGGGTTTTATGCCGGCAGTCTGGGGCTGATGACCCTCTCGGCCCTGCTGCTGCTCGGCTATGGCTCGCTCTATTACTACGATCTTGGGCTCACCCTGATGACCAAATCCTGGCTGCTGCTGGGCTCCGGCATCCTGCTGCTGGGTGCCCGCCAGCTGCTCACCACCTTCGCGGCAAGGAGCGACTCATGAAACCCGTCACCCGACAGCTCGCCCTGTTGCTGAGCGGCCTCGCCATCCTGGCAGGCATCAATGCCACCGTCTGGCGCTATGAGCACGCCATGAGCAGCGGCGAAGTGGTGCTGCTGCGGCTCGCTCCGGTCGATCCCCGCTCTCTGATGCAGGGGGATTACATGCGGCTCAACTATGAAATTGCCCGCGAGCTGACCAGCCGCGACGCCCAAACTACTCAAAACAAGGGCAGCGACACCCTGGTGATCCGCCTCGATGCCCATCAGGTAGCCACTCTGGTGGCTGATGGCAAACCGGATCGGCTCGCCAGCGATGAGCGGCTATTGCAGGTGCACCAGAGCGAGCGGCAGTGGCAGATCGGCCCCGATGCCTACTTCTTTGAAGAGGGAACGGGGGAGCAGTACGAAGCGGCCCGCTACGGCGAGTTCCGTCTGCAAGCGGATGGCAAGACCCTGCTGGTGGGGCTGAGGGACGAGGCCTACCAGCCCATCGGGCAGATCCGCGCCCGCTGGTAACGGCCGTGAGTGGCTATTTACTCTGTTCATGGTCACACTCAAGGGAAGGTTGATCGCTAAGGATGTTCCCAATGAGGATATGGCTGATCTGTCATCTGTTGCTGCTCTGCTGGGCCTCGACGGCCCGGGCTGATCTGGGCAAGCTCGAGTACCTCACCGAAGAGTACCCCCCCTACAACTTCAGCGATCCGCAAGGCCAGCCCACCGGCCTTGCGGTCGATCTGCTGCAGATGGTCTGGCAACACAGCGGCGTGACACCCCAGCCGGTGCGCATCCTGCCCTGGGCGCGAGGTTATTACTTGCTAACCCAGAAGCCCAACGTGGTGCTCTTCTCCACCGCCCGCACCCAGGCGCGGGAGGATCTCTTCAAGTGGGTCTGCCCCATCGGCTACTCGGAGTACATACTGCTGGGTCGCAAGGCGCATAACATCACCCTGACCGCCTTCGAACAGATGAGCCAGTACAAGATCAGCGCGGTGCGCTCGGACGCCGCCGAGCAGTTGCTGCTCAACAACGGCATGGATGACAACAACATCATCCCGGCCAACCGCCTGTCGCAGGGGTTGAAGATGCTGCTCTCCGGCCGCGCCGACCTGCTCGCCACCAGCAAGCTGGCGGGATATGACGCTATCCGCGAACTGAAGCTCAATGGCGACGACTTCAATGTGGCCATGGTGCTGAGCGCCGAGCAGCTCTGCTACGCCTTCAGCCGTCAGGTGCAAGACAGCGAGATAACCCTCTTTCAGCAGGGCCTGACTCGCGCCCTCGCCTCGGAAGAGTTTCGCAAATTGCAGGCCAAATACCTGCCGGTGCGCTGAGTACTCACTCACCCGATGGGCAGCAGTTCGCTGCCCATTTTATTGATGAAAGATGCAATAGAGGTGGCTAGCTATTCCCGCCGCAAGCAGTCAAACTGGGCTACATAGTTGATTGCGAAGGATCTTTCCCGTGCGGACATGGCACCTACCTCATCTGCTGCTGCTCTTGTGGGCCACCTTCGCGCAGGCCGATCCGGGCAAGCTCGAGTATCTGAGCGAAATCTCTCCCCCGTTTAATTTCAGCGACCAGCAAGGGATGCCGACCGGATTGTCGGTGGAGCTGATGCAGCTTATCTGGAAAGCGCGCGGCGTGTCGCCCCAGCCAATCCGCATTCTGCCGTGGGCCCGAGGCTACAACCTGCTGCAACAAAAACCCAATGTGGTGCTGTTTGCCACCGCCCGCACCCCGCAGCGGGAAGCGCTCTTCAAGTGGGCCTGCCCCATCGATCACTCTGAGTTTGTGCTGCTGGGGCGCAAGGCGGACAACATCACCCTCGGCTCGGAGGCCGAGATCAGCCGCTACAAGGTCGGCGTGGTGCGCTCCACCGTCTCCAAACAGCTGCTGCTCGAACGCGGTATCGATGAGCGCCAGCTGATGCTGGCCAACCGCCTCACCCAGGCGGCCAAAATGCTCACCTCAGGTCGCGCCGATCTCTTTGCGACCAACAAGCTGGCGGGCTATCAAACCCTGCAACAACTGGGCTTCAAGCCGGATGACTTTCATGTCGCCTTCGTGCTGGATGCCAGACCGCTCTGCTACGCCTTCAGCCGTCAGGTGCCCGACAGCGAGGTCGCCCTCTTTCAGCAGGCGCTGACCCAGGTCGTCGCCTCGGCGGATTTCTCGGCCCTGCAAGCCAAATACCTGCCGCTGCGCTAACGCCCCGATCGCCGCCGACATTGGACGCGGGATGGGACTGTGCAGCCGCGCTTTTTTGCCAAACATGCTCCGTCGCCTTGGCGAAATCGGCCAGCTTGGTCACACTTGAGCAGATATTCCCTTGATCAGGATGGCAAAAATGAAACCATGGATTGGATTGGCCGGGGCGCTGCTGGCCACCCTCGCACAGGCGAGTCCTGAGCTCGGCAAACTGCACTACATCACCGAAGAGTACAAACCCTACAACTACGCCGATGCCAGCGGCGCCCCCACCGGCCTCGCGGTCGAGCTGCTGCAACTGGTGTGGAAAAAGACCAACACGCCGGCGCAGCCCATCACCATCATGCCGTGGGCGCGCGGTTACTACCTGCTGACCCAAAAGCCCAATGCGGTGCTCTTCTCCACCGCCCGCACCCAGGCGCGGGACCCCCTGTTCAAGTGGGCCTGCCCCATCGGGTATGCCGAGATCGTGCTGGTGGGGCTGGCCGATCGCAATATCACCATCACCAAGCTCGACGATGCCAAGGCGTTCAATATCGGGGCGGTGCGGGCCGATGTGGGGGAGCAACTGCTGCTCAACAACGGCTTTGACGAGACCAAACTGATGGCCGCCAACCGGCTGGCACAGGCGCTCAAGATGCTCACCTCCGGCCGGGTCGATCTGGTCTCCACCAACAAGACCACCATGGAGCAGCTGATCGTCGAACAAAAACTCGATCCCGCCCGCTTCAAGGAGCAGTGGGTACTGAGTTCGGAGCAGTTCTGCTTCGCCTTCAGCCATCCGGTGAGCGACGAGCTGGTCAAGGAGTTCCAGACCGGCTTGACCCAGGTGCTGGCGAGCAGCGAATACCCGCTGCTGCACAGCAAATACTTCCCAACCCCCGCCGCCAAATAGCGGCGTCGAGCGCCAACAACAAGGGGCCCACAGCGGGCCCCTTCGCTTTTTTCCCTTTGCGCTCCTCTCGCGGCGTCAACCCACCGCCACGACCAACCCCCTGTAACCAACAACTAATCACCAATTAATAAAAGTTTGTGCCAGCGCAAAAAATCACTCTTTTCTGATAGTTAGCTCATCAAAACCATAGATAAGACCACTCTGGCTCCGTAATATGGCGACGGGCGTCTGTTGACCCCTTTTCCGAGATCAATGGTCAACGGCGCAATCTGGTAGCGACAGTCAGGGGCGGTAGCCACTTTAGCGTAGGGTCGATTAGCGAAGCGTAATCGTCCGCGGTAACCATCCCCTCCCCCTGCGGGAGAGGGCTAGGGTGAGGGGTCGGTAACGTCTTTGCCCTGCAACAAGGTATTGGCATGGCTTCGCCAGTAGGGTCGATTAGCGAAGCGTAATCGTCCGCGGTAACCGTCCCCTCTCCCCTTGCGGGAGAGGGCTAGGGTGAGGGGGTCGGTAACGTCATTGCATAGCGGAATATCGCCAGCCTAAATGGCATGGCTTCGCCATGCAGGACACGAGGACTCCGTCCTCGACGGGGTTTCGCCGCCGCTGCGCGGCTTGGCAAGTGACTTTGGAAAGACCCGCTCTCTTTGGCAAATAACACCAAAAGTCTTCTCCCCCACTTGTTCGCCCTCCTGCGTCGGGTTCCCTCGGTTCACCCGTTTGTCCCATGGCACAGCGGCGCTCGCTCGGCGGCCTGGCAAACGGGCTCACCTCGGCGAACAACAGGGGGCAACACCCGACCCATAGCCCTGAGGAAAATATCAGATACAGGATTCATGCCGATCTGAGAGTGTAATTCACTTCGTTCATTACACCCTACGATATACACCGATTTCCATTGCATTATTTCCTATCAGACAAGATACATTTTCGAGATTTGTATGAGCGATAACCTAATTGATAATTTGAAATCGTTTAACCGCAAAGAGCGGTTTTACCTAATTGGCCAAATGCTGGGAAACCCAGAATTTCGCATGGATGACAACCAGCTTGATAAGATATCAAACCTAATCGGTCTCACCATCCCCAGAAAATACTTTGCTGCAATGGATTACCACCTTGACTGGATTTATGCCAGCTTGTTCCTAACCCAAAATGATGCCAACACAGCCTTCAAACGGAATTCGATAGAAAATGACGGTGTTAAGATAGACTATCAAATATCAGGTACTCAAGAGGATGTCGACTTTCTTCTTGCCTTTGTTGATCACGAAAACACAACCCATATTGTGATGATTGAGGCTAAAGGCGACAGCTATTTTACCAACGCTCAGTTAAACAGTAAAAACAAACGATTCAAGGCTATTTTCGGCGATGAAGATACTTGGCCAAATGTAAAGCCTCACTTTTTACTTTGCAGCCCAAAAGAGCCACAGAACGTAACCATTGAAGATCCAGTCTATTTTATGCTTACCAAAGATAAAAATCCTATTTGGTTCCCGCTTTTAATGGGCACAGGAAAAAATAAAGTGACTCGATGTATGGATGACGATAAAAATAACAAACCATCTAGTGAAGGTGACCATTGGAAAGTTGAAAACCGTACTTAGAAATAGCGGGGCAATGTACTTCGTGTACTGCTCCGGTCCAAGTGTTATCGGGATAACAATTGGGGAACCCTTATCTCAGAACCAACCCCTCGCCCACCCCGTGGCGAGCTCAGATTGTCGCTCCGATACAACAGGTGTCATCGACATGGTTGCATAGGTGGAAAAATCATGGTGATTACAACGGCAAACGGCACATATCCCTATCGGAAAATAGCTTTATCTTGGATACCCAAAAGTGCCTATTTCACCGCAATAAAACCTTTTTCTATAACGCCATATTGCGCTTTGTTAATCGCACTTGTGAGCTAAAGCAATGAATAACAGTACACACTTTGGGGAATATTATGACGACAGTCCGAAATCAAATAACCAGTGCTGACAATGTTATATGCAACAATATTGACTTACTATCAAAGCAGAGAGGGCTTCTATCTCAAAATATTCTTTCTCAACTGCGTAATTTAGTTGAAGGTGTTGCAGTAAGATTACAGAGTGGTTCATCAGAAAGTACTTTCAACTACGACTGTGTCGGACCATCCATTGAGTATGTAAAGTCAAGCGGGAAATTAAATTTTATAGGGAAGTTTCACAAACTGATCCAGAAGAGTGCTTCTCACTATACATTAGATGGCGATAACTCAGAGAGGTTAATGCTAAAGTACTATGAGTATCTTCATAGAATAAGAAGTCTGGTTGAGAAAGAAACTGATTTAAAAATATTAAGCAATTTAGAAAAATTCCCTATAGATATTGATCCTGCACTATTTGAATATCATCAAAAAATTGTAGAAGTGATAGATAAATGGAAATCAAGAAAAGACAACAACGCTCATTCAGAAAGATACTATATTCATAAAGTGTGTCCTTTCTTCTGTAATGGTAGGGTTTTTTATGAAGTTACATTTTTCCGTGCAACAAATCTAGCAAACAAATTTGATAGAGTTATTGCATTTACCGACATTGATATATCGAATGATCATGCGGCCATGCTCAAGTTACAACACGACTCTATAGAGGTTATTGGATATAATATGCCAATAACAGTTATAAGAAGCTGGGAAGTATCTATTAGGCCTTGTGAGCTTGATAATTTCGCCAAGCTTTTTAGTGTAAAATTAAAGGCTAGAACAAGTTCTGATGAATATAAATTTTTAATGCAGTATTTAACGGAACGATCAGAAAGTTTGTTGGATGTTGTAACCCTTAACGATGACAAATATATTACATTAAGAGCATTATCTACGCAAAGTGGCTCTAACACACAAATTTTTGATGTTTTGGATAAAGCTCGAGCCATAATAAAAAACTCCTATTCTGGACATAATGTAATCCGCTACCTCATGCTCCATATGAACAATCAGATTATAAAATCTCAATATCAACGAGATACATGCAGTTTATTATCAGGCCTAAAAATAAAGTTTGGATGCATTCCTTTTGACAGCATGCCATTTTGTACTTCTTTACCTGGACACAATCCACGGTATTGGGATCTTCTCAACTGTATTGAGTCAGAGAGTAGACAAAATGAACTATTAGCTAGAAAAGTAAAAAATAATATCGAAGTCAATGGAATATTATATACACCTGAAAGTGAACTAGCTGGATTTGGTAACGTACAACATTTAATTAATCAATATAACTCTAAGCTCTACTATAAGCATCAAGGCCGTAAGATTTTCATTGACAGGGGGCATATATCCATAAGTGAATATGAAAATGAGATTGTTTCCATTATTGAGATGCTTCAAAGCAAAGCATCATCTGGTATTTCAGGGTATGCAGCTTCTGTAGAGCAGTGGCTAAGCGAAAGTCAATATAGAATAGATGACCATATAAAATCAGAAGCTCTTCAAAGACTCTTTGAAAAGTCTCGTATCGCTCTCATTTATGGTGCAGCTGGTACTGGAAAATCAACGATGCTAGATCATATAGCTCGTTATTTTAACGACAAAGAAAAATTATTCTTAGCACATACCAATCCAGCAATAGACAACCTTCAAAGGAAGATAGCAGCCAGAAATTCAGAGTTTCGGACAATTCGAAGTCATGCATCTAAGAGCCAAATTAATAAAAGTTATGACTTACTGATAATTGATGAATGTAGTACTGTTAGCAACACTGATCTTTTAACTGTTCTTGATAAAACCTCATTTAAATTACTAGTATTGGTAGGAGATATTTACCAAATTGAATCTATCCAGTTTGGCAATTGGTTTGAACTAATACGGCATTTCATAAATAAAAACTCTGTATTTGAATTAACCACTCCTTACAGAACTAACAACAAAGAGCTATTAGCATTTTGGACAAAAGTAAGACAAAATGAAGATGATATTGCAGAGATCATTGCTAAGAATGGATATTCAACCCTGTTAAATAATTCACTTTTTGATAGTCACTCTGATGATGAAATCATATTGTGTTTGAATTATGACGGTCTGTATGGAATCAATAACATTAATCGTTTCCTACAAAGCAGGAACAATAATGAAAGCTTTTCTTGGCGAGAGTTAACTTATAAAGTCGGAGATCCTGTTTTATTTTCAAATGCCGAACTTTTTCGCCCCGTCATTTATAATAATCTAAAAGGTTGGATTGTAGATATCGTTCAGCAACCTGGCTGGATTAGATTTGATGTAAAACTTGACCGCCCACTAAGTGAGTTTGATGTTGACATTGATGGATTAACATGGATTAGAGAGTCAACCATTCAATTCACAGTTTATGATTTCCCTAATGTTAGTGATGATGATGATGACTCATTAAATACTGTTATTCCATTTCAGGTAGCCTACGCTAGCTCAATTCATAAGGCGCAAGGCCTTGAGTATAACTCGGTGAAAATAGTAATAACTGACGCTAATGAAGATGATATAAGTCATAGTATTTTTTATACGGCAATTACGAGAGCTAGAGAAAAACTTAAAATTTTCTGGACACCAGAAACACAGCAAAAAATACTAAGTAGACTAAATCACAAGACTAATAAAAAGGATGTTCATTTGCTAAAAACCCGTAGAGGGCTTAAACCGTGTTAACGACTTCAATAACTCACTAAGGTGTTAGTGTCTCCCTCAGCAAATCGGCTGCTCGAGTTCAACAGGTCTGTGAAAAATTAAGCACCGGTACAGAAATATGCCCAGTGCAGTACACCATTCAACTAGTTGGGAGAAGACCTTTGGTGACTTTTGGTCTTTCAAAAGTCACTCGCCAAGCCGCGTAGCGGCTGCGAAACCTCTTCGAGGGCAGCGCCCTCGCGTCCTGCATGGCGAAGCCATGCCATTAAGGCGTTGGAGGGCATTCAACTGAGGAATGACGTTAGCCCCCCCTCACCCTAGCCCTCTCCCACAAGGGGAGAGGGGATCAGGACTCAGGCCGCCGAGGCTTGAGCGGTGGCGAGGGAAAATGCCCAAACAAAAACCGCAGCCCAAGGGCTGCGGTTTTTTATTGGCTCAACCTGTTGGCACCAGACGCCAACAAGGCCAACCGGCCTTAGGCACGGCGCCAGCTGGTCTTGCCGGCGCTGTCTTCCAGCACGATGCCCATCTCGGTGAGACGGTTGCGGGCGGCATCCGCCGCGGCCCAGTTCTTGTCGGCACGGGCCTGATTGCGCTCGGCGATCAGGCGCTCGATTTCGGCAACCTCTTTGTCCGCTTCGTCACCCTTGAGGAAAGCCTCGGGGTCTTGCTGCAGGATGCCGAGCACGGCGCCCAGCTCGCGCAGACGGGCGCCCAGCGCGGCGGCAACGGCCATATCTTCCGCTTTCTGGCGGTTGATCTCGCGCACCAGATCGAACAGGGCGGAGTAGGCTTCCGGGGTGTTGAAGTCGTCGTCCATCGCTTCCTTGAAGCGCGCTACCTGTTCGTCGCCACCGGCAGCAGCAGCCACCGGCAGATCGCGCAGGGCGGTGTACATGCGCTCCAGCGCGGCGCGGGCTTGCTTGAGGTTATCTTCCGAGTAGTTGAGCTGGCTGCGGTAGTGGCCAGACATCAGGAAGTAACGGACGGTTTCGGCGTCGTAGTGGGCCAGCACGTCGCGGATGGTGAAGAAGTTGCCAAGGGATTTGGACATCTTCTCTTTATCCACCATCACCATGCCGCTGTGCATCCAGGTGTTGACGTAGTCGCCACCGTGGGCGCAGCAGGACTGGGCGATCTCGTTCTCGTGGTGCGGGAACTGCAGATCGGAGCCGCCGCCGTGGATGTCGAAGTGGTTGCCAAGGTGCTTGGAGTTCATGGCGGAGCACTCGATGTGCCAGCCAGGACGGCCCGGGCCCCAGGGGCTTTCCCAGGTCGGCTCGCCGGGCTTGGACATCTTCCACAGCACGAAGTCCAAGGGGTTGCGCTTGGCATCCACCACGTCAACGCGGGCACCGGCTTGCAGCTGCTCCAGATCCTGGCCGGAGAGCTTGCCGTAGTCGGCATAGGATTCGACGATAAACATCACGTCGCCGTTATCCGCCACGTAGGCGTGCTCTTTTTCCAGCAGGGATTGCACCAGCTCGATGATCTCTTCGATGTGCTGGGTGGCGCGCGGTTCGATATCCGGGCGCACCATGCCGAGGGCGTCGAAGTCGGCGTGCATGTCGCCAATCAGACGCTCGGTCAGCTCGTCGCAGGTGACGCGGGTTTCAGCGGCGCGCTTGATGATCTTGTCATCCACGTCGGTGATGTTGCGCACGTAAGTCAGGTCGTAACCGGCGTAACGCAGGTAGCGAGCCACCACATCAAAGGCGACGAAGGTGCGGCCGTGGCCGATATGACAGTGATCGTAGATGGTGACACCACACACATACATGCCCACCTTGCCCGGGTGGATAGGTTTGAATTCTTCTTTTTGACGAGTGAGTGTGTTGTATATCTTCAGCATCTTCTAACCACTGCCTGTGAGTAAAATGGTTGGTCATAATACCCCGTTCAGGGGCAGAAAACGAGGCAGAAAACGTGGCCAATCAAGCCTGCCAGCACGGTTACGGCGCCAGAGAGACTATGCCGCCAGCCCCTGATGGGCTAGAATTGCCACCACTTTATGCCATACACCTGCGGGCACTTGGTCGCCCGCATCAAATGAAAGGACATATCATGGTCACTCTGCACACCAATCACGGCGACATCACCATCACCCTGAACGCTGAAAAAGCCCCGGAAACCGTGGCCAACTTCCTGCAATACTGCCGTGACGGTCACTACGACAACACCATCTTCCACCGCGTTATCGACGGCTTTATGATCCAGGGCGGCGGCTATGCCCCGGGCTTTGAAGAGAAAGACACCCGCGCCCCCATCAAGAACGAAGCGGCCAATGGCCTGTCCAACAAGATCGGCACCATAGCCATGGCCCGCACCATGGAGCCGCACTCTGCCAGCGCCCAGTTCTTTATCAACGTGAACAACAACGACTTCCTCGACTTCAAATCCGCCACCACTCAGGGCTTTGGCTACTGCGTATTCGGTGAAGTGACCGCCGGCATGGACGTGGTCAACAAGATCAAGGGCGTCAAGACCGGTAACTACGGCCGCATCCACCAGGACGTGCCGGTAGAAGATGTAGTTATCACCAAGGTGACCCTTGCTGACTGATCTCTGCCGACTCGGCACTGACGAAACTGCGGCCCCGGCCGCAGTTTTTCCATCTGCCTCCCCCACTGCCAGTCCGAACTGGCGCCGCCTCGACTATCTGGCCCACGGCAACCCGCGCCAACGCTCGGCCCATGCCCTGCTCACCGCCGGTATGTGGGATGAGCTGGGCGCGCAGTGCGCCGATCTGGCGCTGGTGAGCACGCTCGCCATCGGGCTGGATCGGCCGGGCAGCGATCTCGATATCCTCTGCCAGCATGCTGATCCGGCGGCATTTGCCGCTATTTTTGCAGAGCAAGGCTGGCAGGCGAGCCCCAAGGGCGACAATATCTGGCTGCTGGAGCGCACCTTTTCCTGCCTCGACCAGAGCTGTGCCGATAGTAGTGCCGATAACGGTTGTGATAACCGCATCACCAACTGGCCGCTGGAGCTCTATGTCACCCCCGCCCCCATCGAGACGCTGAATGGCTGGCGCCACCTCACCCTGATGGCCGCGTTGCTCGAGCGGTTTGGTGATGCCTTCTACCACGAAGTGCTGCGCCTGCGCCTTGAAGATGGATTGAAAGGGGAAGCGGCCATGTGCCGGTTGCTGGGGTTGGCGGGCGATCCTTATGAAGCGCTGCTGACGCTGGAGGGATGCAATCTGGCCGAGCTAGCATGGCAGCCGCCATCCCGTGACGATATCCATACCTCAACTGACGCGGCGGCGCCTGCAGCGCACTATTCGTCCGCTGTTGTTTCTACTATCTCTGCCACCCCCATTTGCCCTGTTTCGACCGAGAGCCCGACCTCCACATCATGAGCACCCTCTTTATCAGTGACATTCACCTCTCTGCCCAGCGGCCCGATATGACCGCGGCACTGGTGCGCTTTCTCGAGCACGACGCCCCCGGCGCCGATGCCCTCTATGTGCTGGGGGATCTCTTCGAATTCTGGATTGGCGACGATGACCCCAATCCGCTTCATCAACAGATGGCCGATGCCTTTTTGGCCCTGAGCCAGCAGAACGTGCCCATCTACTTTATCCACGGCAACCGCGACTTTCTGCTGGGCCAGCAGTTTGCCAAGCGCGCGGGGATGACATTGCTGGGTGACCCTTGCGTTATCGACCTCTATGGGGAGCGGGTAGTGCTGAGCCACGGCGATCTGCTCTGCACCCTGGATGAGGGGTATCAGAAGTTTCGCCGCATCACCCAGCTCAAGTGGCTGCGCTGGCTCTTTTTGCGACTGTCGCTCGCCCGCCGTCAGGCCATCGCCTGCAAGATGCGCGGCCAAAGCCAGATGGAAAATGCCCACAAGAGCCAGATCATCATGGATGTGACGCCAGCGGCGGTAGACGACACCCTGCGCGCCCACGACTGCCGGATGATGATCCACGGCCACACCCACAGACCCGCCATCCACGACTTCACCCTCGATGGCCAGCCCGCCCGCCGCATCGTGCTGGGAGACTGGTTCGAGCAAGGCTCGGTGCTGGTCTGCCGCCCCAGCGAGCAGCGGCTGGAAATACGGGCGCTGGCAGAGGCTTGATAGCCCGCCAGTCCGGTTAACCACACTGTTGATCCACAACCTGATCTGCCCCCTATCGTCCACATCACAGCGATGATAAAAGGTCTGAGTCCCGCGAAAGTCATGGCTACTTGGCTGTGCGATACCTGGCACCTCTCCGTCAATCATCACGATACGATAACGCCGCGACCAGCATACTCATGGGCCACTGCGGCCCGCAAAGATGGCTATGGGCAGCCAAAGCCGTCACCCTCTCAGACCGTACCAAATCAAGGATCTGAAGCGGGGTTAGAATCTGCAAAGAAGGTGCCTTTTTGCGGTTTTTACACTTTTGAGGGGCTCTGGAGAACCGAGATAAAAACGTAACAAATTGAATAATTTGAAATATTAGTGATTTTCGTGGGATTTTAAGTTGTGGGGTAGGATCTAATTTTCTGTAGGGGAACAGCAAAAAGGCATTTAGTTTCAACTAGTTAGTTGCAATGATGGCTGATCTGATAACTGAAATTTTGATAGGCGTTGATCAGTCTTGATGTCCTCCCCCTCCTATGGTCGTGGGGTCTGTTCGTCCAAATGATGCCGACTCGCACGGCCCCCAAAATATTGTTACAGTGCCAGCCCTCATAAAACTCAACAACCAATATGCTTCCTTAGCAGGGAGAAAGTGATAGTGATAACAAAATCACTCGCGTGGAAAGTGAGTGCAGCAATATCCACGCTGTTGTTACAAGGGATTAGTTTTGGCGCATGGGCTGACGGGGAGCAAGTTTGCTCTTCAGAACAACTAGCAGCTATCAAGGCAAGTTTGCCTTCAGGCACCGAACTGACTGCCAGCGCATGTAAAACGTTACCAAACCAGCCAGAAGTGACATTGACCTCCTACATTTTCCCAGACAGTGCAGATCGCCATGATGAAATGTCTCTACCCACGAGTGTCTGGCGAGTAGAACTCATTTCCCAAGGGAAAGTACAACAGCGGTTTGAGCAGCCTATTGAAGAAGATGCCAGCATCAGAATTGGAAGTTCCAGTATATGGCTCGACACAGCTCCTTACCTACTGGCCAAAGGAGAACGGGCCTTTGGCGTAAGATTGGATATCGGCGATGGCCCCTCCTGTGCAGACGGTTTTAGATCCAGATTCTTACATCTATTCAGACAACATCATGGAACCATTCAATGCGTAATGAACGGCGCCCCTATGCTGCACACCTACATCCGAAAAGGCGTGCCTTGCTCACCAGAGAAGATTGATTTAGAACGAGGAATATCGTACATCCAAGTCCTGCCAGGGATATCTAATGGGCTGCACGATCTGAGAGTGGTAACCAAAGCGAAAACAGAGACTGTAGAGCAGGACGGCACCTCTCAAACCACCAGTAAGAGAACATTGAGCACAACACTGCGCTTCAATGGCCATGAATACCCGGTTGGAGAATGGAATAACTTACCAAGCAAGGAGTGGTGGAAGTAATCGGCCATACCCTACCCCACGCGGTAAATTCCTCGGCTATATACAGACCCTATAAAAGCCTGCCTTCAGCAGGCTTTGTTGTTATGAGGCTGTGGACTCAACACAATCGCTGTCGCCACTTTGTCGCCATTCAGGCAAAATAAAAAGGCCACTATTTCTAGTGGCCTTTCGTAACTCTTTGATTTTAATGGTGCCGAGGCCTCTCTCGAAACATCAACCTATCCACATGATTTTAAATGTAAATTTATAATGTGAATGTTGCTTATACCCCCAAAAGTACCCCCACCACAGTGGCGGTGGCATCTGTACCTCTGGAGCATGAGGGGATATTTCAAGATTAAACCCCAGCTCTATCTCGAGGAAATTGTCTTGTTGGAGGGAAAGTAAAGTGTCGAGCCGGTCAGCTCCCTATCGACCAACACCGGCGTACCGAGCTAACCCTGCGAAATATCGGGTCAGGTCACCAGCGTCACCAAAAACAGCTGGCAAGCAGCTCCCGATTGTCCCCACTTTCCTAGCTTCACACCCACCGAGTTGTTTTTCACACCGTTGTATTTCGTTTTGCGCACTTCTGCGCAATTGCGCATTCTCCCGCGCCCTAGATTTCCCTCCAAAGGCTTGCCATATAAGGGATTGATGAGAATTGCGCAGTCCTTTGTATTTCGATTTTGCGCAGTTCCAATGCGCAAATAAGTGCGCAATTTGCGCAGTTTGTAGTGCGCATCTCAATGAGAATTGCGCAGATGCTCAGAGGGGCAACCGAGTAAACGGGTTCATCCAGAAGCTACAACGCAAAGCAGTCACAGTAGATACCAAATAACTGTTTTGGATTTATAGGGTTGTGTCAGGGAGTAGCCGACACGATCACTTGCAAGGAACCACCTGGTGAACACAGCTAATGGCCAGGGAATGGCGCCGCATGAACAGGGCCCACCAGGTGGCGGCAGAAAGCATAGCGGACTTCCACTATGCAGTCCCTCTAATTTGGAGTTTTTATATTCAGTCGGATGTCAAACTTCCCGCCAGTTCCGAGCTGTGAACGTTATCCAAATGCCATCAGGGGTTGACCTTGATGTCGTACCCCAACGCTCTCAAGGCTTTGTTGGTTCGACCATTGCGCGGTGGGGTGAGCTCCGGCCGTGCCCAGCCGATCACTTCAGCAATGGAGTTCAGTCCATAATGCGGTATGTAGAGATCATCGGTTTTACTGGCGTGGTAAATGCGTTCCCAGATATCACTTTGCTTGCCTGTATAAAGGATTTCGAACAGCACCTGACGAATATCCTGCCCTTTGGCATTGCGCTGCTGATAAAGCCAATGTGCAAACAGTGGCAAGCGTTCATCACGAGTCAATGTCTTTACATCGGGTCGACCCAATGAGGCTGTGCTCATTTTTATCACATGATCTTTGGTTGCGTGGGTATAACGGCACACCTCTTCCAGCTCTGATTCAGTGAGGGTCAATAACTTCTCTTTGGAGAGCAATGCCTTTAATCTCGGGGCACTGTGATACAAGTTATCGGTTTCCCCTGACGGGGCATCAGGAAGAGATTGCCACCACAGAAATACAGCATGTAGCGCACTACCTGGGTCTTTCTTGTTGCGAGAGTAAAACTCTTCAAAGGGATAAGTGTTGCTCTCTCTTTGGTGAACCTTATTGTAGTAATAGGCATGCAACATCTGATCAACTTGCCAATATACTGGGATGTCCCTACCTATCCAGCTCGGCCTGAAGTCGTTGATCTGACTGGCTATGTGGTCAATATAGGACATGGCAGATGACCACTCTTTTCTGAATGTCTCTTTACGCCGGTCTTTGCCACGCATGATATCGACACTCTTCAAACCTTCAAAAACAGGCAGGCTACGCTTTTTCTTAGCTTGCTCTTCCTGATATTTATAATGTGGATTCTCTTTTAGTTTGGCGATAGCAATTTGTTCATCAATGATGCCTTGACTCAGAGGAACCACTGCCTCTGTTGTGCGCAGGTTATCGAAAAACTGCTCTAGCTGGTTAAGCATGTTACTGCCATTCAGCTCATCTTCGGTCATAAAAAGACCAGCTTCGATATTGCTATACCAAGCGCGATCAGTCAGATTGGCAGAACCGATATAAGCACCATAACCACGCCACCAGATCACTTTGGCATGCAAGACATCCGGTACTAGAAAACAAAAAACATTGTTTTTCATATTCTTGAGAAGGGCACTCAAGAGAGCGGGACTGACAGGCACGGTATGGTCATAACGCATCCAGATATCAAGATTCCATTTGTTATCCAGACAGTTTTTTAACAAGGTCTGCTGATCACTACCGTAGGCAATGGCGGCCAGTACCCCATCAACATCATGCTCGGTAGCATTAGGAAGACAGGATTTTAAATAATTGTTGTTGATGCCATTAGCGATAAGTTTCATATATCCCTCGAAAAAGGGTTACAACATATTACGCCCAGAAAATGGATATGTTGTAACCCGTGCTTTGTCATTTTTATTGTTTTAACGTGCGCTTTTTCTTTTTGCCACCATTAGCAGCCCGCTCGGTTTGAATGCGGGCCAACAGGGTGGCTGCGCTATTCTCACCGCTGATCAGATCCGGGTTGGCGGCACGCCAGTCGGCAGTCAGCTCGCCACGAAATGCTTTGACCAAAATGGCCTGGGTCAGGTTATCGACCCGCACCTTGGCGGCTTTGGCCTGCTGCTCGAGGTTATCGGTAAAGGCAAATAGCTGTTCCACCCGACGGACGATTTCGGTTTGTTCTTCCACTTTAGGTAACAAAATCCGGAGATCTTTTAATGCCGGCATGTAAATTGTTTTTACGGTTGTACCTTGCCCAGAGTTTAATAAATGATCTTTAGCCGCCATAAATGAATACATTAAAAATTTATTGTTTAGCTCATCACCACAAATCCAGTTTGCAAAGTGTTGAGTCGTAGACATCTCCTTACCCATGATCGTTACATAACCGACAGAGATATCACGACAAAAACAAACTGTCCCTTCAGGAAGTAAACGAGCGCTTGAATTTTCGATGCCTTTCATTGTGGGCTTGAATTTAGTGTTTTTAATTATTGTTCCGTTAGCTTCACGAATATCCTGAAGACTCAACCAATATACATTTCCATTTTCCCAATATTCTGAAACTGATTTGCGTGGAGTATGACCAGACTCTAATATCGCTAGTCTAGTTAGTTTCTCCCATTTCCAACCTTTTGGTGCTAACTCTGACTCAGAACCAATCGACATGGATGGATGAGAAATATCAATAGAAGATGTTCCTCGCCAATCCTCCGTCAGCTTGCCACTCACCGCAGCAGCAAGTATGGATTGGCGGAAACGCTTGATAATATCCGGAATACGGGCCAGACGGGCTTGGGTGGCCTCCACCTGAGCCAGCAATTTATCAAGCCGGTCGGCAATCTCTTTTTGCTCTGCTTGTGAAGGGATATTTAAAGGTAGACATTCAATATCACCCTTTCTAATTGATGGCACTGTTGTAGACCTAGAAGCGTCAGTCAAATCCACAGTGCGCATAAAGTAATGTATGAATCGCTTTGATATCAGCTTTTCAGGTATTACCGCCATCACATTGTTATCGGCTAAACCAGCCCTCGTAACAAATGCTCTGCGATTTAACTTTATTGCTTCACCTATTTTTGCGAATAGCGTGGTACCTTCACTGAATACTTCTCCCTTAAGTTCCTTAGCCTCTAACTCTCCTACATAATTCCCTGCAAGAAATGCTTTTCCTTTGTGATTTATAACAGCATTGGATATATCGCCAACTTTATAGACAGGATATATCCCCTCTTGCTTACCCTGATATTTGTGAGGAAAACCCATACCACTACTCACTCGAACAACAGCGCCGAGGGTAATATGAATCCAATCATTTGGTACGCAGGAGGCTGTCATTATTCCATCTCCTCCAGCGCCTTAACCAACTCCTGCAACTCAGAGAACGCAGCCTCCAGCTCCTCCTTGGCCTCGTTAGCCAGCGCCAGCGGTTCGGGCAGATCGGCGACATCAATGCTGTTTTGATCCTTAAGCCAACTGATATCCAGCGAATCGCCCTTGTGGTCGCGGATCCATTCCCGGCTAAAGCAGCGCCAGCGACTATGGGCCAGACGGCTATCAACCTGCTGATTGGCGGCATCCTCCGCCAGCTCGACCTCTTCGGCCCCAAAGGACCAGTCGCCTTCGGTGCGCAGGCTTAGACCGTGGGGATCGTCACCAAAGCAGCGGATAAAGGGGGTCAGATATGCCTCAGTAAAGGGGGTGCGCTTGCCAAAGCGTGGCATATTGGTGCGCAGATCGTAGACCCAGACCGCCTTGGTATTGCCCTTGTCCTGACGTGGATTGGCGGGTTTAGAGAAGAAGAGCACATTGGTCTTCACCCCGGCGGCATAGAAGATGCCGGTGGGCAGGCGCAGTATGGTATGCAGGTTGCATTTTTCCATCAGCGCCTGACGGATCTGTTTACCGACCCCGTCTTCAAACAGCACGTTATCGGGCAGCACCACGGCCGCCCGACCACCAGGCATCAGCATGACGTGATACATCAGGTGCAGAAAAGAAAGTTGCTTATTGCTGGTATAGAACAGCAGGTCATCACGGGTGGGCACGCCGCCGCCTTTCTTGGTGCCAAAGGGCGGGTTGGCCAGGATCAGAGTGGCCTTGGGGAGCTGTTGGCCCTCTTCGGTCAGGGTATCGCCGTAGAGAATGCCGGCATTTTGGTCATCGATGGCCAGATCGTGTAGCATCAGGTTCATCATGGCCAGACGGCGGGTATCGGGAACCAGCTCCATGCCGAAGAAGAGTTCGTGCTGATAGCGGTTGTAGGCGACTGGGTCCAGGCTGGCGATATCATGGTGCTGCTTGAGGTAGTGGTGGGCGCTTATCAGAAACCCGCCGGTACCGGCCGTGGGGTCCACCACCACATCGTCCAAGCTTGGCTTCATCAAATCGACCATGACATTGATCAGCACGCGAGGGGTGAAGTACTGGCCGGCGCCGGATTTCTTCTCTTCGGCGTTGACCTGCAACAGCCCCTCGTACATGTTGCCGAGCCCTTCCTCCCTGGCGCTGTACCAGTCGAGCTTATCGATCTCGCTGACTAGCTTGTTCAGAGTCACTGGTTTGCGAATCACGGTGCTGGCATTGAGAAAGATGGAGCGGGTGATGAGGGAGCCGTGACCGCCCAGATGCAGCAGCAGCTTCTTGTATTCGGTGAGTATGTCTGCCGCGTTGTTGGCTTTGAGATCCTGCCAACGATAGCCCTCCGGCAGATGCTGCTCCTGTCCGGTCTCTTCCACCATTTTCAGGAAAATAAGGAAGGTCAGTTCATTGAGGTACTCGTGATAGGTGACACCGTCATCACGCAGCAGGTGACATAGGTTCCAGAGTTTGTCGATTAGGTCTTGGGTGCTCATAGGATCTCAGAGAAAAAAGGGCCGCTCAGGCCCAGAGTGCACGGTTAAATTCTTCCAGTATGTTGGTCACCGGTTGCTGGAACAGCTTGTCGGCCCGCTTGCTCCCCCCATGGGCGCTAAAGATCCCCTGATTGAGGGCGTTCGCGTCCACCAGCGTCGCAGCCTTGGCCTGTTTGGCGATCAGCTCCAGCCACTGTTTTTGCGGTGTCGACCATGGGCGGTCATTCAATAGCTTTTCCAGTGCCCTGTCCACCCTTTGTTCCCAGGGAACCAGTGGCTCGCCAAGCGCAGATTGGCGGATGAAGCCGATAATGCGCGCCGCAATATCTTGCTGGGTGACTTCATGCCAGGCGGTCTGCAGATCCTTTTCGCGGAAGTGGTGGCGTTCCAGTTCGACGGCCAGGGCCTTGAGACTTTGGCGGTCCAGCTCCCAGGGGCGCTGCACTATGACCTGGAGCGCAGGCAGGCGGTTGCTGTTGGCGTTGATAAAAGCCTTGAAGGCTCCGAGGTAGTCTTCCGGTTTCTGGCCATCACCATAGCCCTTGGTGGTTTTGATAAAGGTATCTTCCCCCTCGTGGATGACGAGGCCTGGACGCAGGCGACCACCGCCTTGTAGCTTGGCATCCAGGATTGCTCCCAGCCCAGGATGATGCTGGAACCAGTCGGCCACCTCGGCCAGCGGCAGGCGCTTGAGGTATTTGGCCAACTCGGTGGGGGATTGTCCGGCGATGGTTTGAAAGGCATCCAGCTGGCCAGGCGTGAGGTGCTGCTTTTTGACCTGCAGCTTCGCGATAAACTGGTTACGTGCCAGTTGCAGGAGATCCGGCGCATGTTCCTGGCGCAACTCCTGCTCCAGCTCGGTGAAGCTGATATCGACCTGGGTGACGACAGGCTTCATGGTGTTGACCGACTCGAGCTGCTTATAGATATCCACCGCATCATAGATATGGAACGGACCTTTGCCGATCTCCGGACAGAGTCGAGTGGCACGCCCTAGCATCTGTTCAAATAGGATGCGGCTGTTGACTCGGCGCAGGAATACCAGATTACAAATCCGGGGGACATCTACGCCTGTAGTCAGCAGATCTACGGTGACGACGATATTGGGTAAGCGATCATTTTTGAAGTGGCGTATCCGCTCGATGGGCTTGTCGCTTGCCCCCGTGATTTTCTGCACCGCATCATCCTCTACCTCGCCGTGATAGGCCTCGATAGCAGACTTGAAGGCTTCTACCACCTCATCGGCGTGTTTGTCCGTGACGCAGAATACGAGCGTCTTGGCATCAGAATACGGATTGATGGAATCACTCTCGATAAGCCATTTTGTCACTGTCTTGGTGAACTCGGGGGCAATGACCTTGCGATTGAAATCCCCGACATCGAAATTGAGTTCATCCGGCGTCTGATAGGTTTCAATACTGTTGTCGGTCTCGTGGTAGACCTTGACCTCTTCGTTGATTGCGTAGTTGATCCCTTGTTCTGTCAGCTTGGTATGCAATCGAATCGGTGGTTCGTGATCATTTAGGTAACCATCCAGCACAGCTTCGGTATAGCTATAGGTGAAGATCGGAGCACCGAATATCTCGGTGGTGTGCAAGGCTGGGGTGGCGGTAAGGCCGATCTTGAAGGCATCAAAATAGTCGATCACCGCACGATACTTGGATTGATAGTCTTGCTGATCGCGAAACAGGATTTCGGTATCGCTGAGTTCCCGATCCAGCAGATAACCACGATGACATTCATCCACGATGATGCAGTCGTACTGGCCGATGCTCGGTTTGCTGTTATCGCCGGGATAAAGGAGACGCTTGACCAGCCCTTGGACTGTGGTCATGTGAACCTTGGTTGAATCCTCTGGCTCCGGAACAGGCGGTTTATTCTGCACCATTCCCAACACCTCAAAGGTGTCGGCAAAGGTACTGAGGCTTTCCAGCCGTACCGCTGTGAAGTCATCCGTGGCCTGTACTCCCAAAGCGGACCTGTCTACCAGAAACAGTATGCGTCGAAAGCGTTCGGCTTTAAGCAGACGATAGACCATGGCTATCGCGGTCTTGGTTTTGCCGGTGCCCGTTGCCATGGCAATCAGTGCCGATGATTTTCCCTCTTTGATGGCCTTTTCCACGGATTGAATAGCGCTGACCTGGTAGTCTCGCAGCTTTAGCTCGTAGTCGAAGCCCATCTGCTCCAACTCTGTATTAGCCTGTTGTGTGGTCTGTCGAAGATAGGTTTGCAACTCTGCTGGTGAAAACCAGCCTTTTAAGCAGCGCCGACGGTTGGCATTATCCCGGACATCAAGGAACCAGATGCCGCTCTCTAGTTCCAACTGTTTCAGGTAGGGACGCCCATTAGTGGCAAACACCAGAGGAACCTTGAAGGCTCCGTAGGTCGTTTCAATGAGGAAAGCCCCTCGTTCTTGTAGGTCTGTGGCGTAACGTTTGGCCTGATCGATGGCTCCATAGACGTTGCGGGCACTCTTTTTGGCCTCGATGACCGAAACGGGGGTGAGGCCGCAGAAGAGCACATAATCAGCGGGGCCGGATGCGGTTGGCCATTCAGCGATGGCTCTATTCGTGTTAGGGAGTGGACGAGCCCCTTTGGAAAAGCGCAGGTTAACTGTGTCAGCCTCCCATCCTGCTTCGGTGAGCTGCTGATCTATGATAAGCCGGGTCTCTTTCTCGTTCAGCTCGAGTGATGCTTTCTCGATGCGACGAATCTCGGAAGCCTGACGCTCTTTACCCAAACCGACAAACTTTTGAATGTATAGGATATTTGCCGCATCCATCTTGGCTCGGTATTCGGCAAGCTTGGTTTCGTGTTCGGTAGCCAATTGCTCCCATACTTGACTCTCCGAGGCCATCGTATCCGCCCGTTCCTTTTCGGCTTGGGCTCTTTGCGCTTCTATCTGGCGTAATGTTTCGGCATGGGAAAGACGATCTTCAGTGGAACGAGCCAGTTTTTGCTGTTCCAGCAAGGCTTCTTCTAGCTGGCGCAATTTCTCCGAAGGGTCGCGCGGCTCGATAAATGCGGTAAGTTTGAATTCTTTCGCCTTGCTGCCACCAAAAGTGATATGGAACCAGCCAGCCAGTGCATGAGCAATACGTAGGGCAACTAATGCATCACGGTGTGAGGAGGAAGATACGTCATGGGTTGCTGCATTACCGAGTTTTCTCAGGGTATGAAATGCATCCTTGACCAGCTTGTCGAGCCGCAATACCTGATCCAGTTCTCGTAGTAGATCAACCTGCCTAATGTCTGGGCCGCTATCAACGCCGACACGAGATGCAATTGTTTTGGCTAACTCCTCGGCCAATTGACGCATCTTGATTAGCGTCGTATTGGGGTCAGGGACGAAACAGATCTCTGCAGTCTTGGCTAGGCGTACCAGCAGTTCATCGTGGCATTCAAGAAAATCGAAGTTGCTCTGCAGTTCCATCGTTACTCTTCCGTGAAGTAATCCGAATCCAGGGTCTTGATTGTGAGGGTCTGGCGGGTGGTGACGCCGACGCCATATTCGACCATCAGGGCTGCGAGTCGGGCGCCGTCGATCAGCACGATGCGCTTCTCAATCAGTCCGACATACTCCCGTGCCTCACGGCTAAAGCTGGAGGTTGTGATAAAGACCCCCTTGCGGGCCTTGTGCAAATCCAGTGCCCCCGCGAAAGACTGGATCTCGGGACGCCCAACTGTTTTATCGGTGTAGCGCTTGGCCTGCAGGTAGATGGAGTCGAGACCCAGCCGGTCTTCCTTGATGATGCCGTCGATCCCGCCATCGCTGCTGTAGCGAGTGGTGCGGGCCGCATCCTGCTGGCTGCCGCCATAGCCCATGGCCACCATCAGATCGACCACCAGCTGTTCAAAGAAGCGAGGGGAAAGGCCAAGGATTTCGGTCAACAGGTCATCGGCAAGAGACTGATTGATGGCAGCCAGCGCCTGCTCAATCTGCTCTTGTGGTGTGCTGGCTTGCACGTTATGTGGCTCGTCCGCGGCATCGGTTGTGCCTTGTGTCAACTTACCTGTGCTTTCACTGGACGCCAGAGTAAAGGTCACGAACTCCTTGAACTGAGCCAGATAGTGGTTATCGATGTTCTGACCCGATGCCAAAGCAGCCTTACCCCGTTCGGTAATAAGGCAGACGCCCCGCTTGGGTTGCTCGATGAGCCCTGCCTTGACCAGATAGGTCTTGGCCCAGCCGACCCGGGAGCGAACCGTGGTTTGCCGCCCGCTCGGCAGGGTGTGAGCCAATTGCTCAGGGGTGAAAGCGTAATGATCGCAGACGGCCTGATAGACCTGACGCAATGGGAAGCTTTCGCCATTTTGCAGTACAGAGAGCACCACAGGCATCATGCGCTCATAGCTTGGTATGGAGTCACTCATGGAGAATTAGCAGGGTTCGACACGACATGGGATGTAATAATCCCATAAAACCGTTCCAATTTGTTTGAATCAGGACTCAAAAGGTCTCAAAAAGTACACGAGCAATTACCGAACGTTGAGATTTTAATCAATGAGTCAGGGCTGGTTGGTTCTTCAGTGCCAGGAACAGAAAGAGAGCCGCTCTGTTAGTGCGGCTCTCTCAGTGAACGTCGGTGTAGCTATGTGAGCTAGTCGCTATTTATTTTCCGTCACAGTGTCACTGAGAACCGGAACAGGTTGACGACGAACAATCCAGATAATAAGCGCCAGTACCAGTAATGGCAGAACAGGATCAAGCCAGGTGCCACCGGAGCCAAACAGCAGGTTGAGCAGGGCTACGCAAGTACCGCCGATAGCCCAGGCGATAGTGGTAGGAATAGACCAGACCACCATTTGCTGCTTCACGTCGGATACCCCCATCATACGGTTAACCACCCAGAACAAGCTGTCGTTGAAGTAACCGAAGAACAGCGAGCCCATGGTGGCAGCTTGGGCAGCCAGCAACATGTTGACCCCGGGGATCTGCGCCAAGATTGGTGCCGAAATGGAGGCTGCCGTCACCATGGCGACTGTGCCAGAACCTTGGATGATGCGTACCAAGGTTGCCACGATGAAGGGGATCAGGATTGGGGAGATTGGCAGCAAAGCGATCTGCTCGGCAAGCTGCTGGCCAGCGCCGCTGTCGCGTAGAACTGCCCCCAACGCCCCCCCGGCACCGGTCACCAGCAGGATGATACCGGCCGATTGCAACCCCTCTTCAAGGCGCTCAGCGGTGGCGTGCTTATCCATGTGCGGCACCAAGGTATAGACCGCCAGCAGCACACTGATAGCGAGTGCGATTATCGGTGTGCCAATGAAGTTGACGCCCTGAACCAACGGGTTCTCCATCAGACCATTCATTCCATCCAGGGTGGCGAGCGTGGTGAAGATGGCCTTCAGGAAGATAAGCACGATGGGCACCAAGATCGGCAGCAGCGACAAGGTCAGGCTTGGCAAGGGCTTGCCCTCCTTCTCCTTGAGATACTGTTCGTAGGTGACCTGCAACTCATCCGGCGTTTTTTCCGCCTGCTGAGAAAACTCGGGGTACTTGCGGTCTAGCCACTGAGCGTAGAAGACGATGCCTATCACGCAGGGGATGGCCAGGGCCATGCCCATCAAAAGCATGGCGCCAATATCCACGTCAAACAGACCGGCAACACCGAGTGGGCCCGGTGTTGGCGGCACGGTGTGGTGGGTCACTACCAGGCCACCAGCAAGTGCAACTCCCAGGGTGAGCAGGGAGCGCTTGCCGCTTTTCGCCAGCGCCTTGGCAACCGGGTATAGGATGACGAAGGCGGAATCGACAAAGATAGGAATGCTGACTATGTAGCCGGTAATGGCTAGTGCCCACTCCTCGCGACGCTTGCCGAGCCATTTGATGAAGCTATAAGCGATCTGCTCTGCTGCTCCGGACACTTCCAATAGGCGGCCCATCATGACACCGAGGCCAATGACGATACCAATGCTGCCAAGGGTGGAGCCAAAGCCCTGGGTGATGACGGTAAGGGTCTTGTCGATGCTCATGCCTCCGGTGATCCCGGCGATACAGGCCGCCGCCAACATGGCAATCAGGGCATGCACCCGAGTGCGGATAACCAGAAACACCAATACGAAAACCGCAATGATAAGGCCAATGATAGGGGTAGGAATGGTGCTCATAATGCCTCCTGCAGGTCATGGGCTATAAAGCTGTCAATGATCTCAGCAAACGTCCTGTCTGCCATGAAGCCGGATGCCAATGCCCGGCTGTTGTCAATCTGTCCAGGCCAACTGGCGACGATGCGCTCGATGGCAGGATCGGCAGCAAACTGCACCCGATCCAGAGCAGCCTGACCACCCGTTCGAGCGAGGGCTTCCATCATCTCGCCCACGGTAACGCTGATGCCGGGCAGGTTGATGCTGCGGAAATCGCCTGTGGCGGTAAGCCTGGCGGCCCGCAGGAAGTTATCAACTACAGTGGCGGGGCTTGAGAGCCAAAGACGAAGCTCGGGGCTCACCGGGCAGATGGCGCTCTCCCCTTGCAGAGGCTCGCGGATAATGCTGCTGACAAATGATGAGGCGGCGCGATTCGGCTTGCCTGGTCGTACGCAGATAGTGGGTAGCCGCAGAACCAGCCCATCCACATAACCTTTGCGGCTGTAATCGTTGACCAGTAATTCCCCCATCGCCTTCTGCGCGCCATAAGAAGAAGTCGGGGTAAGCGCGGTGCTGTCGTCCACAATCTCAGGCAGTGGACCGCCATAGACAGCCAGCGAGCTGGTGAATACAAAGCGGATGCTAGGATGGGCATGACGGCATGCCTCCAGCAGGCTGCGGGTGGTGTCCAGGTTGACCTTCCAGCCGAGATCAAAATCCTGCTCGGCGTGGCTGCTGACGATGGCAGCAAGGTGATAGACAATGGCAGTGCGTTCGCATATCAGAGATTCGGCCACCCCTGGGGTAGTCAGGTCTGCCTGCAGGCAGCGTACGCGTGGATCGGGCAGGCGCTGTGGCTCCTGAATGTCTACCAACAGTAACTCGCTGAAAGAGACTGTACTCTGCAACAGGGCACGAGCAAGCTTTTGTCCCAAAAAGCCGCCGCCTCCGGTGATAATTATCTGCATATCGTTATCCTCAGACTCATTCGTGTATAGGGTCGTTATTGCTTTGTCAGCCAGGTCAGTCCTTGCCGGGTATTGCCTCTGGGGTTGTATTCACAGCCGATCCAGTCGTGGTAGCCCACCTCCTCCAGTACCTTGAACAGGTGCGGGTAGGCGATTTCCCCTTCGTCCGGCTCGTGGCGATCCGGCACTGAGGCGATCTGGACGTGGCCAATAGCCGAGCCCAGCTTGCCGATGAGACGGGTGAGATCCCCGTCCATGATCTGAGCGTGATAGAGGTCAAGCTGTACCCCTACGTTCGGTCTGTCTATCTCATCTACTAGCGCCAATGCGTAGAGCTGGTGAGCCAGAAAATAGCCGGGCACGTCCCGATCGTTCAGCGGCTCCAGCAGCACCTTGATGCCGTCTTCTGCCAAAAAGTCGGCGGCGAAGCGGATGTTTTCTATCAAGGTCTGGCGATGGGCGGCAAAGCTGTGGGCCGGATCTACGATGCCGCTCATGGCGTGTACCTTGCGACACCCAAGCGCCAAGGCGTAGTCACGCACTGTTGATAGGTGGCTGCGAAACTCGGCTTCTCTGCCGGGGATGGCAGCCATGCCGCGCTCCCCCATCGCCCAGTTTCCCGGCGGCATGTTGAACAGCGCTTGCGTCAAGCCGAACTGCTGTAACTGGCGGGCGAGCTCGGCGGCGGGCCACTCGTAGGGGAACAGGAACTCCACCGCTTCGAAGCCAGCCTCACGGGCCGCAGCGAAACGTTCCAGAAACGGTAACTCGGTAAACAGCATGGTGAGATTGGCGGCAAATTTGCTCATGGTTTCAGACTCCTTAATTCCTTGATTTCTGGTTCGTTCAGATAGCGGATCTGCCTGCCTTGCAGCAGCAGGGCCAGGCGAGCCGTCTCTTCCAGTTCCTCCATGTTGTTGACCGCCTCGACCAGATCCTTGCCAGTGACCACGGGACCATGGTTAGCCAGCAGGAAGGCGTTGCCATCAGGAGCACGGCGACCAAGTTCCTCAGCTATGCGTACATCCCCAGGCTTGTAGTAGGGAATGAGCGGCAGCTGGCCAACTCGCATCACGTAATAAGGGGTAAAGGGACGTATCACATTGGTCGGATCCAACCCCTCTAGACAAGAGAGGGCGGTTAGATGGGTGCAGTGCAGATGTACCACTGCCTGACAGTCCGGATTGTTGTGGTAGATAGCGAGGTGGAAAGCTACCTCCTTGGAAGGGCGGTCCCCCCCGAGGTGTTCACCGCTCATGCTCACGGTTGAGAGACGAGTCGGATCGAGCCTGCCAAGGCTGGAGCCGGTTGGGGTGGCAAGCAACGTGCCATCCGGTAGTTTGGCCGAGAGATTGCCAGCACCGCCTGTGGCATAACCCCGTTCGAAAAGAGATGCGCCCAGCATCACCATGGTGTTGCGCAGAGCCTGTTCAGTCATGGAAAAACTCCTGTGCCCGGCTGAAGAAGGTGTCGTCACCAAAGTTGCCCGATTTAAGCGCCAGCGAAAGCGGTGCGTCGGTAGCTCGAACCCATGGCACGCCGGGAGCAATCTGGGGGCCTATGTGGAAAGCGGAGATGCCCAATGCCTGGGTAATGCCGCTTGAGGTTTCGCCGCCAGCGATGATGAAGTTATCCACGCCGGCCTCTTTCAGCAGCACGGCCACTTGTGCAAAGCATTGCTCCACCGCTTTACTTGCCGCGTCACGGCCATGGCGTTCCTGAATGACAGCTAGCTCGTTCGGGCTGGTCGTAGCGTGGATCATAGGGGCAGGAGAAACCGGTTGGTTCAGGACCCAACGGGCCAGCTCGGCCGGATAGTCTGCTTGTGTCAGGCAAGCAGCCACATCAAGGGCCAGTGCCGGCGCAACAGATCGATAGTGTGCGACCTGGCGGTTGGTCATTTCGGAGCAGGAGCCCGACAGCACAACAGCGCGGGTACCGACTGGCCGTCCTGCCTCGCGGGCAGCGGCCAGATTACCGCTGCCGAGCAACCGGGCCAAACCGATGGCGAGTCCGGAACCACCAGTGACCAACGGCATATCGATAGCGGCCTCGGCAATGTCCAACAAATGCTGCTCGGTAAGGGTATCTACCACGGCGTAACGCACACCATCTTGTTTAAGTTGTTCAAAAGCGTCAGTAATGGCACGAGGGCCCTGCTCGATGATGGCGAACGGCACCAGTCCGGCACGCCCCGCGGCCTGTGCCTCCATCAGTCGCAGCAAATTGCTGTCTGTCATAGGAGTGATGGGGTGGTGTCGCATACCAGATTCAGCGAGCGGCTGGGCACCAACAAAGAGGTTTCCTTGATAGACGGTACGCCCGTTTATCGGCAGCGCTGGGCAGATAAGCGTGAACCTGCTTTCCAACGCCCCCAGCAGAGCGTCAGTGACCGGACCGATATTGCCGGCTGCCGTGCTGTCGAAGGTAGAGCAATATTTCTGGTAGATGCGTGGACAACCGAGCGCCTTGAGCCAGTCTAGGGCAGCCAAGGTATCGCGCACCGCCTCGTCAGTCGGGCAGGAACGGCTCTTGAGGCTTATCACCACAGCATCAACTCCCGTCAGGTCCACCGTTGCAGGGATACCGGAGAACTGGATTGTGGCGAGGCCGTTTTCCACTAGAAAACCTGCGATATCGGTTGCGCCGGTAAAATCGTCTGCAATAACACCAAGTTTCATGCTGCGCCCTCCTGTTCCGGCAGGATTATGCCGTTGAAGATCTTGATGACAGCGCTGTCGTCCTCCTTCCCATGACCGGCATTGCTAGCCGTGAGAAACATATTGAGAGCAGTGCTAGCCAGCGGCAGCGGGAAGTTCAGCGCCTTGGCTGTATCAGCAACCAGATTGAGGTCCTTGACGAAGATGTCGACTGCCGAGCGAGCCTGATAGTCACCGGTCAGTACCCTGGCCATGCGGTTTTCGAACATCCAGGAGTTACCGGCGGAATGGGTCACAACGTCATACATCAGGTCCAGTGAGACGCCGGCACGGCTTGCGAGTGCCATGGCCTCGGCGGCGGCCGCAATGTGCACACCTGCCAGCAACTGGTGGATAATCTTGACTGTGCTGCCTTGTCCTGGCTCGCTGCCGATCCGGTAGACCTTTCCAGCCACAGCATCGAGAACCGGCCGCAAGTGTGCAAAGGCAGCGTCGGCACCAGCCGCCATTACAGTCATCTCACCCGCATCGGCTTTAATTGCACCGCCTGAGACTGGGGCGTCCAGCATCAATAGTCCGAACCCTGCCAACTCGCGAGCAAAAGTGGCAGCCTCATCTGCTGAGATAGTGGAGGAAATCATTACGCCCGTTCCCTGTTTGAGATGAGCGGCCAAACCGTTCTCGCCAAACAGGATTCTGCGTACTTGGGTTGCGTTGACCACTAGCAGTAGGACTGCGTCCAACGTCTCTGCTAAGGGGCGGGCGTCGGCCATAACAGCAGCAGCCCCGGCGGCCTGCAGTTGCTCTCGAGCATTCTCGCAAAGGTCAATGCCATAGGTGACAAGCCCGGCCCGCAGGCAGGAGCGAGCTGCACCCATACCCATGGCCCCTAGGCCTATGACGGCAACGTGATATGGTTTGCTCATCTGTTAGTTCCTCAATAACTACGGATGAGGCCATGATAGGGGCTTGAGGCGATCAAATATCAACCATCCATCACATAAATTAACTTTTTGATGTTAATATTTGTGATTAATCAAGTTTGTAGGATTTCCATCTCACTAAACATCGATTCTCATTGTGAATAAATGTGATTCCTGATGCTTTTTAAGAGTTTTTACCATTTTTTCCCATTCACCTGGGCTAAGATGGCTCCAGTATTTTGAACTGGAGATATCCATGATCCCGATAGAGCGGCAGCAACGAATTCTGCATCTACTGGCAGAACGTGGGGCAGTTAGTATTACGGAGCTCACTGAGTGGCTTCAGGTCTCCCATATGACCGTAAGGCGGGATATTCAGAAGCTTGAGGAACAAGGCAGGGTTCTGTCTGTTTCTGGTGGAGTAAGTCTGACTCAGCGTATTCGAAGCGAGCCCTCTCATGCGGACAAACGAACGTTAATGCAAGATGCTAAAGTCGCGATAGCACACGCGGCTGTTGAACTTATCGAGCATGGAAGTTCTGTCTATCTCGATGCAGGTACCACTTCCCTTGAGCTCGCTCGTCTGCTGGCCTCGCGTGATGACCTGATGATTGTGACCAATGATTTCATGGTATGCGGCTATCTGATTGAGTTTGGAATGTGCAATCGTCTATATCACACAGGTGGATTAGTAGTCCGTGACAATCAGTCTTGTGCCGGTGAAGCCACTGCTCATTTTTTGCGAAACCTGCATCTTGATATTGCTTTCCTCTCAACCTCCTCATGGGATGCAACAGGCATCTCTACACCAAGTGAACAGAAAGTGCCTGTTAAGCGTGCAGTAATAGATGCTGCAGCCAAGAGGGTTCTCGTTTGCGACTCATCAAAATATGGCAAAGTGGGGACATTTAATGTAGCTAGCTGGGAGGTGATCGACCAAGTTATCACTGATAAGAATTTACCCTTGGCAGCAGAAGAACTCCTTCTCTCCCACGGAGTTAAGCTGACCACGGTTGAACTACATGATTCGGGGCGTGCCACATTAATCAAATGATAAAGACCACACTTAAAAAGCAGCAGGAAACAAGAGGAACTCTCGTTAGGCCATTGCTTACTGGTTGTCGTCATTTGACTCATCATCCTATACAGGGCCAGTCATCAAAGTGACTCACATCTTCTTGCCCAGTAATGCGCCTCCAACGACAAACGTGTGATCTCGATCGACTGATTGCATTGTATATATGAAAAATCGGTGGCTACAGTGGCTACGCGGCTACAACTCCCTTCTAGAGCGCGCCATTGCTGTGTTTGTCGTGTAGCCACTACTCAAAAAAGTGGTGGCTACACGTGGCTACACGCCTCTTACTGGGTGGCTACAGCCCCTTTTTGTCGCCACTGTAGCCACCATTTTTGCTTCTTTCATTAACAACGCCGAAATGGCATACCCGTGGCCCTTGGTTCCTGCTCACTGGGGTTATTCACCCCCTACGTCATCTCCTTCATCACCCAATACTCTTTCATCCAGCACATAGGCCCTCATCGACTTCCCCTTACCTGGCAATCTGCCCTACCGCAGTCGCTAATCATTATCTGGACTTGTGAGCTGATAGCCGGCCTCAAGGCACATGGGTAAATGTGACCTAATACACAAGAATGGCATCTCGTCTTGGAACACATCTTCTGAGTTGATAGCGATCAAACAAAATCATACCGTCTGGTCGGTATGATTCAGTAATGAACATGGAAACAGCACACCGTAAAAAAGATCCTGTCCGTTTGCAGGAACAACTGCTGGAGTCAGCAGCCACAATCGCTGCTCGAGACGGCATCGCAGCTCTGTCTTTGAATGCCGTAGCCACTGAAGCCGGTGTAAGCAAAGGTGGATTACTACACCATTTCCCTAATAAGCAATCACTGATCTTTGCTCTCTTTGCTCGTCTACTGGCAATTATGGAAGAGGCTATCTCAGCACTGATGGCTGCTGACAAGACTGAATATGGCCGTTTTACTCGTGCTTACCTGCACTATCTTTCTGCCCCTGAATTAACGGACACCCAGGAGAGTCGCCAGTTAATGGTACTTTCATTGGCCATGCCGGATGAACCAGTGTTGCGAAAATGTTGGCGTGACTGGATGCAGGCACATCTAGAGCAAGGTGATGAGTTGGACAATAGCCATACTGGTACGCTGGTACGTTATGCCGCGGACGGTATTTGGCTATCGGAGTTAACCGAAGGGCGCACCATGATTGCAACGCACCGTCAGGCGCTGGTTGAAACTTTGCATAATATGACGCTCCCCATATAAAGCACATGGATTGAGGCCGAGATGCGCTACTTCATCAATGCCCGCTTCATTTATGATGCGACAGATGGTTCCTTGACTCAGCGGGAAAGTGTTGAGCCGGACAGTCAATTATCCATTACCGCCAATGCGCTTTTTTATTTTTTCTTACGAAATACAGGGATCGTGAGCCGAGACGAGGTGCTTAAAAAAGTCTGGGATGATAACGGATTAACTTCATCGAACAGCAATCTCAACCAATACCTGAGCATATTGCGCAAGGCTTTTCGCCAGTACGATATAGACAATATCATCATCACGGTATCGCGCGGTTATTTGCAGCTGAATCCAGACGTCATAATTGAACCTATCGATGATGCTCCCGCGCCACCCAATGAAATAGCGACCCCGCCAGCCATGGTGGCAACCGCCGAACCGGTAATTGAGCCTGCAGAGTGGCAACTTCCCCTCACTCCACACTCCCGAGGAATATGCTGGTATATCGCTGGTGGCTGCATGCTCGTTTTTGCCCTACTACTGGTGGCATTCGGTCTGTTGAATGACCGTGAGCCCCGCCCCCTTTCAATGACACAGATCCCCAATAACCAGTGCGAATTGCTGGCCAGCGACGAGATGCTGCGATCGGTCAGCGCCACGACCTACGGTAAGCATTTCGAGCAGGTGCGCCAGCGTTTGAACATCAGTTGCAAACCCGGCGAGCGTTTTTTGTTTTTCTACGGGGACAGACTGGAAACCAACGGCCTGGGCCGGGTATTTCTGGCCCACTGCGCCATGCACGAAGACAACCCGTTCAGCTACTGCGACAACTATTTCTACTACTCCTGGAAGCCGTGATGAGACTTGCGCCGCGTCCCTTTTTTCTCTTCTCCTGCACCCTGTTCCTCGCTGCGGCACTCTATGCCTGCTACCAGCTGCCGACCGAAAATGATGGCATCATGAGCTGCGCCACCAAAGGCATCATGCGCTTTGAGGACATGAACAAAGAGAACGTCAACGGCAACATCCACTTCAATTTCGGCCGCCAGGGGAAAGGCTCCATGGTGGTTGAAGGCTATACCGATTCGGCCGCAGGCTGGCTCTACCTCCAGCGCTACGTCACGTTTACCTACAGCAGCAACCGGGTCTCCTCCACCGAGCGTCAATACCGCATCAACAAATGGGAAGCGAGCGCCTCCTCCATCGATCAGTCGCCGGACGTGATCTTCGACTACTTCATGCGCGAGATGTCCGACAGTCACGATGGGCTGTTTCTGAGTGCCCAGCGGCTCAATCAGCAGGCCATACTGCTGAGCTCCATCAACTCGCCGCTCTGGATCTGCACCCTCAAATCCGGCAGCAAACTGAACTAGTTCCGGCAATACGGCGGCAATCCCGACCCAAGCGTCGACGACGCGCACATATCGCCCTGCCCCACAAGCTGACCCGCGCAAGCCCCTATGACGCCACCCCAATGCGACCTGTCCGCCTGTTTGCCCTAAAGGCAGTGCCGTGGTGACTGCCGGCCCCCCTTCCCCCGACTACACATCCGTGCCGACAAGACGCCCCTTGCGCATCACCAGGCAGGACCGGTTCCCGCTACTTTTCCAGCCCGTACCATCCCCCCTCACGCCGGCATCCACATGACTCGCGCCCGCTCTCAATGCAACCTCCCCCGTCTGGCCCGCCGTCACTACCTTTATCTCTCCTTCCCGTCACACCCGGCTCACTTTTTACATTTAGCGTCGCCGGCAAAACATGAGCTCCGCCACAGTTAGCTGCCGGCCAAATTACCTCTCGGCCCCCATAACACAACAACCCATTAACATCAGCCAACGATCTTTTCCCGGGCCTGAATTCGGCCTTATGCAAGGCATAAAACAGTCTCGTGGCCGCAGCATAAATAGATAAATGCGGCTTATAAAAACAATAGATTCAGAACAACAAACTAAATATTTCATTTTTACAGATTCAAATTCCACAAATACCGCCAGTACCTATAGTGGCGATTGAACACCGCAACCGTGGCTCAACGCCGTGACACGGACGGAGTTCCTTAACCACACCACACATATCTGTTCTGAGGAGATCACCATGGGTGATGCATTGGGGCTTATCGAAACCAAAGGTCTGGTGGCTTGCATTGAAGCCGCGGATGCCATGTGCAAATCCGCCAACGTGGAGCTGATCAGCTATGAAAACATCGGCTCCGGCCTGGTCACTGTCATGGTGAAGGGGGATGTCGGCGCAGTGAAAGCGGCGGTGGATTCCGGCGTGGAGTCGGCACAGCGCATCGGTGAAGTGGTGACCTCGCTGGTCATCGCCCGTCCGCACAACGACATCAACAAAATCGTCATTAAACACAAGGCTTGAGGCCGGGAGATCGCAAATGGGTGATGCATTGGGTTTGATTGAAACCAAGGGCCTGGTGGCCTGCATTGAAGCGGCGGATGCCATGTGCAAAGCCGCCAACGTCGAGCTGATCGGCTATGAGAACGTCGGCTCTGGTCTGGTCACCGCCATGGTGAAAGGCGACGTGGGGGCCGTGAAAGCCGCGGTGGACTCCGGCGTGGAATCCGCACAGCGCATCGGTGAAGTGGTGACCTCGCTGGTCATCGCCCGTCCGCACAACGACATCAGTAAGATTGTCGCCCACTACAAAATTTCCGAATAACGGGAGAGAACATGATGAAAGAAGCACTTGGTCTGATTGAGACCAAAGGTCTGGTGGCCTGCATTGAAGCGGCTGATGCCATGTGCAAGGCCGCCAACGTCGAGCTGATCGGCTATGAGAACGTCGGCTCAGGCCTGGTCACCGCCATGGTGAAAGGCGACGTCGGCGCGGTCAATGCGGCGGTGGATTCCGGTGTGGAAGCGGCGAAACGCATTGGCGAAGTGGTCACCTCTCGCGTAATCGCCCGCCCGCACAACGACATCGAAAAAATAGCGGCGCAGCACAAGGCATAACCTGAGAGGGCACGCCCCGCCCGCACTTTTTTAGTCTGATGAAGGATAGATTCATGATTGAACTCGATACCGATTTGCTCTCCCGCCAGAACGCGAGAGAACTGGTGCGCAACGCCAAGCAGGCACAGGTGATTATGGCCACCTTTTCGCAGCAGAAAATCGACGCCATCGTGAAGAACGTGGCCGAAGAAGCCGCGCGCCATGCCGAAACGCTGGCAAAAATGGCCGCAGAAGAAACAGGCTTTGGCAACTGGCAGGACAAGGTGTTGAAAAACCGGTTCGCTTCGCTACACGTTTACGATGCCATCAAAGAGATGAAGACCGTCGGGATCATTCATGACGATCAGGTGAAAAAAGTGATGGACGTGGGCGTGCCGCTGGGCGTGATATGTGCGCTGGTACCCTCCACCAACCCGACTTCCACCATCTTCTACAAAACACTGATCGCCCTCAAGGCAGGCAATGCCATCATATTTTCGCCGCATCCGGGCGCACGCCAGTGCAGCTGGAAAGCCATTGAAATCGTCAAGCGTGCCGCCGAAGCCGCCGGGGCTCCGGCGGGTATCGTGGACGGCGTCACCCAGCTGACCCTGGAGGCGACCTCCGAGCTGATGCATAGCAAGGACGTATCACTGATCCTTGCAACCGGTGGCGAAGGCATGGTGCGCGCGGCCTATGCCTCCGGCACTCCGACCATCAGCGGCGGCCCGGGCAACGGCCCGGCCTTTATCGAACGCAGTGCCGACATTCACCAAGCGGTGAAGGACATCATCACCAGCAAGACCTTCGACAACGGCGTGATTTGCGCCTCCGAACAGTCGATCATCGTCGAACGCTGTATCTACGACGAGGTTCATCGCGAGCTGGCAGCCCAGGGCGCCTACTTCATGAACGAAGACGAGGCCGCCAAGATGGCCGCCCTGCTGCTGCGCCCGAACGGCACCATCAACCCGAAAGTTGTGGGCAAGACCGCATTTCATCTCAGCCAGCTGGCCGGTTTCAGCGTACCACCCAGCACCCGCGTGCTGGTGGCCGAGCAGACCACCGTCTCCCACAGTAACCCCTACTCCCGTGAAAAGCTGTGCCCGGTGCTCGGCCTCTACGTGGAAGAGGAGTGGAGAGCCGCCTGTCATCGGGTGGTTGAGCTGCTGACCAACGAAGGCCTTGGCCACACCCTGGTGATCCATACCCGCAACCAGGATGTGATCCGCCAGTTCAGCCTAGAAAAACCGGTCCACCGAATCCTGATCAACACCCCAGCCGCCCTCGGTGGCATTGGGGCCACTACCAACCTAACGCCAGCACTGACCCTCGGCTGCGGAGCCGTTGGCGGAGGCTCCAGCTCCGACAACGTCGGCCCGATGAACCTGCTCAACATCCGCAAGGTGGGTTACGGCGTACGCACCATCGAAGAGCTGCGAGCCCCCATTCAACCGGTTGCGGTGCAGCCCGCAAGCTCCGCCCCGGCAGCGCCCCAGCACTGCAGCATCCTAGACGACGCTCGCTTCAGTGCCCTGACGCCAACCTGCCACAGCGCCGACAACCGCTTTGCCGGCGCCACCGCCGAGGTCGGCGGCGAGATCAGCGAGCAGAACGTGGAGCGGGTCATCCGTCAGGTGCTTGAGCGTCTTGGCAAGTAACCCATTGAGATAAGGCGATAAAAACCATGATTCTCGCAAAGGTAACCGGACATGTCGTCGCCACGCAGAAGTGCGATGAGCTGCGCGGCAGCAACCTGCTGTTGATCACCCAGCTGGACGATCAGCAACAACCGATGAAGGACCGCTCTTGGGTCGCCATCGATAGTGTCGGCGCAGGCATGCACGACATCGTTCTGGCCGAGGAGTACCTCGCGCTCAACAGAGACCGCTACAAGGCCATGTCGGTGGTCGCCATTGTCGAGAAGGTGTTTCGGGACGCTTGAGGAGTAAATGACCCAATGAGTGAATTTTTGCTGAAACCCCGGATCCGCTTCGGTCAGGACGCATTGTCTGCCCTAGCCGAACAGCCGGCCCGCCAGGCGCTGCTGGTCACCGATCAGGTGATGGTGCAAGTTGGCCTGGCCGACCGGGTGACGCAGATCCTGCGCCAACGCGGCATCGCATTCCAGCTCTGGGACGATGTTGTGGCTGATCCGGACATAACAACGGTAGTGCGCGGCATGAAACTCATGGACAGCTGCTATCCGGATCTGGTGATCGCCCTGGGTGGCGGTTCGGTGATTGATGCAGCCAAAGCGGTCATGTTCGCTCTGGCGCAAACTCGCCCGAATCTGGGGCGCGAGCGCCCCTGCTTCGTGGCCATCCCGACTACCAGCGGCACCGGTTCGGAAGTGACCAGCTTCTCGGTGGTCAAGGCCCGCAGCGAGAAGCTGGTGCTGGTCGACCCGTCATTGCTGCCGGATATCGCCATTCTCGATCCCTCGCTGGTTGCATCGGTACCGCCAGCCATCACCGCCGACACTGGGATGGACGTGCTGTGCCATGCGCTGGAGGCCTATGTCTCCCGGGCGGCCAGCGATTTTTCCGACGCATTGGCGGAGAAGGTGGTGCAACAGGTCTTTCGCTACCTGCCCGCTTGCTGGCGCAACGGTCACGATCTGCTGGCACGGGAGAAGATGCACAACGCCTCCTGCATGGCTGGCATGGCCTTCACTAACGCCTCGCTCGGCATCACCCACAGCCTGGCTCATGCCCTCGGCGGCGTGTTCCGCGTCCCGCACGGACGAGCCAACGCGCTCCTGATGGCGCAGGTCGTGGCATGGAACGCCGACTATGAGGGGCAGTGTGATACCCCGGCAGCCCACAAATATGCTCGCCTGGCCCACCTGCTGGACCTGCCAGCCAATACGCCGCGCGAGGGGGTAAACAGCCTGCTGGTGGCCATCCAGGCACTCAAAGACGAGATGAAGATGCCGGCCAGCATTGGCGATACCGGCCTCCTCGCTGCCGATTTCGACTTGCGGCTGTCGGAGATGGTCAGTCAGGCGCTGCGCGACAACTGTACCCCAACCAACCCGCGCACACCGGATGAGTGGGCATTAACCGAACTCTATCGTAAGGCATGGCATGGCAACACAGCCCCCAGCCACTAAGAACAAGAACAGGAGAACTTACCTCATGGCACACTACAGCTTAACACCGCGCGTAAACGTGCTGGCTGAACGTTTATTAGCGCACAGCAGCACCTTGTGCAGCGAACACGCAACGATTCTGAGCAGGCTGGACGGTGACATCGCGGGCATTCCCGCCGCAGTCAAACCGGCACGCCGTTTTTACGAACTGATGCGCCAACTGCCGCTGACTATCAGTGCCGACGAACTGATTGTCGGCAACCAGACCCGTACCCCCCACGGCGCCATATTTCACGATGAAAGTGCTGGGCAGCGTCCGTCCACCTTTCAGTTCCTGAATCTGAACAACGCCATCGACTCCCCCGACTACAAGCTGGTAGTGGAGAAGGGCGTGCTCGCCATCAAGCTGCAGCTGGAAGAAAAAACCCGCGCGCTGGGCAGTGCCGTCAGCCGCAGCGGCATGGACGAAGTCAACGGCTGCCGAGCAGCCATCTACGCCTGCGATGCCCTGATGGCACTGGCACAAAACCTGGCCAACAGCGCCGAAACCTTGGCCGCCGCAGAAACCAACCCGTTCCGCCAGGCCGAGCTGCGCGACAGCGCCGCCATTTTGCACCATGTACCGGCACACCCGGCACGCAACTTCAAAGAGGCTTGTCAATCTTTCTACCTGTTCCAGCTGGCGCTCCAGCTCGATAACGGCAGCTATGCGGTTAACCCGGAAGGTGCCGACAAAGCGCTGTTGCCCTACTTTCAGCGCGATATCACCAACGGCGCTCTCACCGAACAACAGGCGTACGAAATCGTCGAGTGCCTCTGGTTCAAGCTGGCAGAGCTGAGTGAAGTGCGCGCCACCTGCGCCCTCGACGGCTACCCCATGTTTGATGCCCTACTACACGGCACCAGCCTGGAGCAGGCGAGCATCAACCCGCTCTCCGAGATGTTCCTCTGCGCCCAACAAAACCTGAGCACCCTCAAACTGCCGGTACGCCTCTTTCGCGGAGTGCAGCACGTCTCTGCAGTCCCATTCGCCGCCAGTGCCGATATGCCAGTGATGGAGGGGTTGACGCCGCGAATGCAACGTCTACGGAATAACTATCTCACGATGCGTCCTAGCGTCTCCATCTACCGTGCGCTCGCCGTTACCGAAGTTGTCAAAGCAAACCCAGGGATGCCGACCATCTTGCTGCGTGCTAAGGCATTCCGTCATGCCTGTGAAACAGGCCCCATCCTTATTCAGGATGACGAACTGATCGTCGGCCATCCGTGTGGTAAGCCACGTGCTGGCGCCTTTTCACCGGACATTGCCTGGCGCTGGGTTCATGACGAACTCGATACAATGAGCACACGCCCGCAAGATCCCTTTGAAATCAGCGAAGCGGACAAGAAAACTATCCGCGAAGAGATTGTGCCGTTCTGGCAGGGGCGCTCATTGGATGAGGTCATGGAAGCCCAATACCGTGAGGCTGGCGTCTGGGCATTTAGTGGCGAAACCTATGTCAGCGACCTCTCCTACCACCAGATCAACGGTGGTGGCGATACCTGCCCTGGCTATGACGTACTGTTGTTTACTAAGGGAATGAATGGCATCAAGGCTGACGCACTGGCTCATCTTGATCAGCTGAGCATGGAAAACCCGGAAGATATCGACCGCATCTATTTCTACAAGGCAGCAGTCGAAACCTGTGAAGGGGTTATCAACTACGCCCGCCGCATCGCGGCTCACGCCCGTGAGCTGGCTGCCAAAGAGCAGAATGCCCAGCGCCGCGCAGAGTTGCTGACTATCGCCGAGGTTAACGAGAATGTACCAGCCAATCCACCGAAGACCCTGCAAGAAGCGCTGCAGAGCATCTGGACGGTGGAGTCACTGTTCGAGATCGAAGAAAACCAGACAGGCCTGTCGCTCGGTCGGGTCGACCAGTACTGCTACCCCATGTTCGAAGCGGATATCCGCGAGGGACGCCTAACACATGAAAGCGCGCTCGAGATGATACAAGCCTTTATCATCAAGTGTGCCGAGCTGATGTGGATGTCGAGTGAGCTAGGGGCGAAATACTTCGCTGGCTATCAGCCCTTCATCAACCTGACCGTAGGTGGCCAGAAACGCATCGGTGGCGATGCCTGCAACGATCTGACCTACCTCATCATGGATGCCGTGCGGTTCGTGAAGGTATACCAACCATCGCTGGCATGCCGCATTCACAACCAGTCACCGCAGAAATATATGGAGAAAATCGTCGATGTCGTGAAAGCAGGGATGGGTTTCCCTGCCTGCCACTTCGATGACTCCCACATCAAGATGATGTTACGTAAGGGATTCGATTTTGAGGATGCTCGCGATTACTGCCTGATGGGTTGTGTCGAACCGCAAAAGTCAGGCCGGATCTACCAGTGGACCTCCACAGGTTACACCCAATGGCCGATCGCCATCGAGTTCGTACTCAACCGTGGACGTATGGTGTTGTTCGACAGCGAACAAGGGCTGGATACTGGCGATCTGCGTGATTTGAGGACATTTGAGCAGTTCGATGCTGCGGTAAAACAGCAGATTGCCCATATCGTACGTATGTCAGCGATCGGGACTGTGATAAGTCAGCGTGTTCACCGCGATGTGGCGCCGAAACCATTGATGTCATTGATGGTGGAGGGGTGTATGGAGAGCGGAAAAGATGTCTCTGCTGGTGGTGCAATGGTCAACTATGGACCCGGACTCATCTTTTCTGGCCTTGCAACTTATGTCGACTCCATGGCTGCCATCAGAAAGCTGGTATTCGAGGAGAAGAAATACACTCTGGAACAAATCCGCGATGCGTTGCTAGCCAACTTCGAAGGGTATGAAGCATTGCTCCGCGACTGTCTTAATGCCCCCAAGTACGGCAATGACGACAACTACGTCGACCAGTATGCGCTGGATATTACCGAGTGGACGGAGAAGGAGTGTCGCAAGTACAAAATGCTCTACTCCAGAATGAGTCACGGCACCCTATCCATCTCCAACAACACGCCAATTGGTCAGCTGACCAACGCTACGCCAAACGGCCGCTTGGCATGGATGCCGCTTTCTGACGGCATTAGTCCTACCCAAGGGGCAGATAAACAAGGTCCTACCGCTGTTATCAAGTCTGTGAGCAAAATGAACGTGGAGACCATGAACATCGGAATGGTGCATAACTTCAAGTTCCTCAAGGGGTTGCTGGATACCCAAGAAGGTCGGCATGGTCTCATCACCTTGCTGCGTACAGCCTCAATCCTCGGCAACGGCCAGATGCAGTTCAGCTACGTCGACAACGAAGTACTGAAAAAAGCACAACTGGAACCGGAAAAGTACCGCGATCTCATCGTACGCGTCGCGGGCTACAGTGCCTATTTCGTCGAGCTGTGCAAAGAAGTACAGGATGAAATCATCAGCCGTACCGTGATTGAGAAGTTCTGACCGACATATTGATAACAGATACTTCTTAATCGTAAAAATAACCGGAAGTACTCCGTAATGGCAGGTCGCAAATAATGAAACCGCGGCCTGCCAAATACGGAGAGGAGGCAAGCGTGAACGTGAATAATGAATTAACCGGCCGCATATTCAATATCCAAAAATATTCAATATACGACGGCGATGGCATTCGCACGCTGATTTTTTTCAAGGGCTGTAACCTTCGCTGCCCTTGGTGCGCTAACCCTGAAGGGCTGAGCAGCCAATTTCAGGTGATGTTCTCGCATGATAAATGCATTAACTGTGGTGACTGCGTAAATGTCTGCCCGGCCGGAATCCATTACCGAGCCGAAGAGAACGGCAGTATGAAACACTTCATTAATCGCAATAAGGATTGCATCGGCTGTCGTAAATGTGAAGAAGTTTGCACCCAGCATGCCTTGGACATTATTGGCAAGGATGTCACCGTCAGCGAGCTGATGGACATCATCATGCAGGACTATGACTTTTACATCTCCTCTGGCGGTGGTGTCACTATCGGTGGTGGCGAAATGAGCCTGCAGACTGACTTTGCTGTCGCGCTGTTTCGCGAATGTAAAAAGATGATGATCAATACCGCAATAGAGACCCAGGGCACCACCTCGCTGGCTAATTACCAGCAGCTTGCTCCCGTCACCGATACCTTTCTGTTCGATATTAAGCAAATAAATAGCGAACAACATAAGGCAATGCTGGGCATCGACAATGAAGGTATTCGCCGCAATCTGGAATGGCTAGTCGATTATGGTGCTAAGGTCATTGTGCGCATGCCCCTTATACGTGGATATAACGATTCATGGGATGCCATCACCGGCGCTATCGAATATGTACAAAAACTGGCAAAGCGGGGAAATATCCTACGGATCGACATGCTGCCGTACCACCAGCTGGGACGCAAGAAATATGAGCGGCTGGATATGCCCTACCCGATTACGCAAGACCCGTCTTACACGCCGGATGAATTAGAACGGCTGGAGACCTTCTTTGCACAATTTGATTTCGATATTCGTTTGGTCCGCCACTAACAGGAGTCGACGATGAAAAGTTTGGGCGTAATTGAAACGCGAGGATTGATCGCCGCCATTCAGGCCGTGGACGCTGCCTGCAAAGCCGCAAGCGTCACCTGCATCGGCTATCGCAAGGTGGGTTCTGGGCTAGTGAGTGTCTGCTTCCAAGGGGAGATCAGCGCCATCCATACCGCCATCGAGCGTGGTGTAGCAGTGGCTGCCACTATCGACCAGCAGGTCCATTCACTGGTGATTGCACGCCCGGAGCCAAGCGCGGTAGCGGCGCTTAGCAACCTCAAGGGCTTCCCGCCGCGCGCACCGGCCAGCACCAGCACTGAGCTAACGGCCGTAACAGGTGCAGCCCCGGCCCTGCCACCGCCAAGCGGTGCCGATACCGAACCGGCCACTCCAGCGGCCAGCAAGCCTGCTGGGGATCAAGCGGAAGACAGACAGGCCGCGGCAAGAAAAGGGAAGAAAGTATGATCGATCCCCAGTTGCATCAAAAGATCGCCGCCCGCCTGAGCCTGGTTAGCCCGGCGATCCCGGTCGGCATCTCGAATCGCCACGTTCACCTGGCACAACAGGATGTGGAGGCCTTGTTCGGCAAGGGCTACACCCTGACACCGCTCAAACCGCTGCGCCAGCCGGGCCAATTTGCCGCCGAAGAGTGCGTCACCGTGGTCGGCCCCAAAGGCTCGCTAACCCGGGTGCGGGTGCTCGGCCCGACCCGGCCGGTTTCACAACTGGAGATATCCCGCGCCGACTGCTTCACCCTCGGTATCAAGGCACCTGTCCGTGAGTCCGGCCAGCTGGAAAATACCGGCAGCGCGCTGCTCATCGGTCCCGCCGGCCACGTGGAGTTGCGATCCCAAGTGATCTGCGCCTGGCGGCATATCCACCTCTCGCCACAAGACGCCCGCCAGCTGAACGTGACCAATGGCCAGAAGGTGAGCGTGCGCAGCGACGGCGAGCGCCAGTTGACCTTCGATGAGGTGGTGGTGCGGGTGCGCGACGATTTCGCGTTGGAGTTTCACATCGATACCGAGGAGGCCAACGCCGCCGGATTGAAAAACGGCGCGCAGGTTAGGCTGCTCGGCTAATGGAGATCCCAATGACCGACCAACAAATTGAACGCCTGGTCGAGCAGATGCTCAAACGCCTGCAGCCGCCACTGCTGGTGATGGTGACCGCGGCCCAGGGCTATCGGCAGGCCATTCGAAACCGTCTGGCCAGCTGTGGGCAGCCCCTGCAGCTTGCACTGGCAGAAGAGATCGAGGATGGCGCGCTGTGGCAACCGCTGGGGGAGACAGTGCCGGCCAACGTCTGGCAACAGGCCCTACCGCTCGCGCCCTATCGCGCGCTGGTGCTGCCCTTTCTCGACTACCCGCTGGCGATGGACCTGCTGCACGGCTCGCTGCAAAGCCCCGTGGCCCGGCGGCTGCACGATGCCCTGTTGAGCGGCTTGCCGGTACTTGCACTGCGCTATCACTGCGATCCCACCAGTGAACTAAATCAACTTTTGGGAGCGCAAACGAACACGGCGTATGCCGGGCATATGCAGGCTGCACTAACAGGTCTGAACGAGATTGGCGTTACCTTATGCACCATGAATGAGCTGCTAGATAAATTGGCATCGGACCACTTTGCAGACTTGAAACCAGTGAATACGGCGAGCCCCCCACGACGCTATCTCACCGTCAGCGATGTGGAGATGAACCCGATGCTGGCCCGAGCCCCCACGGCACAGCTAACCGATGCAGCGATTGATTTTTTGAAAAACAGTAAAAAAGAAAGAGAACCTTACCTTAAATAACAACCCCGGAGTTTAAGTTATGTCTTCAAAAGCAAAATGTTGGTTATGGATGCTGTTGGTGATTGTGTCCGAAACATCGGCAACCTCCACCTTAAAAATGTTCGGTAGTAGTGAGGGCATCACTAAGATGCTACTGCTCGGCTTGCTCATACTGCTCTATTGTACCTGCTACTACTCACTCTCTCGTGCGGTAAAAGATATTCCAGTTGGACTTGCCTACGCTACTTGGTCTGGCACCGGAATTTTAGTCGTATCTACATTAGGTATGGCTTTTTATGGCCAACATCCAGACACAGCTGCCATTATCGGGATGGCAGTTATTGCAAGTGGCATAGTTATAATGAACGTATTTTCAAAAATGGGTAGTGAAGAAGATGACGCCTCATCAGGCGAAGTTTAAAAATAACAACGCTAACAATCTGATAATTAAAATTAAGGAATATACACCATGTTTAACATAGGTTTTTTATGGCTAGCACTGTCCATCGGCTCTGAAATAACTGGCACCTCAATGATTAAAAAAACAAATGGATTTAGCAAGCTAGCTCCATCAGCATTAGTCGTTTGTGCCTACAGCCTTTGTTACTTTGCTCTGACACGTGCAATGAGTACAATTCCCGTAGGCGTTGCCTATTCACTTTGGTGTGGATTTGGTATCGTTGGTGTTACAATTTGCTCTATGATTCTGTATAAGCAGAAGCCTGATTTCCCCGCAATAGCAGCTATGATTCTGATTATTTCAGGCGGTGTAATTATGAATGTATTCTCTGCAATGTAAATTGTACGGGAGCCTTCACCAATATCGGCAAAGGTTCCCGTTATTTTCAAAGCCACAAGGTATTATCTTGACAAAAAAGCAGGTTAAACAACATACATCACCAGCTATATGTTCGTTTATCTAAAACATTATTGTAGCACCTAAATAAAATTCTATTTTAAACCAAGTGTCATATGTGCAACATAAGTGCTGTGCCAATTTAAATAGCTTACCCATGCAGAAAAAATGGAAAACTTCTAACTTTCTAAGTGCAAAAATTGATGACTAAAACTACTGCATAACTCTCCCCCTCTAAACCATCCACGCAGGCACTGTCGTGTAGCCACTGTAGCCATCGTGTAGCCACTAAAAATATACCCAGTGGCTACACCTCTATCCCGTGATACATCAGGCCCACAGCGGTGTTTTGTTGTGGTGTAGCCACTGTAGCCACCATTTTTGCTTGTTCTTTCACGCGCACGCACGAGGCCGAAATGGAAAGGGCCACACTCGGTGGCCATTTAGCTCCTGTTGGCAGAGGCTATTCGTCCTCCAAGCCATCCCCCTCATCACCCAATACCCGCTCGCTCAGTACATAAACCCTCATCCCCTTCCCCATCCCCGGCAATCTGACCTGTCGCTGTAACCGCTTCTTGTCTTTGCCAGTGAGAAGATAACCGGCCTCAAGGCACAAGATGGCCGCTCGTTTGGGGTCTCTCCCTTTGGTGATCTCAAGCCAGCCTTGGGGCAGCACAAAGAAGCTCACGCTATCCGACTCCACCTTACGGTAGCCCACCATATTGGCTGGCCGGTGGTTGGCATCGAACCAATCAGCAAAACGAGTGAACTGATGAGCAAAGACAAAACCACGTACCTGCATCAGGGTGGCTGCGTCCTCCTGATTTCCCAGGTTCCCCCGTTCTGCCAGCCAAGCCTTGAGGCAGACCCTCACCGCCCTGATGGCTTCTCCCTCTGGCCAGCCAGTCACCCCCAATCGGGTGGCCAGTTCCCCGGCCGCGGCTACCAACGCAAACCGATTGATGGCGCGCCCTACCTGATTACCCGCCCCCTTGGGTGTCAGCTCGGCTGCCAACTGCTTAATCTCAGCCCTCAACCGGTCACTGTGTTCATCTATCGCCTGGGTCAGAGCTTGCGCATAGGTGCGAAAAGCGATGCCATAATGCTCTTCTGAATTGGTTTTGAGGGTGTCGGCAAAACAGCGGCCACCATCCATGCCATGAAGCCACTCAAAGGCGCCATGGTGCCCGGTATCACTGGGGATCTGGATGGTCCGCACCTCCATTCCGGCCTGGGTACTCTTCCCTGCACTGGCGGCATGGTCCTCAAGACTCAGCTCACCGGTGGAGAGGAACAGCAACCGCCAGGCTTTCCGCTCTCTCAGCTCGCCATCCTGTTTACTGCGGCCCTTGCCTTGGCCGTTGGCCAGCATATAGGCAGTCTGACCAGCCTCCCGCCCGTCCAGCTCACCCAGTTCATCCAGACAGAGCAGGGCATCATTGCGCCGGCTGGCGATCCCCTCGATGGCGTTGCCGGTAGCCCGCCAGGTTTGGGCATAGCGGTCCGGGTGACCATAGACACTGGCGGCCGCCTTCATCACGGTGGTTTTGCCGTCGGTACTCTCCCCTTTGAGGTGAAAGCCTCCGCCCTCCATGCCGACCAAGGAAAGCAGAGGGGCCGCAAAAGCCAGGGACAGCGCAAAGCAGAGCCGAGAGTTACCCACGGCCAGCCCTGCGACCCCCTGTTGCCAGCCGGCCAGGGTACCGTGCTCAGTAAAGTCGCTGCTGGTGTAGCCGGCAGTCTGCAGAATGACCCGCTCGGCATCCGGCCCAATAGCGCCCCCTGGCAGCACATAAGCCTTGCCATGCCATCCTGTTCGCTCGACACAGGTGATACGCCGCTTTGGTTGGCAGCTCATCAGGTAGGCCGCCAGCCTGCGTTTATGACTGAGCTCGATAAAGGGCAGCCCCGCATCCAGTAGTGCGGCAAACACCTCTTCACCATTGCGCGGGACCAAGGAACGCACCGGCATGGCCCACTGGCGCACGCGCCCGGCACTGTCTCGCCACTCGAGCAAGCGGCCATAGCCTCGGCCTTGCTCATCGGAGGTTTCAGCCAACACGTGGATGGGGCTGGCAATTGGGAGCCACTCTTGCCGGGCATCCTCCCCTCTACCGACAGTCGTCAGGGCACACAAACGCGAGCCTCTCACCTCAAATCCAGCCGGTAATGCTTGCCCCTCCTCTGGCTCACCTTTCACCAGATGAAGTGGGGCCACATTAACCATCCTGGGCGCTTCATCGGTGTTTGGGGTCACCTCCAATGTCTGTTCGAAAGCAACGATATCCACCAGCGGCCAAGGCTCAGCATTCTGCCCTTGGTAACCACGATAGATCTCAGCCCTCGGAGCTTGCTCACGTAGAGCCATGATCAGGCGTTTGGCTTTCTTAGAGTGCAGATTGCCATACTGGTGAACGATGACCCGCTTGGTGGCATCACGATCTGCCATTTTGTAAAGCTTGCCCCCTTCGTCTAGTTGGGCCGGCCCCACGTACAGCACTTGCTCCGGTTCGAGCTCCGGGTCAATCGGGTTCTCTGCTGCTATCGCGTCATTATGAGCACGCTGTAGGGTCGCCCTGATGCCAGCATCCCTGCTGGCTTGTTCACCGGTGTGGATCACGACAACCTGCAGGTCATCCAGGTCTGCAAACTTGAGGAAGGCACCGGTCCGGGATGGAGGACTACTACGATCCCCGGAACCAACAGTTCTTTGGAATACCGTTGTCATTGCATCGCCCTCCGCTTGCGCTCCTTGGTCAGCCGCTTGAAGAGTTCTCGTAACACCGCGGGGCGAAGTGGATTACGTGATAATTCGCACCACATGCGGCGATTTAGAGTGTTGAGCAGTCGCTTACTCATGGCATGTCCCTCCCAGCAAAACGGTAACCAGCTCCTTGAACGCCCGCTCATCCAAACCGGCTTTCAGCTCTCGAGCCTCCTTCGCGGTGATAGCCACCGCAGCGCCCTGGGTCTGGGCAATAAAACGATCACGGTCATTTCGGCAAAGGAAAGCACTCAGGGTGCCCCGCTGTGTACGCTTCCCTGTTCTGGGGTTAGGTGGACCAATAAAGGTCGGTGGATTCGTGCCATTGGCCCATGCGAAGTAAGTCATGACAACCTCCTTTGGCAGATAGCAACCTCGCTACGCAAGGCATCAAGCAGAAACCGAAACTGTGTTCGCTCCTGAATGCTGAGGTCGGTTTGTTCTAGCAGCGCCTCAAACTGGTCGAGCAAGGCGTAAAGAGGGAGTGGATAAATGAGATTCATACGATGAGCCCCCCATCAGGTGGGGTAACCCCGTAGGGGGTCATGCAACAGGGAGGGGGAGTGCAAAGGCGCCAAAGTGCGGCCGAGTGACACGGATGAGCAATCAGGGATCTGAGTCGGCTAGATAAAGCCTGGGTGGGGACAGTAGCCATAATGGCAGCCTCCTTTCTGGTCAGATTTTCTCTGCCACCAGAAGACGCCAATCTAAGTATGGTGGCAGCCCGGACAAGGTTGGCGTAACTGGTCAGAAAGGAAACCAGCGCCTCTTGCGAGGCCCTTGCCCGAACCGCCATAACACAGCTGAAGCTGCCAAGCGGATATAGCGAAGCAGCCCCAAGAGATGGGGGTTGAGTACCGACAAAAAACCACGCAAGAGCGTGGGTCGGCTCCTTTCTGATTATCGAGACGCCAATCTCGGCAACGGATTTTGCCGCTGCGGGGCGAATCGTACCCCGTTGAACATTGAGGAACAAGCCCACCTCTTGGGATTTGAGCAAAGCTTCGCCCTGGGCAGTGAGCCCATATTGTTTTTTCATGGCATACCTCGGAATTAAGCTGCAGGAGGGAGGGGGTTGGACACTGGTGTACGAGCACACAGAATGGCTGCGTAGTCATCGTCCAAAGGGGTTGCTTGCCTCTGGTATCGCCAATGGTTGACCAGGGCCACCAGCTTATAGGCTTGCTCTCGGTCGGCTAGCCAATAGCGCTTGAAGCGGGTGGTCCCGCCGCCGCAGTGCTGGTGTTCGAAAAACGCATCGGTGATGTCTATCCCGTGGTTTCGACGGAGCAGGCCAATGCTATTGCGCAAGTTGAGATCATGGAGTCCAGCCAGGCCAGACAAGGCATTGACCCCCTGAGCCCCCTGCTCCAGCAGGTGGAGAGCAACCAATTCGTACTTGGTGATATGCTGACCCTGTTCAAGCTGGGTCGTGCCGTTCATGGTGCAGCCTTTTTCTTTTTGCATCTTCCCCTCCTTAGGCAGCTTTGCCTTGAGCATTGATCCAGGCGTGAACATCTTCACAGCGCCAGGCCGTGACTCTCGCGCCCAGCTTGATTGGCTTAGGGAATTTGCCTTCACCAACCATCCTCCACAACGTGGACTTGCTGAACGGCAATGGACCTACCTTGCTGGCCGTCGTTACCAGTTGTGCCTCTCGAATAAACCCTGTTTCTGGAATTTTCATGTGTGCTCTCCTGAAATGAAAAAGCCCGACACAGTGGTCGGGCTTAAGGGGGCTAAACAGTTATCGATAATGAATGGGGGTCAGTTTTGGTTTCGTCTCCTCCAATGCAAAAACCCGGCACGATGGCCGGGTTTGGATATGAAAAAGGCCCAATCTCTAAAGAATGGGCCATTATGGGGAAATCCTAACGTTGGTGTGATAACGAGTCAAGCAGTCGCGTAACGTGTCACATCCTCCTGCTACCTACCCTACTCGATTGAAGTTCACAGGACGAACATTGCTGCCCTGTTGTGACTCGTAGAAATCAGCCAGCCACTGCAAAAGCTTGCGGCGATCATCAAGGTACTCAGCCCGGTGATAGGCCGCCCGAACCTTGTTACGCTCAGCATGGGCAAGCTGGCGTTCGATCACATCAGGGTCAAAGCCCTCCTCATTGAGGATGGTGGATGCCAAGGCCCTAAAACCGTGTGGCGTGGCAATTCCTTTGTAACCCATTCGTCCCATAGCATAACTCAGGGTGTTTTCGCTGATGGGATTGGTCAACTTCCGTTCACTCGGGAACAACAGCTCACAATGTCCTGATATCTGACGTAGCTCCTCAAGCACAGCAAGAGCCTGACGGGAAAGAGGTACGATATGAGGTACCCGCATCTTCATACGTTCAGCAGGGATCCGCCATTCTGCTCGCGCCAAGTCGAACTCATCCCAGCGAGCAAAGCGCACCTCGCCAGGGCGAGTCATCGTCAACATCAATAGGTGGATAGCTAGACGAGTTGCAGGGTTCAGTGGCTCAGCAGCCAAGCGCCGGTAAAACTCCGGTAAGTCAGCACGTGGAAGTGCTGGACGGTGTTCTTGCTTGGTAGCCCTGAGCGCTCCTTTCAGGTCTTGGGCTGGGTTGTAGCTGACCCGCCCAGTCTGGATGGCGTAACGCATGACGGAACTGATCCGTTGCAGCACCCGCCCAGCTGTTTCAGTCGCTCCCCTCGCCTCTATCTTGCGCAGAGCATCCAACATGATCGGCGCTGTTAGTTCTGCTACCGGAACTAGCCCCAGGTCGGGAAAGGCATCCACTTCCAAAGACTCGATCACCCGCTTGGCATGGCCAGGGCTCCAGCGAGCTAGCTGACTCTGGTGCCACTCCCTGGCAATGACCTCAAAGTTGTTCTCGCTGGCGAGTCGGTTGGCCACCTTGCTCTGCTTACGGGCAAGACTGGGGTCGATACCGTCTGCCAGTTGCCTGCGCGCCTCCTCTCGCTTAGCCCTCGCCTCTTTCAAGGAAACCTCTGGGTAGACCCCTAGAGCTAGCACCTTCTCCTTTCCAGCAAAGCGGAACTTGAGGCGCCAGTACTTCCCCGACGAAGTTATAAGTAAAAAGAGGCCCTTTTCATCAGACAGCTTCTGCTGCTTACCAGTGAACTTGGCTTGTCGAGCTGCGGTATCAGATAGCGGCATGGGGGTATCTCCCGATTCAATTGGGGGTACATGACAGACGCTGGGGGTATAAGCCTCTACCTCACAGGCCAGGAATGGCGCGGGATAGCGGGCATTTGGGGGTACTTTTTACACCTGTGGGAACATGTACCCCCAAATGTACCCCCAAACTCGGGGGGATGTCATGAGGCCTTATGATACGACGAGAGACAACAAAAAACCCGCAAAGCCTTTAGCTATGCGGGTTTATGGTATGTCTTGAGACTGTATGAAACTATAGTTTGGTGCCCGAGGCCGGAATCGAACCGGCACGACGCGAACGTCGAGGGATTTTAAATCCCTTGTGTCTACCGATTTCACCACTCGGGCACCGCAATCGGTATCAAGCTCGCGTGGCGGGCTTGTCAATATGGAGGCACGTTCCGGAGTCGAACCGGACTAAACGGATTTGCAATCCGCTGCATAACCGCTTTGCTAACGCGCCATGCAAAAGAGAGTTGGCTCTCTATTGTCTGAATTTGGAGCGGGAAACGAGACTCGAACTCGCGACCCCGACCTTGGCAAGGTCGTGCTCTACCAACTGAGCTATTCCCGCATTGGTCTGGCTGACTGCCTGACTACGAGGACGCATTCTAGCGATGTTCCTCGCCCAGTCAACCAGAAATATTTAATTACCTGATCGTTCGGGCATTTTTTGCCCTTTTTGAACGGTTTTAGCGCCTTTGGCCGTTTCCTGCCTCAAATCAGCGGAAACCTCACCTTGCGGCGCAGGTGACTCACAGGTTGGCGTGGTGGGTCAAATCGCCCCAGGCCGCCTTCATGTACTGGAACATCGACCAGAAGGTGAGCACGGTGGCGACATAAAGCATCACATAGGCGAGCCACACCATCCAGACGTTGTATTGCCAGATAAGACCGGTGAGCGACACCATCTGGATCATGGTCTTCCACTTGCCAATCCAGCTGACCGCCACCGAGGAGCGTTTGCCGAGCTCGGCCATCCACTCACGCAGGGCGGAGATGATGATCTCGCGGCCAATCATGGTCATGGCGGGGATGGTCACCCAGATGGTGTTGTAGTGTTCGACGATAACCACCAGTGCGGCGGCGACCATGATCTTGTCGGCAACCGGGTCAAGGAAGGCACCAAAGGCGGTGGACTGATTGAGCTTGCGAGCCAGATAGCCATCAAACCAGTCGGTGGCAGCGGCTAGAATAAAGACGATGGCGGCAGCCAGATAGGACCATTGATAAGGCAGATAGAACAGGATGACGAAGACGGGAATGAGCAAAATCCGGAAAAACGTCAACAGGTTAGGTATGTTTGTCATTATTTTCAGCCACTTCTTGTACGTCGCTACATAGTGCGCCAAAGCCGATTTGCGATGCAACCGCACTGGCGCCCGTCTTGGTCTTTTTAATCCATCAATCTTCTCAAAATGCGAGGGCCATTATGGCATTTACGGCCCCCCCGCGTCACGGCTCTTGTGCATCAAGGAGTTAGCGATTTTGCCATGCCGCTAACCCTGCTCAGGCGCTGTGCAAGCCATCGTGGATGATCTGGGCCAGCTCCTGACTGATGCCGGGTACCTTGGCTAGTTCATCCACGCTCGCCTTTTTGACCTCCTGCAGGCCGCCCAGATATTTGAGCAGCGCCTGCCGCCGCTTTGGCCCCACCCCCGGAATATCCTCAAGACTGCTGCTGGTGCGGGCCTTGGCCCGTCTGGCCCGGTGCCCGGTAATGGCAAAACGGTGGGATTCATCGCGAATATGCTGAATAAGGTGCAAAGCGGGCATATCTGCCGGCAAATGCAGCTCTTCGTGGCTCTCCCCCATGATAAGCGTTTCCAACCCGGCCTTGCGGGTCACCCCCTTGGCAATTCCCACCAGCAGCGGATATTTGCCGCCGAGGAACTCCAGCTGACGGGCCAGGATCTCTTCGGCGCGGCGCAACTGGCCGAGGCCGCCGTCAATAAATAGCACGTCCGGCACCTTGTCCGGCTCCTGCTGCTTGCCAAAGCGGCGCTCCAGCGCCTGCTCCATCGCCGCGTAGTCATCACCGCCAGTGATACCGTCGATATTAAAACGACGATATTCCGATGAGAGCGGCCCCTCCCGGTTGAACACAACGCAAGAGGCCACCGTGCGCTCCCCCATGGTATGGGAGATATCGAAACACTCCATGCGAGCGATGGGGCGCTCAAGCTCCAGCAGCTCTTCCAGCTGGTCGTAGCGAGCGGTGATGGTGCTCTTGTGAGCCAGCCGCGAGCGCAGCGCCGTCTCGGCGTTGATGGAAGCGAGCTTGATAAAGCGGGCCCGCTCGGCGCGGGTACGGCTCACCACCCGCACCTTGTAGCCTGCGGTCTGGCTCAGAGTCTCGGCGATGACGCTCTCGTCCTCAAGGGCCACATCGAGCAGCACCTCGCTCGGGATCTGCCGCCCCCCCTGCCCCGACAGATAGAACTGCAGCAGGAAGGATTGCACCACCTCGTCAAGCTGGGTATCGGCCGGCACTTTCGGGAAGTAGCTGCGTGAGCCGAGCACCTTGCCCTGACGGATAAAGAGCACGTGGATGCAAGCAGCACCTTGCTGGAAGGCGACCCCCACCACATCCAGCTCGTCCAGTACGTTGCCGCTCACCGACTGCTGTTCGGTGACCCGGCGCAGCGCCAGGATCTGATCCCGGTAGCGGGCCGCCTCTTCAAAGCGCAGATCGCCGCTGGCGGACTCCATCTTGCCCACCAGCTCGCCAATCACTTGCTGGTTCTTGCCCGCCAGAAACAGTTTGGCAAGCTCCACCTGCTGGGCATATTCGGCCTCGCTCACCAATCCGGCCACGCAAGGGCCAGCGCAACGCTTGAGCTGATAGAGCAGACAGGGACGGGTGCGGTTGGCATAGACCGCATCCTCGCACTGGCGCACCGGAAAAATCTTCTGCATCAGATGCAAACTCTCGCGCACCGCACCGCCAGAGGGGTATGGGCCGAAGTACTCCCCCTTCACCTTGCGGGCGCCGCGATGGACGCCGATGCGCGGATGCTGGTGCGCGGTGATGATGATCCAGGGGTAGGATTTGTCGTCCCGCAGCAGCACGTTGTAACGGGGCTGGTACTGCTTGATCAGGTTGTGCTCGAGGATCAGCGCCTCGGTCTCGGTGTGGGTGACGGTGACCTGGATATCGGCGATCTGTCGCACCAGGGTGCGGGTCTTGATGCTGTCGACGTTGGTGCGAAAGTAGGAGGCGAGCCGCTTTTTCAGATCCTTGGCCTTGCCCACGTAGATCACGGTGCCACCGCTGTCATACATGCGGTAGACGCCACTTTGATGGGTGACGGCGCTCAGAAACGCCTTGCTGTCGAAGAGAGGTTCGGGAGAGAGGGTCATCAGCTACTCGGCTCACACAAAGGCAAAAATTGACGGGCAGAGCATACTGCCCTCGCCGCCCGAAAAGCAAAGGGGCAGAAAAGCAAAAAGGCGGCACTCGCCGCCTTTGTGACCACACGCCACCCGATTAGAGGGTATCGGCATCCAGCATGCCATAGCGAATGGCCAGATGGGTCAATTCCACGTCACCGTTGATCCCCAGCTTGCTGAACAGACGATAGCGGTAGCTGTTGACCGTCTTCGGGCTCAGGTTGAGCTGCTCGGAGATATCGGTCACCTTCTGCCCCTTGGTGATCATCATCATGATCTGCAGCTCGCGCTCGGAGAGGGACTTGAAGGGATTCTCGTCAGCGGAGGCAAACTGGCTGAGGGCCATCTGCTGGGCAATCTCCGGGGAGATGTAACGCTGACCGGAGTGCACCAACCGGATCGCCTGGATCATCTCGTCAGGGGCAGCCCCCTTGGTCAGGTAACCGGCGGCGCCCGCCTGCATCACCTTGGTGGGGAACGGATTTTCTGAATGAATGGTCAGCACTATGATGCGCACATCGGGGCGGATCCGCAGAATTTTGCGGGTCGCTTCCAGACCACCAATACCCGGCATGTTCATGTCCATCAGGATCACGTCCGGATGGTGTTGGCGACAGAACGTAACTGCGGTCTCGCCGCTCTGTGCCTCGCCCACCACCTTGATCCCGCGCACATCTTCAAGAATGCGTCTTATCCCTGTACGCACCAGCTCATGATCATCGACCAGGAATACATTTATCACCCAAACACCCCGTTTTATCTCGTTTTAGCCGCCCGGTTAGGGTTAACAGGGCGTCTTGCATCATAACCAAACTCGTCGCGTTGGCAAACCATGCACGCCAAAAGTTTGAGAAAACCCATGTTTAGCGTTTAAAATCAAATAATTATATAAATTTTCAAAACAAAAAACGGTGCCTTGCGACACCGTTTTTCATGACGTTAGTGCTGTGGCCATCACTTGGCCAAAAAGGCGCGCACCTTCTCAAGATCGGCCTGGGTATCCACCCCGACCGGCGGCGCTTCAAGGGCCTGGGCGACGTGGATCTTCTCCCCGTACCAGAGCACCCGCAGCTGCTCCAGCGCCTCGACCTGCTCCAGCACGCTCGGTGCCCAGTCTACGTAACGCTGGATAAAGCCGGCACGATAGGCATAGATACCGATATGACGCTGGTAGTGGTCACCAATCTGCTCGTGGCTGTTGGCAAAGCGATCCCGATCCCAGGGGATGGTGGCGCGACTGAAGTAGAGGGCGTAGCCATCCTTGTCAGTCACCACTTTCACTGCGTTCGGATTGAACGCCTCTTCGGCATCCTTGATCGGCACCGACAAGGTCGCCATCGGCGCCGTGGCGGCGGCCAGATTATCCGCTACCTGACGAATGATGGCGGGCGGAATGAGCGGCTCATCCCCCTGCACATTGACGATGATGGTATCGGCGGCAAAGCCGTAGTGACGGCACACCTCGGCCAGACGCTCGGTGCCGGACTGGTGATCCGGTGAGGTCATGCACACCTCGACGCCGGTGCTCAGCAGTGCCTGCTGTACCCGGGCATCGTCAGTGGCGACGATCACCCGATCGGCCCCCGATTGCAGGGCTTTCTCCACCACGTGCTGCACCATAGGCTTACCATGGATATCCGCCAGCGGCTTGCCCGGCAGGCGTGTTGACGCATAGCGGGCCGGAATGACGACGACGAAACTCATGACGGCAGCTCATCGCTGTTGAGCGGACGGGCACGGTTCTCCAGCAGCACCGGGATCCCCTCCTCCAGCGGATAGGCCAGCTTGTCAAAGCGGCAGACCAGCTCATGAACTGCTTTGTTGTAGTGCAGCTTACCCTTGCAGACCGGGCAGGCGATGATGTCGAGCAACTTGATGTCCAAAGCCAAAACGATACTCCTTCAACGATGTCGCGCTGGCGGCTTCATCACGCCAGCGATGGATGTCGAGCAACCAGATACTCCATGCGGGGCATATCAAGCCCCTGCTCCCTCGCCGAGGCGAGAGAGATTAATCTTGTGCCTTGGTCGCGCCCTTTGCCTTCGCCCCCAGCTTGTGCAGCAGGGCATCGAGCAGGGAGGCGGGCAACTCGGCGCTGACCGGCAGATACCACCAGTTATCGAGGGCAAACGAACGGCACTTGACCGCATCCTTCTCGGTCATCAGCAGCGGCTTGCTGGCAAAGCGCCCCACCAGCTCATCCCGATCGAAGGGGTGATGATCGCCGTAGGCGGCCTGCTGATCCAGCTGATAGCCGAGCCCTTCCAGGGTGGCAAAGAAGCGGGGTGGATGACCGATCCCCGCCAGCGCATCAACCGGCCCCGACAAGGGGGCGGCAAGTGGTGCATCGTCGCGCACCCGGCGCGGGGTGTCGGCGACCAGTTGCATGGGGTACTCCCCCTTGCCCGGCTCGCCGCCGTTGCAGATGATGGCGTCCACCCGTTTGAGACGAGTGATCGGCTCGCGCAGCGGCCCCATCGGCAGCAAGCAGGCGTTGCCGAAACGGCGCGCGCCGTCCACCACCACCAGCTCGATGTCGCGGGCCAGCGCATAGTGCTGCAGGCCGTCGTCGGTGATGATGATATCCACCTCACCGCTCTGCTCCAGCAGTCGTACCGCGTCGGCCCGTTTCGGGGCAACCACCACGGGGCAGCCGCAGCGCCGGGCAATCAGCACCGGCTCATCTCCGGCCTGCGCCGTGGTGCTGGTCTCATCCAGCCGATAGGGGTAATGGGGCGCCTTGCCACCATAACCACGGCTCACCACCCCGGGGCGATAGCCGCGGGCTTGCAACTGCTCCACCAGCCAGACCACCACCGGCGTCTTGCCGTTGCCCCCCACCGAAATATTGCCCACAACAATGACCGGCAAGGAGGAGCGATACCCCTTGCGCCAGCCATGACGATAGGCGTAGCGGCGGCTGCCGCTGATGATGGCGAACAGCAGGGCAAAGGGGGCCAGCAACCAGCGCCAGCCACTTTTGCGATACCAGAGCCGTTCCAGCATCAGGCCTTGCTTCCCGCGTTGCCAAACTGAATGGCGCGCAGCTGGGCATAGGTGCCGCGCTGCTCCATCAATGCTTCGTGGTTCCCGCGCTCGACGATATGACCTTCGTCGATTACCAGGATCTCGTCTGCCTTCTCGATGGTGGAGAGACGGTGGGCGATCACCAGCGAGGTACGCGCCTTGCAAAGCTCGTCGATAGCCGCCTGAATGTGGCGCTCGGACTCGGTATCGAGGGCCGAGGTGGCCTCATCCAGCAGCAGAACCGGCGCATCGCGCAGCAGGGCGCGGGCGATGGCAACACGCTGACGCTGACCACCGGAGAGGGATGCACCGTTCTCGCCAACCACAGTGTCATACCCGTTGCTCATCTTGCTGACGAACTCGTCGGCATGAGCGATACGGGCGGCCTGCACGATCTGGTCGCGGCTGTATTTGTCTTCTGCGGCGTAGGCGATGTTGTTGGCCACCGAGTCATTGAACAGGTGAACATGCTGGGAGACCAGCGCGTACTGCTTGCGCAGCTCGCTCAACTTGTATTCGCGGATGTTGATGCCGTCCAGCAGGATCTCGCCCTGATCGATGTCGTAGAAGCGGGTCAGCAGGCTGGCAATGGTACTCTTGCCAGAGCCGGAACGGCCCACCAGCGCCACCGATTTACCCGCCTCCACCTTGAAGCTGACGTTGTGCAGCGCCGGGGTGTCCTTGGTCGGGTAGGTGAAGGTGACGTTGCGAAACTCGATCTCGCCGCGGGCACGTTCCAGAGTGCGGGTGCCAGTATCCTGCTCCGGCTCGCTGTCGAGCAGGCCAAACAGGCTGTGGCAGGCAGTGATGGCGCGCTGGAACTGGTTGTTGACGTCGGTCAGGCTTTTCAGCGGCTTGAGCAGCATCATCATGGAGGTGATCATGACGGTAAACGTACCGGCAGTCAGCTCGCTGCGCACACTGTCGATGGTAGCTACATAGAGGAAGGCCGCCAGCGCGATGGAGGCAACCATCTGCACCACAGGGCTGCCGATGGCATCGGCAGCGACCATCTTCATGGTCTGCTGGCGCATGTTGTTGCTGACCTGGAAGAAGCGCTTCTCTTCCACCTTCTGGCCACCAAACATCAGCACCTCTTTGTGCCCTTTGAGCATCTGCTCGGTGGAGGTAGTGATATCCCCTACCGCCTGCTGGATGTGACGGCTGATCTGGCGGAAACGACGGCTGATAAGGCCGATGATGATGCCCACCAGCGGGCCAACCACCAAAAAGATCACTGACAGCTGCCAGGAGTGCCAGAACATCAGGCCGAGCAGGCCGACCACGGTCGCCCCTTCCCGCACCAGGGTCACCAGCGTGGTACTTGCCGCCGAGGAGACCTGACTCGCGTCATAGGTCACCTTGGAGAGCAGGTGGCCGGTGTTCTGACGGTCGAAGAAGCTCATCGGCATCGCCACCATGTGATTGAACACCTGCTGTTGCAGACGCATCACCACGTGGTTGCCGACCCAGGCCATGCAGTAGTTGGAGAGAAAGTTGGCGACACCGCGCAGGGCCACGATGCCGAGGACGAAGAAGGGCATCCATTTCAGAACGGTGCTGTCGTTGCCATTGATGCCCTGATCGATCAGCGGCTTGATGGAGTAGACAAAGGTGGTATCCACGGCGGCGTAGCCCAGCATCCCGATGATGCCACCGACCAGGCCCAGCTTGCGATCACGGACATAACCGAGCAGGCGTTTGAATACTGGCCAGCTCTCTTGTGAGGTTTCTTGTTGCATGAATAGCCGTTAGTAATGGAAATGACGGGCTATTCTAGCCAAAGCGCAGGCTTACACCAAGCGCCGCCACCTATATCGCATTCCTACACGGCAGAAATGGCCGATTATTGCTCAAACCACACTCGCGGTCGCCACCACTCACCACTGCGCCGGTACCAGGGCCCCACATCTCGCTTGGCGGTGACGCTCAAGCCCTCTGCGGTGGGTTCGACCAGCATCGCCCCTTGCTGACCGGTGATCCACTGGCGGGCATCCCGATAACGGGCCACCACATCAGGACGGGGAAAGCCCCACTGATTCATAAAGCCGGCGCTGTGGATCACCTCCTGCGCCGCTACCGCCGCGACAAACGGGGGTGTGGAAGAGGTGCGACTGCCATGATGGGGGCTCACCAGCAAGGTGCTGGCCAATCCCTTTCCCTCCAGCGCCACCAGCCGTTGCTCGGCCTGCCGCTCGATATCGGCGCTCAGCAGCACGCTGCGCTGCCCATCGCTGATACGCACCACGCAGCCATCGTTATTGCGCCCGCCACCTGGGCGCTCGGGCCAGAGCACTGCAAACGAGAGCCCCTGCCAGCGCCACTGTTGCCCACGCTGGCAGAGCGTCGTTCCCTCACTGAAGGGATAAGAGGAGAGCTCGTGACGCACCGGCATGGCGCTGAGCAGTCGCTTGCGATTGCCGGCATGGTCCCGATCCTTGTGGCTGATGATGAGGCGATCAATCACGCGGATCCCCAGATGGTTTAGCTGAGGCAGGATCACAGCATCCGCCATGTTGTAGCCTCCGGGATAACGATCGCCGGTGTCATAGAGGATGGCACGCTCCCCCTTGCTGATCAGCACCGCCAGCCCCTGTCCCACATCCAGCACCCGCAGCTGCCAGCGGACAGGCGTTGGCCAGAGCGCCAATAACAGCGCACACAGACCCGGTAGCAACAGCCAGCGTGCCGGGCGCCACTGCGCGGCGAACCAGAGCAACAACAGCAAGGTGCAGAGTGGCAGCCACCAGCCGGGCAGTGGCCACCACAGTTGCAGTTGAGCGGCCAGCCAGTTCAGGATCGTCAACACCCACCCGAGCCCCAGATCCGCCAGCCAGAACAGGCCATAGGCAAGCGAGCTGGAGAGCGGCGCCAGCAGCACACCGATCAGGGCCAGCGGGATGATGGCGATACAAAAGAGCGGCACCGCCAACAGGTTGATCACCATGGCGAGGGGCGCTATCCCCTCGAACAACGCCAACTGCAGCGGCAGCAGACCAAGTAGCAGCCAGAGCTGGATCTGCCAGAGCCCCGGCTTGTCGTGGACATATTCCACCAGCAGCAAGATGGCCACCGCCAGAAACGAGAGCCAGAAGCCGGCCGAATAGAGGGCGAAGGGATCCCAGAGGGTCAATACCACAAAAGCCCACAGCCAGATGCGCCAGGCCGGCCACTCTCGCCGGCTCCAGCGCAGCACACTCCACACCAGCACCATGATCAAGGCCCGCTCGGTCGCCACCGCAAACCCCGCCAACGCGCTGTAGACGGCGGCAAACAGCAGGGAGGTGATGATGGCGCCACGCAGGCCAAACAACCTGCCCAGCCACCACCCAAGCACCGCCACCAGCGCGATGTGTTGCCCTGAGATGGCGATGATATGGGTCAGACCACTGCCGCGAAACAGCTCCCACTGGGCATCCGTGATGCCACTCTGCTCGCCAAAAGTGAGCGCCACCAGCAAGGGGGCATGGTCAAGCGGGCGCCAACTCTCGGTCGCGGCCCCCAACCAGCGTTCACGCCACCCCGCTGGTGCCTGTTGAATGTCGATCACCCGGCGCAAATTGCCGGTGGCGGTGATCCCCTTGCCCAGCAGCAGACGCCGCCCATCCAGCCCCGCCTCGTTGGCCAGACCGTGAGCCGGTTTCAACGAGGTCACCAGGGTGATCCGGCTGCCTACTGTCATGGCGGGTAATGCCTGATAGGCATTGACCCGGATCAGGGGCTCAGGTGTCACCGGTTGCTCGTCGAGGGTGCTCACCCGCAGAAGCAGCCGGACAAATTTATCCCCCTCGGGCTCTGCACTTTGCAGCTGTGCGGTTATCATGTGGCTCGTCTGATCGCCCAACCGCTCCAGCCAGGCCAGCCGATAGGCAAGATTGGCCTGCATCCAGAGGATGCCGAGCAGGAGAAACAGCCACCGCCAGGCACGGCAATATGCAAGGGGGATCAGCAGGGACAGCAACAGGCCCCCCCATGCGAGTGAAGGTAACCATGGCCAGAGCAGTGAGGAGCTTGCCCCCAGGGCAAACGACAACAGACGCAGATCCATGGAGCAAGTATTTAGCAAGGTTTCAATATGCCCAAACGACTCATTAAACGCTGGATGCCCGATCAGCAAACCCTGAAAGAACACAAGCACCTGCGACTGTTCGGCAAACTGCTGCTCGATGCCAACCTCTGGCACCTCAACCGCCGCTCGGCCGCTGGGGCATTTGCGGTAGGCCTCTTCATGGCCTGGGTGCCGCTCCCCTGCCAGATGCTGCTTGCCGCCGGTGGCGCCATCCTGTGCCGGGTCAATCTGCCGCTCTCGGTGGCGCTGGTCTGGCTCTCCAACCCCTTTACCATGCCTCCCCTGCTCTATGGCGCCTATCTGGTGGGTTGCCAGTTGCTGGGACATTCGGCGCAGCAGATCGAGATTGAATTCACCTGGGAGTGGCTGGTCTCGGTACTAGGCACAGTGGCACCACCGCTGTTGCTGGGCTCGCTGATCCTGGCCCTGCTCAGTTCCCTTATCGGCTACACCCTGATCCGTACCTTCTGGCGGATCAGCACGGTGCGCCAGTGGCAAAAACGCAAGATGGCCCGCCCATGCTGAGTCGCTGGTTTTCCCGCTTCAAGCTCGATCCCGACACCCTGCGCCAGCAGAAGTGGTTTGCCCTGTTTGGTGAACGACTACTTGCCCCAGCACTCTGGCAAGGGGGCACCCGCGCCCTGAGCGGCGCGGTAGCGGCCGGGATCTTCGCCTGCTGGTTCCCCATCCCGATGCACTCGCTCATCGCAGTCGGTCTGGCGCTGGCATTCAGCCTCAACCTGCCGCTGGCGCTGCTGGCGGTCTGGTTCAACAATCCGCTGACCCTGCCATTCATGTATCTCTACGCCTATCGCACCGGCTGTCTGGTGCTGCACAAGACGCCGGAGCCTTTCCACCTCAGCTGGACCCTCCACTGGCTGGAGCAGGAGGCTGCGACCCTGGTGCCTCCCTTCCTGCTCGGCAGCCTGCTGCTGGCGGTACTCACCGCCCTGAGCGGCGGCGCCCTGACCGCGCTGCTGTTGCAACTACGCAAGCTGTGGCAAGGTGCCCGCCAACAGTGAGTCCCCCTTCCTATCGTTTGACGATCAGCCGTTGGCGATCAAAAAAGCCCGTCACCAAGGTGACGGGCTTTTTCATGGCATAGTGCCAGAGCGCAAGGTGATGCGATTACAGCACCTTGGCAATGGCCTCGCAGAGGGGATCGATATTGGCGCGGGTAATACCGGCTACGCTGATCCGGCCTGAGCCAACGATGTAGATGGCAAATTCGCTCTTGAGGCGCTCAACCTGATCCTTGGTGAGACCGGAGAAGGAGAACATGCCGTTCTGCTCGCGGATAAAGCTGAAATCCTGGCTCACGCCGAGGGCAGCCAGCTTCTCTACCAGCAATTCGCGCATCTCGCGAATACGCACCCGCATGGCGGCCACTTCTTCGACCCACTCGGCATAGAGAGCCGGATCGCTCACCACGGCGGTAACTACTGCGGCACCGTGTGACGGCGGGTTGGAGTAGTTGGCACGGATCACTGTCTTGACCTGAGTGAAGGCCACATCGGCGATCTCCTTGGTCGCGCTGACCAGCGTGAAGGCGCCGACCCGCTCGTTGTAGAGGCCGAAGTTCTTGGAGAAGGAGCTCGCCACCAGCAGCTCGTCATGGCACTCGGCGAAGATGCGCAGGCCTTCGGCATCCTCTTCAATACCACGGGCAAAACCCTGATAGGCGAAGTCAAACAGCGGCAACCAGCCGGCGGCAGCACTCTGCTTGGCCAGCGCGCGCCACTGATCGCTAGTGGGGTCGATACCGGTCGGGTTGTGGCAGCAACCGTGCAGCAGCACCAGCTCACCCGGCTGCACTTCGGCCAGCGAGGCCTGCATGGCGGCAAAGTCGAGCCCCTTGGTGGCGGCGTCGTAGTACTTGTACCACTTGACGGTCAGGCCCGCGGCCTGGAATACGCTGACGTGGTTGGCCCAGGTGGGATCGGAGATCCAGATGGTCTTGGCCAGACCGTTGCGCACCACGAATTCGGCCGCGATACGCAGGGCACCGGTACCGCCCGGCGCTTGCGCGGTCTTGGCGCGGCCACTGGCAACCAGCGCAGAGTGCTGCCCGAACAGCAGTTGCTGCACGATGCGGCCATATTCGATATTGCCTTCAATACCGAGATAGTTCTTGGTCTTCTCGTCGGTCAGCAGCTTCTGCTCGGCTTTCTTGACGCAGTGAAGAATGGGGGTGGCACCGGACTCGTCCTTGTAGATCCCTACGCCCAGATTGATCTTGTGGCTGCGAGAGTCAGCGCGGAAGGCTTCGGTCAGGCCCAGGATCGGATCCGCTGGGGCGGCAACAACCTTTTCAAACATGGTATTCCCTGTATTCCGTTGAGTTCGTTGGGTGGCAAAGCGGCTTGATAAACAAAAGCGCTCATCTGGCGAGCGCTTCGTCAACTCTTTATATCACCGCGTTCAATGGGGGAAAACCGCTTTTTGGCTCGCTTTCAGGCCAATTTCAACCAACGGCATGCCACGCTGGCGCCAGCGCACACACCTCGGCCGACAAGCCACCATTGGACTCAACCAAACCACAACAAACTGCTAACAATCGCTTGGGGATCCGGCTCGGCTCCCAGTGCCTAGCCTCAGTCAAAGGTTGGGCATACGCGCTAAGGATGGGGGCCAGATCACGGGGCAACCACCAGCTGGCCGGACGGCCCAAGCGCTGGGCCAACGCCTGCAGCCGATCCACCCCGGCAGGGTCAAGGGCGGTGAGATGACTCCACAGCACATTGGGGGGCAAGGCGGCCACCACCTGCTGCAAGGCGAGAGGAGCCGATGGGGGAGCCCACACCAGCAAGGTGCCAGCATCAAGGGGCAACTCGGCAAAGGCGCCGACGCTATCTGTGGTGATCACCCGCTCGATACTCCCCTCCCCCCACAGGATCTTGCCAAGACCCGCCAGGGTGCGCTCGGGCAGCGCCACCTCCCCCAGCGCCTGCAACCAGGGGGCAGCATCGATCAGGGTGCCGCCGCTGAAAAAGAGGCTGAACGGCTGGGCGGCGCGCAAGCGCAACAGCTGATCGGCACAGAGCCGGATCCCCTTGTCCTCGAAATCAATCTGCTCGTTGGGGGTGAAGTTCACCTCGCTCTTGCGATAGAGCGCCGCCAGCACCCGTTCGTTTACCTGCTCCCCCAATTGCCAGCCCTGAGCATGCAACCATTCCTCGGGCTCGGGAGGAGCGGTGGCGATCTCGGCCAGCATCAGCTCGCGGGTGAGATAGCGCCGCCCGGCCGGGGTGAGCTCATAGCTGTGGCTGCCATGGGCGAGCAGCAGCTGGTTATCCTTGAGCAGGCCCACCAGCGGTTGCCACTGGCGGCCACGGATCACCACAGGTGAGTGGCTCAGCAACTGCTGCGCCAGAGCCCGCCATTCGGGGTGACTAAAGTCGATCAATTACAATCCATCCCTGTCAGTGCTCAATCGGATAAACAGCCTGAAAAGGTACCGTTACAGGCCGATGACGCCAAGCCTCCCACGCCAATTACGTGACCTCGCTCCCTGCAATTTTCCCCAAACAGAAGAGCCCACCGTGGGGTGGGCTCTTTCTTGGATAACACTCGATACTTATTCGACGTTGAGGCGCAACTCGGCATCGTGCCAACCCAGTGGCAGGGTCAGCAGCTGATCGATCAGCTCCCGGCGATCGGATTTCTCCAGATAGGCGAGATAGAGCGGACGGCTCAGCGGCTGGCCCCCCTCGACCAAATGGAGCGCCCCCTTCTCGAGGAAGGGGCTGACCATCCGCCGTGGCAGGTAGGCAGCACCACCGTTGGCCAGCACGAACTGCAACGCCATGCTGGCGGAGCTGGAGTGCAGCACCGGGGTCTTTTGCAGGCTCTGCAAACGGCTGGGTTGCGGCTCGAAGCTGGTGCCCCAGTCGAGGTGGATGTGCGGCATCTGCATCAGGTTGTCGGCATTGGCGGCCGGCTCCCGACTCACCAGCTCGAACACCAGCTCACCGATGGGATGCAGGGCAATCTCGTCGATCTTGGTGGGCTCGGAGAGCAGGGCCAGATCGAGGGAGCGCTCCAGCAACTGGCGGCAGAGATGCTCGCGGGAGGCTGTTTCCAGCCGCACCGCCAAACCGGGCGCCAGCGCATAGATGTGGTTGAGCCAGTCGTTGAAATCGAGCTCCCAAAACACCGCGGGCGCGCCGATGGCCAACTGCTGGCTGAATCCCGGTGAGAGCGCCACATCCTGCTTGGCACGACCAAGGGTGTGCAAGATGGCGTCTGCGTAGGGCAGCAGACGCTCACCGGAGGCGGTCAGACGGATATTGTTGCGATGACGGGCAAACAGACTGACACCCAGTTGCTGCTCTAGCTGGCGGATCCGGAAACTCACCGCCGACTGGGTCAGGTAGAGATTTTCAGCAGCCCGGCCAAAATGCCGGGTCTTGCTCACCTCGATAAAGGTCCGAAGCAGCTCGGTATCCATTAATCGATGGACTCGTCACTGCCACCGCCGCTGCCACCACCGACATCAAAGCTGCCGCCACCGCTGCTCTCTTCGCTGGCGCCGCCAACGACGGTGCAGAGGCGATGAACGCGCTTGGGACCGATCACCTTGAGGTACTTGAACCACACCTTGGCATGGGGGTTGGCACCGGCTTCGCCGGATTTGACCTGCTCGACGAAGGCGGACTCGACATCGTCACGGGGTGCAAGGTTGCCCTGGTAGAGTGCCAGCATGGCGGTACCATACTTTTCCAGACTGTCCGCTTCGGCCACAGTGAATTCGCCACTGCGACGCAGGCCACGGGGAAAATGTTTGAAGTCGTTGAAACGCTTGTCTGATTCGAAGCTCATAGTGCTCTTTTTTCTGGTTAGTTTGACCTTTGCGGGCAAGTATCATCAGGCCATCGCCGAGTGCAAAATCAATTTTCTCACTATGTTAATAAATATCTTTTATCGAAGTCACTTTGCCCCATCGCTGACGCCGATTTTGTGGCATAACACACAAAAAACGTTGATAAATAATAAACTTATGTAAACGTGCAGCCAATTTGCACGTCACTTTCTGGACTGTGCAGGCAAAAATAAAGCGCCATACGGCGCTTTATTTGTCACATCAGGTGAACCAGCTGAACCTTTGGTTCAAACATGCTTACTCAATCATGGCCGGTTGGGCCAGGTTGTCGGCACGCCACAGACGGTAGCGCACTTCATACTCCTGCGGCACGTAGATCACGAACGGCAGTTTTGAGTTGTAGTTCACGAAGAAGCCTTGACCGTAGATCTGGACGAAGGTCTCTTTCTGCTGGTTATCCGGGCACATCATCAGGGTGCTGATGGGGTCGGAAACCTTGCCCAGTTTCAGGTAGTTGTAGCCCCAGCCTTTGACGCTGTGCTGTTCCAGGTTGCCTGCAAAACGCGGTACGTTGCAATCAACCATCATCTTTTTGCCGACCTGCAGCTCGACCATCATGTCGGCTTCTTTTTCGACTTCAGGCAGGCGGATCACCACACGTTCCTGATTCACGTCAGCGGCTGGGAACATGCTGATATCAAATTTTTTCGGCTCGGCGGCGAAGGCATGGCCACCCAGCAACAAGGCGCCCAGCAGGCTAAAACGCAATACGGTTTTCATCTGTACCTCATGGGGTTGGTTCAACGCCGCTAGACTAACCGCTCTGCCGATTTCATGCCAGCGATCTGCTACGTAAAAACTGCGTAAAATGATGCAGATCCGGCACACCATGACGTGATCTGGCTATTTTCTGACAGGGCGCACACTCCCGTTGCGGGAACCTGAAACAAAAAGCGAGGCCAATTGGCCTCGCTTTGCATTCAAATGGTGCCAGAGTGCTATTTGGCCGCCTCTTGATGGGCCTTGATGACGGCCACCGCCTTGTCGGGGAAGTCGCTGAACACCCCGTCCACATCGGCTTGATAGAGGAAGATATTAAGGAGATCGGTGAAGTCCTTGGCATAGGCCGGGATCTGCCCCTCATCCTGACGGAAGGTATAGGGGTGAACTTTCAGGCCCGCAGCATGGGCTTCTTTTACCATGCCGGTGAAGACCGGTTTGCCCAAAGTGCCCGGCTCGGTGACGATCATCGGTTTCCACGGGCCAATCCCTTCGGCATAGCTGGCGATGGTTTTCATCGCTCCCGGCTTGAACATCCAGTCATAGTTGTAGGGGATCGCCTTACCCTTGGCGTCGTAGACCATGGTCTCGTTCCAGTCGGTCTCGGCCATCAGCTGCACCAGTTTCAGATCCATACCCATGGCGGGCATCAGTTCGCTGTTGATGCGCTTGAGTTCATCGGCATCGAAGCACTGCAGATAGACCTTGTCATCCTTCCCGGTGTAGCCGTACTCCTTGAGCACCTTCAGCACTGCTTTGGAGATATCCTTGCCTTCGTGACGGAACAGCCAGGGCGCCTTGATCTCCGGGTAGATCCCGATGTTCTTGCCGGTGCTCTTATTGAGCCCCTGGATCATCTCGATCTCCTCCTGGAAGGTATGGATCTTGAAGTCTGACTTCCAGAGCGGGAAGCGGGCCGGATAGACCGGCACCTGCTTGCCATCCACCAGCTGGAACGGCTCGGTCATACGCAGGGAGCGCACCTCGTCCAGGGTGAAATCCACCACATAATAACGGCCGTCCGGACGGGCACGACCGGGGAAGCGCGCCGCCACATCGGTGATACCATCGAGGAAGTGATCGTGCATCACCACCAGCTGGTCATCCTTGGTCATCACCAGATCCTGCTCCAGATAGTCGGCCCCCATGCCATAAGCCAGCGCCTTGGACTCCAGGGTATGCTCGGGCAGGTAGCCGGAAGCGCCACGGTGGGCGATCACCACCTTGCCTTCATCGGCAGCCAACACGGGTAATGAGAGGGATGCCCCAAGGCTCAAGGCGATGAGGGAAACGGCGAGTTTTTTCATATGTGATGCTCTTTTATTATTGTGTGTAGGTAATTGTTCTATCAGAGGTTTGTTGCACATTTACGGTGGAAAGCGGTGGGCAGCAGCGCACTGCCCACCGTCACTCATCAGCTCGCCTTGCGCAGAGCCTGATGGTATTGGTCGAGCCAGATCTGCAACATCTGCTGCTCTGACTCGTTCAGGCGCAGCCCCAGCTTGCTGCGGCGCCAGAGGATATCGTCCAGTGAACAGGCCCACTCCCGCTCGATGAGATAGCGCACTTCAGACTCGTACAGGCCGCCACCGAAGTGAATGCCGCGATCCTCTTTCAGCCAGAGACGGGCATGGGCACCATAGGCCTCGGCAATGCGCAGGGCGCTGCGATCATCGAGCCAGTCAAACTCCAGCGCAAAGGCGCGGGCCAGCTCGCGTACCGAGCAGTCAAACTCGCCGCCGGGCAGCCGGCTGGTCGCAGTCCAGTCATCCCCCATCTGGCTGAACCAGGGCTTGAGCTTGTTGCAGGCGGCCTGCGCCAGCTTGCGATAGGTGGTGAGCTTGCCGCCAAACACCGACAAGAGCGGCGCACCGTCAGACTCACCAGAAAGTTCGAGGGTGTAGTCGCGGGTCACCGCCTGCGGTGAATCTGACTCGTCGTCACAGAGCGGGCGCACCCCGGCGTAAGTCCAGATCACATCTTTCGGGGCAATTTGGCGAGTGAAGTGGGCGTTGACCACCTTGCACAGGTAATTGATCTCGGCCTCGCTGATCTTCGCTTCCCGCGGGCTGCCGTGGTGCTCCACATCCGTGGTGCCGATAAGGGAGTAGTCCTGCTGATAAGGGATAACGAAGACAATGCGGTTGTCTTCGTTTTGCAGGATATAGGCCTCTTCGCGCTCGTGGATGCGCGGCACTATCATGTGGCTGCCTTTAATAAGGCGAATGCCGCGGGGGGATTTCTCGTGCAGGCTCTCGTCATAGAAGGTCTTGACCCAGGGGCCCGCTGCATTGACCAGACCACGGCTGGTGACGGTGAACTGCTCGCCCCCTTCCCGCTCCAAAGTGAGCGTCCAGTGTTTGGAACCGCGCACCGCCTTGATGCAGCGAGTGCGGGTCTGCACGTCGGCCCCCTTGTCACGGGCCATCATGGCATTGAGCACCACCAACCGGGCATCGTCGACCCAAGCGTCCGAGTATTCAAACCCCTTATTGATCCCTGCGGTCAAGCCATCTTGCGGCAGGAAGCGCACGCCACAGCTCCCCTTGAGCTTGTCGCGCTTGGCCAGATTGTCATAGAGGAACAGACCGGCGCGGATCATCCAGGCCGGACGCAGGTGCGGGCGGTGCGGGAGGCGAAAACGCATGGGACGGGCGATGTGAGGTGCCATACCGAGCAGCACCTCCCGCTCCGCCAATGCCTCTTTCACCAGCCGGAATTCGTAATGCTCGAGATAGCGCAAACCGCCGTGGATCAGCTTGCTGGAGTTGGACGAGGTGGCAGAGGCGAGATCTTGCGCCTCAAACAGGGCAACCTTCAGACCCCGTCCTGCCGCATCGGCTGCGATGCCGACCCCGTTGATGCCGCCACCGACGACGACCAGATCATAATGTTCGCTCATGTTCACCTACTTTCATTTTTATGATTGCCATAACAGCAATGTTTGATTTCGCTCATTTTAGAACATGAAAATACAACAAACGAACATTTTATGGCGAAAGTGTGATCGCCACAGCCCGCCAGAGGTGGCAAAAGTGATACGGCAAGTGACCGAATGGCGTCGGGCCAAAACCGGCGGGTTAATAGCCAAAAAAACCTGATTGAATAGTGGTTTTTGCAATACCCATAAAGGGGTGAGATGAGTGCGGGACTGGGGGAGAGAAAGATAAAGGAGGCCGCCCTGACGGGCGACCGGCACAGCCTTGGCGTGTTTCGCCGTCAGCAGATGTGGCAGGCGATCTGGTGTTGCGCCATCAATCGCGCCAGCTTTTCCGGTGGCTCCTGATCGGTAAAGAGGGCGTGGATCTGGCTGAGATTGCCCAGATTGACCATGGCGTTGCGACCGAACTTGGTGTGGTCGGCGGCCAGGAACACCTGACGGGAGTGAGCGATGATGGCCTGGGCAATCTTCACCTCGTGATAGTCGAAATCGAGCAGGGAGCCGTCGTTATCGATCCCCGAAATCCCGATGACGCCATAGTCCATGCGAAACTGACCGATAAAGTCGCGGGTCGCCTCCCCCACGATGCCGCCATCGCGGTTGCGGATCTCGCCACCGGCAATGATGACGGTGAAGTCATCCTTGGCCGTCAGGATACTGGCCACGTTTAGGTTGTTGGTGACGATGCGCAGCTCACGGTGATCGAGCAGGGCGCGGGCAATCGCCTCGGTGGTGGTACCTATGTCGATAAAGAGCGATGAGCCGTCGGGAATATTGGCCGCGACCTCGCGGGCGATGCGCTCTTTCTCCTTGAGTTGCATCACTTTACGGGCGCTATAGGCGGTATTGACGGTACTCGAATGCAGGGAGGCACCGCCATGATGGCGCCGGATCTTGTTCTGTTCGGCGAGATCGTTCAGATCCCGGCGAATGGTCTGGGGGCTGACGTCAAAGTGGGTCACCAGATCGTCGGTCGAGACAAATCCCTGCCGCGTCAGGACGTCCAGGATCTCCAGATGTCGTTGGGTTTGCTTCACGCTTGCACTCCGATGATGAGACAAAAAAAGGCCCCGGCAGATGCGGGGCCTTTTGGCAGTTTACCTGATCCCCTTTGGGATCAATAAGCTGAGGATCACGTTTTATGCCTTATGGGCAGCCGCTTTCTTGGCCGTAACGGCAATGTTCTCGTGCTTGAGGGTCATCGCCAGCAGGATGATGGAGAGCACACAGGAGACGGTCAACACCATGAAGCCGCCATCCCAACCGAAGTGGTCAACGGTATAACCCAGCATGGCGTTGGCTGCCACGGCGCCGCCCAGATAACCGAACAGACCGGTGAAACCTGCCGCAGTACCGGCTGCTTTCTTCGGTGCCAGCTCAAGGGCATAGAGGCCGATAAGCATGACAGGGCCGTAAATCAGGAAGCCGATTGCCACCAGCGCCATCATGTCGATGGTCGGGTTGCCGGCCGGGTTGAACCAGTAAACCAGTACAGCCAGGGTCACCAGCACCATGAACAGGATACCGGCCGGTGCACGGCGGCCCTGGAACATCTTGTCAGAGATCCAGCCACACAGCAGGGTGCCCGGAATACCGGCCCACTCGTAGAGGAAGTAAGCCCAGGAAGAATTGTCGACGGTAAAGTGCTTGGCCTCTTTCAGGTAGGTTGGCGCCCAGTCCAGCACACCGTAACGAATGAGGTAAACGAAGGCGTTGGCAATCGCGATGTACCACAGCAGTTTGTTGTGCAGCACGTACTTGACGAAGATCTCCTTGGCGGAGAACTCCTGCTCGTGGCTCTCGTTGTAATCCTTCGGATAGTCGTTCTTGTACTCCTCGATGGGAGGCAGACCGACCGATTGCGGGGTATCACGCATCACGAAGAAGGCGATCACCGCGATGGCGGCCGCCGCTGCCGCAGGCACATAGAAGGCGCTGCGCCAGTCGTTGAACCAGCCCATCCCGAGGATAAACAGCGGGCCAATCATGCCGCCACCCACGTTGTGTGCCACGTTCCAGACCGCAACCACTTCGCCACGCTCTTTCTGTGACCACCAGTGCACCATGGTGCGACCGCAGGGCGGCCAGCCCATGCCCTGTGCCCAACCGTTCAGGAACAACAGCACAAACATGATGGCAATGCTGGAGGTGGCCCAGTGCATGGTACCCATCATAAACATGATGGCAGCCGAGAGCAGCAGACCGGCGGAGAGGAAGTAACGGGCGTTGGAACGGTCGGAGACGTTCCCCATCAGGAACTTGGACAAACCGTAAGCGATGGAGACCCCGGAGAGCGCGAAACCGAGATCACCACGGGAGAAGCCCTGCTCGATCAGATAGGGCATCGCCAGACTGAAGTTTTTCCGTACCAGATAGTAGCCGGCGTAACCGAAGAAGATCCCGAAAAACACCTGCCAACGCATGCGTTTGTAGAAGGGGTCGACCTTGTCAGCCGGGAGCCTGTCGATGTGCGCCGCAGGCCTGAAGAGACTAAGCATGTTCTGCTTCCTTATTGTTGTTATGGGCGGTTGAGGATGCCCTGACCATTCCGACGAATCATGTGAGTCCGCTGATTCGTAAGCGAGCCTATTGTGCTCATATGCGCTCATTTAATCTGTGATGCATGCTCAAATATTGCAGTTTTATTACAAATAAAAGCTCCAAATGAGAAATCACTCAGCAAGCGCGAGCCCTTGTGTGGCAAGGGTTGCAAGCTACCCCCTAAGTGGTAACTGGCGGTTATCAAGATGCTTTACGTCACATTTTCTTAGCAATGAGTGGGATCTTGTCCACATTTCCTATGGAGGGGGGATGGTGAAATTATTGGGAAGGGTTATTTTCTGTCACGACCGATAACGAGCGCAAACGAGCATAACGTTTGCGAAAGACGCAAAAACAACAAGGAAACGTTTTCGGCAGCAACGGATAGACACAAAAAGATAAAACGGAACATCAAACCTCTACGGGTGGATATAAGGAACAAAAGTATGAGCATACAAAGACCCAATACCCTGCTTGGCGAGTGCATCGCCGAGTTTATCGGAACCGGCCTGCTGATATTTTTCGGCGTCGGATGTGTGGCGGCACTGGTGCTGGCAGGCGCCAACTTCGGGCAGTGGGAAATCTCCATTACCTGGGGTCTGGGTGTAGCCATTGCCATCTATGTGACCGGCGGCATTTCAGGTGCCCACCTGAACCCGGCTGTAACCCTGGCGCTGATGACCTTCTGCGGGTTCGACAAGCGCAAGGTGGTCCCCTACATCATCGCCCAGATGGCCGGTGCCTTCTGCTTCGCCGCCCTTGTCTACTTCCTTTATGGTAACCTTTTCACCCAGTGGGAAGTGACCCACAACGTGGTGCGCGGCAGCGTCGAGAGCCTCGGCACCGCCGGGATCTTCTCCACCTACCCCAATGCCCTGCTGACCAACATGCAAGCTTTTGCCGTCGAGCTGGTGATCACCGCCGTCCTGATGCTGGGCATCATGGCGCTGGGTGACAACAACAACGGCGCTCCTAAAGGTTTCGCAGCCGCTCTGCTGATCGGTATCCTGATCGCGGTGATCGGTGCCTCCCTTGGCCCGTTAACCGGTTTTGCCATGAACCCGGCCCGTGACTTTGGTCCGAAACTGTTCGCGTTCTTTGCTGGCTGGGGTGATGTTGCCCTGACCGGTGGTCGTGACAACCCCTACTTCTGGGTACCCATCCTTGGCCCCATCGTCGGTGCCCAGATTGGTACTGCCCTCTATGTCAAAGTGCTGGCTCCCTGTGTACCGGGCAACCGTGTTGCCGCCACCGAGCAAGCTGCCCAAACCGCCAAAGAAGAGGCCGCCGCCTAAGAGCGCCCCTCCCCAACGTGTAAAAACGTGGAAAATAAAAACGTGGAGAACATCATGTCTGCTGAAAAGAAATATGTCGTCGCTTTGGACCAGGGTACTACCTCTTCCCGCGCCATCGTCTTTGATCAGGATGCCAATATCGTTGGCACCTCCCAGCGCGAATTCACCCAACACTACCCGAAAGCGGGCTGGGTAGAGCACGACCCGATGGAGATCTGGGCAACCCAATCCTCCGTCTTCACCGAAGTGCTGGCCAAGACTGGCCTTCGCAGCGAAGAGATCGCCGCCATCGGTATCACCAACCAGCGTGAAACTACAGTGGTGTGGGAAAAGGCCACCGGCAAACCCATCTACAACGCCATCGTCTGGCAGTGCCGCCGCACCGCAGCCATCTGTGAAGAGCTGAAAGCACGCGGTCTGGAAGAGTACGTGCGTGAAAACACCGGTCTGGTGCTGGACGCCTACTTCTCCGGTACCAAGGTGAAGTGGATCCTCGACAACGTGGAAGGTGCCCGTGAAAAGGCGATGAACGGCGAGCTGCTGTTCGGCACCATCGACACCTGGCTGGTCTGGAAGATGACCAACGGTGAAGTGCACGTCACCGACCCGACCAACGCCTCCCGTACCATGCTCTACAACATCCGCGAGCTGAAGTGGGACGAGAAGATGCTGGACGAGCTGGGCATCCCCATGTCCATGCTGCCGGAAGTGAAACCCTCTTCCGAAGTGTACGGCTACACCACCCGTGGCGGCGGTTCCCGCATCCCCATCGCCGGTATTGCCGGTGACCAGCAGTCTGCCCTGTTCGGCCAGCTCTGCTTTGAAAAAGGGATGGCCAAGAACACCTACGGCACCGGCTGCTTCATGCTGATGAACACCGGCACCGAGCCGGTTCGCTCCAGCAACGGTCTGCTGACTACCGTTGCCATCGGCCCGAAAGGGGAAGTGAACTACGCGCTGGAAGGTGCGGTATTCATGGGCGGCGCCACCATCCAGTGGTTGCGTGACGAGCTGAAGATCATTCACGATGCCCGCGATACCGACTACTTCGCCTCCAAGGTGGGCGATACCAACGGCGTCTATCTGGTACCGGCCTTCGTTGGTCTGGGCGCGCCCTACTGGGATCCGTATGCTCGCGGCACCATGGTCGGTCTGACCCGTGGTGCCAACCGCAACCACATCATCCGTGCTGCGCTGGAATCCATCGCCTATCAGAGCCGCGATGTGCTGGATGCCATGCAGCAGGACTCCGGCATCAAGCTGGCAGCCCTCAAGGTAGACGGCGGCGCCGTAGCCAACGACTTCCTGATGCAGTTCCAGGCTGACATGATGCACACCCCGGTGGTACGTCCGACCCGCATCGAGACTACCGCCATGGGCGCCGCCTTCCTGGCTGGTCTGGCAGTCGGCTTCTGGAAGAGCTCGGACGAGCTGGAAGACAAGTTCAGCGTGGACCGCGAGTTCATCCCGCAGATGGACAGAGACGATCGCGCCAAACGTTACAGCGGCTGGCAAAAAGCGGTTGAGCGTTCACGCCGTTGGGCTGAAGAGGATTGATCGGGCATCCGACATTCTGTTGAGAGAAACCCCAGAGAGGCCGACCGCAATGTCGGCCTCTCTTTTTATGCTTTCCCTTGCCGCTTTCTGCCCCCTTCCCCGCCAACTGCTCCCTCCTGTTTTTCTGCCGCCCTCTGTTGTCACCATCCGCCACAACGCAATTGAGTTCTCTATCTATAATCATCATCTGGGTCGCATATGCGACCTTATTTATGAGGAGAGCGATATGGAGAGGGCGATACACCGTTTTACACTGCACTCACTCTGGTCAGGGCTCGGGATCCGCACCCGGATCCTCGCTGGCGTGGCGATACTGATGGCCATCGCCATCAGCTGCATCACCTTGATCCTCGAGCAGATATCACACAGTCAGGCCCAGCAGCGGGTCGAACGCTACGAGCTGCCAAGCAGCGTGGATCGCATTGCCAACCAGCTGACCGCCCAGCTTATCCAGCACCTGACCGAGGCGCAGGCGCTGGCCAGCAACCGTTTTGTCATCGACTGGCTGACCGCTGGCATGCCAGAGCAAGAGTGGCCCGCCATGGAGCGCTACTTTCAGGATCTGCAACGGCGGATCGGCGGCAACGTCTTTATCGCACCCCGCCAGAGCAACACCCTGATCAACTTCAGCGGCGGCCCCACCGCCCAGAAATCGCTGAGCGAATCAGACCCGAAAGATGGGTGGTTTTTCGGCTTTCTCAAACGCAGCAAACTCTATGAGCTGAACCTCGACATCTCGGATTTTGACAAGCGCGCCTCCCTCTATATCAACACCGCCGTCACCCACGAGGGCAAGACCCTGGCAGTGGCAGGCACCTCCATCGACATGAGCGCCCTGAGCAAACTCATCAGCGGCTACCGGATCGGCAAGAGCGGTCAGGTCTATCTGGCGGACATGGAGGGCAATATCGAGATCCACCCCGAGCAGGAGGTGGAAGGCGCCGCCCACCACCAGCAATCCTTCCTCGATACCGTCAAACGGCTTATTCCCAATGCCCGGGAACAGGTGGCCGTAGAGGCGCTAACACTGGAGGGGCAAACCTACCTCATCGCGGTACGTTACATTCCCACCCTCAACCGGCTGCTGATTGGCGAGATCAACAGCGCCGAGCTGGAAGAGGGACTGCAGGAATCCCGCCAGCTCATCATCATGGTCTCGCTCGCCATCGGCGGGATCGCCATGCTGGCATCCGCCTGGCTGGCTCACTCCATCAGTCGCCCCATTCGTCAGGCAGCCGATGGCATGCATCACATCACCGCCGATCGGGATCTGGCGACCCGTCTCGATTTCTCTGACGAGTCGGAGCTGGGAATGATGGCCCAGAGTTTCAATCAGCTGATCCAGAGCCTGAACCAGAGCTTCTCCCGGTTCCAGCAGTCAGGCAGCGCCCTCTCCGCGCAGTCGTCCCAATCCATGCAGCAGGCCCAGGCACTGGCAGGAGAAGCGTGCCAGCAGGCCCAGAGCATTCAGGAGCTGACCACTGTGGTCACCACCATCGGCGACAACGCCGAGCAGATCGCCAGCCGCTCGGAAGGGGTCAACGACGTAACCCAACGCATCGCCAACCATATGCTCAGCATCGAGCAGGATGTGACCCAGAGCGCCGCGCAACTCGACACCTTGCGCAGCAGCATCGGCAGCTCCTCGGCCCTGCTCGATGAAGTGGTGAAAGACAGCAACAACATCACCCAGATCATGAACCTCATCCGCGATGTCTCGAACCAGACCAACCTGCTGGCCCTCAATGCAGCCATCGAAGCGGCCCGGGCAGGGGATATGGGACGGGGCTTTGCGGTGGTGGCCGATGAGGTACGCCAACTGGCGGTGCGTACCCAGACCGCCACCAAGGATGTGCAGGATCTTATCTTGCGCCTGCAGGAGGGAACCCGGCAGGCCAGCAGCTCGATGGCAGACTCCCGCAACCTGAGCGAAGAGGGATACAACCGGATGAATCAGGCCAGAGAGGTGCTGGTTGATGCCACCAGCCAGATCAACCAGACCGCCCTCGAGATCAACGAGATCAGCGCGCTGGCGCAGGCGCAGAATCAACAGATGGGGCAAGCCAGAACGGCGCTCGACGAATTGGCCATGGTGGCCGAACACCAGCGGGAACACGCGCAGGAGAGTAATGCAGCCAGCCGCGAACTGTTCGAACTGGCCAAAGCCATCGACGAGCAGATCCGCCAATACCGGATTGGCTAGACCCGGCGCTTTCCTCTCTCCCTCTCAATAACCAAGACGCCACCACAGGGTGGCGTTTTCATTTTGCAAATCATTTTGCCTGCGCTCTCGAAACGGGAATGACGACAAAACTCGCAAGACATTGATAATTAACATGAAAAAATGTGGAACGGCCATTGCTTAGTGATATCAGACTCAACAGAGGGATATCGCCATGAAACCGACCACCACTCAAGCGCCCGTAGCTCACGTCGCCACTCCAAAAGAGACACTGACCCCCCGCGAAGGCACCTTCCTGATGATGGTGGCCCAACTGGTGGTGCTCACCTGTATCGTACTGGCCGCCACCGTCGGCGGCCTCTCTTGGCAGTGGACCCTGCTGCTGGCCATTCCGCCGGTGATCGGCGGCGCCCTGCTCAGCCGGGTATGGGGCAAACTGCCCCACTAACTGCGCTTCAGCTCACACACCTTCCCGAACCGGCGGCCGACCCTCAAGTCGGCCGTCTGTTTATCTGCCACCAGGCTAATGCTGATTGGCCGCAACGAAGGCGCGCCTTGTTCTTCGCCAAGCAAACCGCAGCAACGAACCTGAACTACAGGGTATGGCTGCCCAGCTGCTCTTTGAGAAAATCGAGCCAGACCCGTAGTCGGATATCCCGCTGGGCATCGGAGTAGAAGACCGCATTGATGGGGCGCGAGGCGCCACTGTTGCTGCGGGCCAGCACCTCCACCAGCGCGCCGATCTCCCGATCCGGCCCGGTCATAAAATCCGACAGACAGACGATCCCCTGCCCCGCCAGCGCCAGCTGACGCAAGGTTTCACCGCTGCTGGCACGCAGGCTGGGGGTGATGGCAAAGCGATCCCCCTGCTCGGCACTGAGCAGCGGCCAGTGGTTGAGGTGATCGGGATGCAAAAAGCCAAGCAGCTCGTGACCGCTCAGCAGATCCGCCGGTTGGCGCGGGGTGCCGCGCTCGCTCAAATAAGCGGGAGAGGCCAGCAGCCGCAGCCGCGAACGGCCCAGTGGCAGCGCACGCAGGGAGGAGTCGGTCAGCTCGCCGATGCGGATGGCCATATCCACCCGCCGCTCCATCAGATTGATAAAGCCCTCCGAACTGTGCAGCTGCAACTCGATGGCAGGGTAGCGGCGGCGAAACTCGCCGATGAGCGGCACCAACCGGTGCAGAATAAAGGGGGTAGCCGCATCGACTCTCAACACCCCTTCGGGTTGTTCCCGGCGCATCAGCAGATGCCCCTCCGCCTCGCTCATCTCGGTCAGTATCTTCACCGCCCGCTGATAGAACCAGCTCCCCTCCTCGGTCAGGCTGACCCGGCGGGTGGTGCGATTGAGCAGCACGGTGGAGAGCTTCTCCTCCAGCCGCTTGATACCGCGACTCACCACCGAGTTATCCATGCCGAGGTTCTCCGCCGCCTGGCGAAAACTGCCCGCCTCCACCACCGCCACAAACAGGGTCAGTTCATCAGAATGGGTCTTCATTGCTGTTATCCGGACAAGAGTAATGAGTCTTTATAGGCGTAGCTGCTGTGGATTGGCAAGCGTGCTCAGAGAGACGATCTTGTTTTTCGAAGAGAAATAACCAGAGAGAATCACTATCGCTCATCCTGTTTAATCAGTAGAATGCCATCAAGAGGAATCGTATGAAGCCAGTTCATCAAGGAGATACATTAATGGAGTTTGAAGAACGGCTGGCTATTGCCCATCAACTACTGGCTGATAGTGGCCTCAAGGAATTTCACTACAATCCGTGGCTGTTCAAATTGCTGCGTAAACTCGGCGTCCCCGTCAAGCCGCCTTATTACGCGGGCTGGCTTACCAATTTCCTCTGTTCCGGCCTCTCTATTGCGCCGTTATGGGGTCTGATTATGTGGACATTCGTCTGGCATCCAGAGGGAAGGGATCTTTTATCAGCCCTGTTCAACACAGCCATGTTCGCTGGCGTATTTGGTCTTTTCACCTTAATTGGACTCTGGCTCAAGCGCCGGCAGCTTGGATTGACCCCATGGGAGCAGTTGGATCACCAGCACATCAGTGAAGGCACAGCAGAAGAAGGTTAAAGCTCCTGCTGCCGATTGAAACTGGGTGCAATACAGGTTCTGAAGAGCACACTTTCACAGACTCGGACTCTCACCTTGCCAGATTTCGTTAAATTTTTTATCAGCTTTTCAATTAACTGCCTCATCCAAACCGCCATTGGCCTCTTGGTTCTCGCCTACAGGCTTTTCCGCCACCACAATGGCAACTGGCGCAGCTATCGACGAAGCTGGGATCCTCTCCCTCTATTTGCCTCCATTTTCCTTGGCATGGTGATCGCAAAAAAGCTTCATCCGGCCATCATGGCAACCTTGTAGTGATTGGCCATAGCTTGGACGTTCAATCAAGTAGTTCACCAGATGATCAAACAGTTGTGCCCTCACTGTGAGATAAGCAGTGGATCAAAGCGTCCATACGGGCCAGTAATACCTCTTTGCGGGTTTTAGGTGGTTTGCCATTGAACGCGCAATCAGCGAAGGTGAGCTGGTGACTCATGCAGAAACAGGGGTGTTGACTACAAATTCAGACAATCATTCATAAAAATTTCTCACGACTGCTATTGCTGCTCTCCCCCCAATACTGTTTTGCGACCAGCGCCCTGTTTCCAGCAAGTCACGGCAGGCATACTGACCCTTCGTTTTTGCCAAGGAGGTTCAGATGTCATCACCCGTGATTGTGATTGCCCAGCTTGAAGCCAAACCCGAATTCGCCGCCCAGTTTCGCGCCGCCCTTGAGCCGCTGATTGCGGCCACCTTGCAAGAGGCGGGCTGCCAGCGCTATCAGCTGCATCAGGACTTGGACAATCCACACAGCTGGATGCTCTACGAGGTGTGGGAGAGCGAAGCGGCCCTCATCGCCCATCAGGGCCAACCCCACTTTACCGAATTTGTCGCCAAGGCCGAGCCCTGGTTTGCCAGCAGCACCATTCGCCGCTATCAGCCACTGGGCGCCTGACTGGCCCTAGAGCCTGTTTCTGTTCAGCCCATAAAGGGGCCAACCACCACCCCATTGAGGAACAAGATGATCAATATGCCACCCATGGGTCTGGGCACCTTCCGCCTGAAGGGCGAGCCGCTGCTTGCCACCCTGACCAACGGTCTGGAGCTGGGCTATCGCCATATCGATACCGCCCAGATCTATGACAACGAAGCCGAAGTCGGTGCCGTGCTGACCCGCAGCACTGTTGCCCGTCACGAGATCTACCTGACCACCAAGGTGTGGACCAGCGAGTTTGGCCCGGGCAAGCTGATCCCGAGCCTGGAGGTGAGCCTGGAAAAACTGGGCACCGACTATCTGGATCTGGCGCTGATCCACTGGCCATCCCCCAAGGATGAGGTGCCGATGGCAGTCTATCTGGAGCAGCTGGCCGAGGCCAAGGCCCGGGGCCTGACCCGGGAGATCGGGGTCTCCAACTTCACCGTGGCCCAGCTCAAACAGGCTATCGAGATTTTGGGGCCGGGGGCCATCGCTCACCAACAGATCGAGGTTCATCCCCTGCTGCAAAACCGCAAGGTGGTCGAGTTCTGCAAAGCCAACGGTATCGCCGTCACCGCCTATATGCCGCTCGCGTATGGCAAGGTGCTGAACGAGCCGCTGCTGATGGAGATTGGCCAGCGCCACGGGGTATCGGCGGCGCAGGTGTCGCTGGCCTGGCTGCTGGCGCAGGACATGGCAGTGATCCCGAGCTCCACCAAACGGGAGAATCAGGCCGCCAATCTGGCCGCTCTCGATATCATCTTGAGCAGCGAGGAGATGGCCGCCATCGCCACGCTGGATCGGGGCGAGCGCTGCGCCAATCCCGACTTTGCCCCTGCATGGGACTGACGCGAAAGGCGTGAGACTAACGCGAAAGAAAGGCTGGCTCGCCAGCAAGCCAGATAAAACAGGGAGAGCATCATGCTCTCCCTGTCTCTTTTCTTGCCTCACGCTTTGCAGCGCTTGCTGAACGTCCAGCAGCCATATTGATGCCAGATGCAGCCCCGCAATCAGGGCGCGTTCTGGCAAAGGGCGGGATCGAACACCTGCTTCCAGTCTGATTTCATATCGACCACCACCCAGCCCCGCGCTTTTGCCTGTGCCAGCCCATCGATCAGCTTGCCGCTGGCAGGCGGATGGCTGTCGTAGGCGTATTCGCGCGTGGCATCGGTGTGGTGCACCAACAGACCAAAAGTGTGGTAATCCGGGTTGGTCGAGGTGTATTGCAGCATGGGCACGTCGCCATCGCTGTTACCAAAAGCGCCGACCGGACGCTGCCCCATAAAGAGGTGAATGGCGGCCGGTTTCGCCTTGCTGTCATCGAAATAGGCGCCGTTCATGGTCTTGCGGATCTCGCTGCCCTCCCCGGTCAGGGCAAACTCGCCGAGGGTAAAGGAGCCAATCACCTGCTGGGGCGGGATGCCATACATCTGCTCGGACATCACCCGCATAAAATCGATGCCACCGCCGGAGACAATCCAGGTCTGGAAGCCATTATCCCGCAGATACCCCAGCAGCTGCTTCATCGGCAGATAACCGAGCTGATCGTAGTGGCAGCCAAAACGGGGATCCTTGCTGCTGTTGATCCAGCGAGTGACCCGCTCGGCAAACTCGGTGGTAGTCATGCCGCTGTGGGTCAGTCCCACCAACTTGGCGAGCCCCTTCTCCCCCGATTTGGCCACGGCTTTGAGGTCGTTGTTCAGCACTGCCGCGACGATGGGGTCAGCCTTCCACTCCGGGTGTTCCGGCGCCAGGCGCTTGATCTCGTCCATCGCAAACTGCAGCTGATAGGTCATGGGCGCTTCCGGCCAGAGGGTGCCGTCATTGTCAAACACCACATGGCGCTTCTCTGGCGGAATAAAAGTGGCCTGCTGCTGATCGGTGGCATTGGTCACCCAGCGGGTAATCGCCTGCTTGGCCGCCGTGTCATTCCAGGCAGAGAGGGGATCGCTCTGGCCAGCCTGTACCGCAAAGGCGCCGCACAGCAGCAAAAGAGAGGAGAGTCGATTCAATATCATCATGTTACCTGTCAGCTGGATATTGCCTGTCGATGAAAACGCACGGCCATCACACCACCGGCGCACATGGGTTCAACACACTCGGGTTTCACAGGGAAAATCCTATGGCGGCCAGCTTGTACTGGAGCTTAAGCAAGCTCAGAAAAGGAGCAGCGGTCATCCCGTTCTGCGAGGCAGATCACTGCGTTGCGCTCACGCCGCGGGCAACACAACCCCCTCCCACTCATCGCCATTGCTGCTGATTTGGCAAAAGTAATTTGATGTCACCGTCATTTTCGCCAACAAAACCCATCGGCATACTGGCGCCATTCTCCCGTCGGGAGTCCCTAACCAAGGAGTTGTTATGCCACTGGCGTTATTTGCCCTTACCCTGAGTGCCTTTGCGATCGGCACCACCGAATTTGTGATCGTGGGGCTTATCCCTACCATCGCCCAGCAGCTCAATGTCTCGCTCCCCTCCGCGGGCCTGTTGGTCAGCCTCTATGCCCTTGGGGTAGCCATCGGCGCCCCCGTGCTCACGGCGCTCACCGGCAAGGTGCCGCGCAAGTGGCTGCTGGTAGGGCTGATGGCACTCTTTACCGCCGGCAACCTGCTGGCCTGGCAAGCTCCCGGTTACGAGAGCCTGATTGTGGCCCGCATCCTGACCGGATTGGCGCACGGGGTCTTCTTCTCGGTGGGCAGCACCATCGCCACGGGTCTTGTGGCCAAAGAGAAGGCGGCGAGCGCCATCGCTATCATGTTCAGCGGCCTAACTGTGGCGCTGGTGACCGGCGTACCGCTCGGCACCTGGATTGGTCAGGTCTTTGGCTGGCGTGAAACCTTTCTGGTGGTGAGCCTGCTCGGTTTGATCGCCATGGTGGGTAGCCTGCTGCTGATCCCGAGCAACCTGCCCAAGGGGGCAGCCTCGACCATCCGCGAACAACTCTCGGTACTGACCAAAAAGCCGCTGCTGTTGGTCTACGCCAAGACCGCCCTCGGTTATGGCGGCGCCTTCACGGCGTTTACCTTCCTCGCCCCCATCCTGCAGCAGGTGAGCGGCTTTAGCGCCGGTGCGGTGAGCCTGATCCTGCTGGTCTACGGGGTATCGGTCGCCGTCGGCAATATCTGGGGTGGCAAGCTGGCCGACAAGATGGGCCCCCTGCAGGCGCTGAAACTGCTGTTTGCCGGTCTGGCGCTGGTGCTGCTGGCCCTCACCTTCACCGCCCCCCATCCGGTGCTGGCGGTGCTCACCGTGCTGGTGTGGGGCGCCTTTGCCTTCGGCAACGTGCCGGGTTTGCAGGTACTGGTGGTGAAACAAGCCGAACTGCACACCCCCAAGGCGGTGGATGTGGCATCGGGCCTCAATATTGCCGCCTTCAACGTCGGCATTGCGCTGGGATCTGTGGTTGGTGGCTTGGTGGTAGAGCACCTCGGCCTGATGCACACCCCCTGGATCGGCGCCCTTATCGTGCTGCTGGCCTACGGGTTGACCCATGTCAGCGAGCGCCGCGAAGCCCTCCGGCTCGCCGCCTGTCAGGCATAAGCTGCGCCAGCAGGCGTCACGCAAGGGCGTGGCGCCTGCTGCAATCGGCGCGGCAGGCTTCTATGCTGTGACACAGCGTTAACCCGGCAACTGTTTCAGCAACTTTTTCAGCAACCAAGCCTGTCACCCTCGCATCATTTGCCACGGAGTCTGTTATGAAGGTGCTTATCGTCTATGCCCATCCCGAACCCAAAAGCTTCAACGGTGCCCTCTTCTGCCACGCCATCAGGGCGCTGGAGCAGGCGGGCCACACCGTGATGACCAGCGATCTCTATGCCATGGGCTTTGATCCCGTCTCGGATCGGCGCAACTTCACCGCCGCCAGCGATCCCGATTTTCTCAAGCTGCAACTCGAAGAACTGGCTGCCACCGAGCAGGGCAGCTTTGCCCCCCAGCTGGAGCAGGAGATGCAAAAGCTGGAGGCGGCCGATCTGCTGATCTTCCAGTTTCCGCTCTGGTGGTTTGGCCTGCCCGCCATCCTCAAGGGGTGGGTGGATCGGGTCTTTGCCATGGGGCGGGTCTATGGTCAGGGCCATATCTACGAGAGCGGCAAATTTCGCGGCAAGCGGGCCCTGCTGAGCCTCACCACCGGCGGCCCTGCCGAGACCTATCTGCCCGACGGCTTCAACGGCGATATCGACGGGGTGCTGCGCCCCATCCAGCGCGGGACCCTGCAATTTGTCGGCTTCGATGTGCTGCGCCCCCATATCTGCTATGCCCCGGTGCGGGTCTCGCAAGAAGAGCGGGAAACCTGGCTCGCCCAGTGGGCCGAACGCCTTGGCCAGATTGAGCAGGAGTCCCCCATCGCGGTCGGCCGCTACCAGTAACGGCTGACGCAGCTGACACTCCCACCCCAAAAAGCACAAAAACAGCGAGCGGCTCCCGGCCGCTCGCTGTTTTTCACGCTCTGTCGTTATGGTTTTTGTTATCCGTTGGCGGGTCTTATGCCGCCTGTTGCACGCCTGCTTTGCCGGTCACGGCACGTTTGAGCCAGTAGTCGAGGCTGACGTAGCGGCCACCACCGTAAACCAGCAGCACCAGCAGCATCACGAAGTAGGTGGCGGCAAACTCCATCCCGTTGTTGAGCATCACGGGATCCCCGAGCTCGGTGATGTAGTTGTAGCGACCGGGGAAATTGGCCGCCAGCCACTCGATAAAGCCGTTGAGGCGCACAGTGGCCTCCATGCTGCCGGTGGCGATAGCGTCCCAGCCGTGCTTCCAGTGCACCATGGCACTCGCCACGCTCATCAGGAAGATGGTGGGAATGGCCATGATGCGGGTAAAGAGGCCAAGGGCGATGCAGATGCAACCCAGCACCTCGGTACCGGCCGCCAGAAAGGCGAGCAGGGTCGGGAACGGCAGGTTGAGCCCTCCTTCCGAGACCGGGGCACCAAACCAGGCGACCGTGCCGGCAAACCCCATCACCTTGGAGTGGGCCCCCACATAGATGACCGGAATGAGATAGAGGCGAATGGCCAGCAGGGCCAGAAAATCGAGCCGCTTGCACTGGGCTACCGCCCGCTCGTACCACTGGATCAGGGTGTTGTTCATGGGAATTCTCCTTGGTGTTTGCTAAATGGGGGCAAGGGAGTGCCAGTCTGGCGCTCACCGACGGGCAAGGTCAGCAGACCCAGCCGGTGAAAATGGCGTGCCCACCCGATCAGATCAAAGTCGCTGCGAACCTGTTGTACCTGTTGCAGGAACGCGGCTTGGGTGATCCCCGGCTGCTGTTGCAGCAGCTGGATCAGCGCCACGTCCCATTCACGCAAGCGCTGGGTCACCACCTGATGTTCCGGGCTGCGAAACAGGCCATAGAAGTGGTTGCCCTGCCGGGTCGGCACCACGCCGCTGCGACGAATGGCAAAGGGGAGCTCAAGCAGTTGCAGGGTGGGATTGAGCACAAACGAACTCTCCGCCGTCACCTCAACCCCCGATATAACTTGCGGCACCACCCCTTCATCAATCTCGACACAGAGGCAGGCCCACTCGTACTCCAGCAGCGCCAGCCGCTGCCTGGGCCAGTTGAGAGAGCCCTCGCCGTGGCGATGCTGCACATAGCGGACAAACTCGGTGGCGATATGGTGAAACTCGGGGGCCTCGGCGCCGTGCGCGATGACAAAGCCCTCCACCAGTTGCCACCTGTCCACCGGCGCCCAGTGAGCGTGGGTGAGCGGAAAAGCGCTCTCCAGCACCGACTCCACATTGGCGCGCACGCTGCGGGCATAGTGGCAGGCAATGCCATCCTGCGGCAGCCGCACCCGGCTCGCCAGCCAGGCGGTCTGCTGCTGCATCCGCTGCGGTGCCGTTTTGGGCGCAGTGATCAGTGATAACCGTCTATCCATAGCGCACCTCCCGCACCTGACTGTCGTTCGCCTCGCAACAGGCGCCGTGCACCCGCGCCAGCTCGGCCTCCAGCTCTGCCAGCGGTGGCAGATGGTGATCCCGCTCCAGCAGCAGGGGGCGCAGGCCGTGGGTCTGAACCGTATAACGGGCCAGCGCTACCACCTCCTCGCAGACCGGACGACCATGGGTATCCAGCAAGGTGCCATCCGCCTCTTCCAGATGACCGGCGATATGGAAATAGCGGATCGCACTGCCCGGCAGCCCGGCGATCATCCGCTTGGGGCAGTAACCGTGGTTGCGGCTGTTCACAAAGACGTTGTTGATATCGAGCAGCAGCTCGCAGCCGCTGCGCGCCACCAGCTCGGCGAGAAAATCCTCCTCCGGCATCTCGTGGTCATAGCCGTGGTAGTAGGAGATATTTTCCAGCACCAGCGGGCGGGCCAGCGCATCCTGCACCTGCGCGATCCGCTCGGCCAAATAGGGGATGTTCTCCCACTGGCGCGGCACCGGCAGCAGTTCGTAGAGATACCCCTGCTGGTCGCGGGAAAAGCTCAGGTGCTCGCTGTAGATCTCTATGCCGAACTCATCCAGAAAGGTGCGGATCTGGCTGAGAAAAGTGCGATTGAGGGGCTGGCAATCGCCGAGAGAGAGGCTGAGGCCGTGGGCCACCAGCGGGTAACGCTCGGCCAGCTGATGCAGCTGCGCCCGCTTGGCGCCGCCGATGGCCATCCAGTTCTCCGGCGCCAGCTCGAGAAAGTCGATGCCGGGGCGGACGGGGCCGGCGCAGAGCGCATCCAGATGCTCCTGGCGCAGCCCGATCCCACGACTGCGGGAGCTTATTGGCCGCATACCCCCTCCGTCATCTTGCTGCCCTGGCTGGATGTATTGCCATCAATCCCCTCGCCCGCCACGCCACACTTGCCATCGCGAGCGCGCACCAGCCGCCCCTGCGGATCACTGTCGAGGGCTTGCTTCTCGAAGCGCTTCTCGGTACCGCACTTGCCCGCCGCACACTTGCCGCCGTGCTGTTCGCTGGGGGCGGCTTTCACCGGCGCATCGCTCGGGGTGGCCGCCAGCGCCAGCCCCGGAGTCAGGGCAATCAGGCTGGTCATGGCGATGGAGAGGGTCAGTTTGCCGGTGGTTTTGTTGCTGCTTGAGTTACTCATGGGCGGACTCCTTGACTGATGAAACGGGGTAGCTGGAGAGATCGCGGGCAGCCACGATCTGGCCGTGGAACTGCTGTTTGACGATGGCCATCGCCTCTTTCTTGTGATTGAGGCCAACCCCCATCCAGTGGTTGAGCACCAGCAGCTTGGGGTTCACCTCGGCGGCAATTTTGGCCACCACAGATGGCTTGGCGTGAAGCGAGGCGGAGACTGGGTCGGCCCCTTCGTGGATGGCGAGCGGCATCACCAGAATGTCGGCCCCCTTGGCAAACGGCACAAAGGCCGGGTTGCTGCCGTTCTGATCCGCCGAGATAACGATGGTTCCCTCGGCGCTCTCGATACGATAGGCCAGACAGGGCACGTCACCGTGAGGGATACCGAGCGCGGTGATGGTCAGCCCATCCTGCTGATAGACGGTGTGGGGCTGCGGGCTCTGGTAGGGCACATCGTGCAAGGTGATGGGGAAGAGGCCATCGGTGCCATCCTTGAAGCCGCTCAGGTAGGCATAAGCGCCCTTGTCTTTGTTGAAGAGGGCATCAAAGTAGCCGCTCATGCAGGGAAAGGCCGAGCCGGCCTCTGGCCCCGCCAGATCCAGCGGATCGCTGCGCTCGAAGAAGTAGGCCCCCTTGAGCAGGGCGGGCAGGTCGGTCACATGATCGGTGTGAAAGTGGGTGATGCCGATAAAATCGACCTCTTCGAGCTTGGCCCCCGCCTGGCCGAAGCGCAGGTAGACGCCGCCACCGGCATCGATCAGGATGCGGGATTTCCCCTTCCACCAGATCACCTCGCTGGAGGAGGCACGCAGATCGTCGGAGATGGGGCCACCACTGCCGAGCACCTGCAGGGTGAAGGCTTTATCCAGTGGCGTCAGTTGTACCGGTTCGGCACAGGCCGGGGCGACGGTGAGCGCGCACCCGATGGCCAGCGCCACCGCTTTCAATCTCTGTTTCATCACAATTACCTGTCGGTTGGTTGTCGGTTGAAAGTGTGTCGTTTGTGTCGTTTAAAGAGAGGGAGAGAGGGGCCGATGGCGACGAGTGAACGCCAACCGCCGGCCGTGGCGGGGCGCGAGCCCCCGCCGTCAGTTACCGTCCCGTTCGTCCGCCTGCCAGCGCGCTTCCAGCCAGAGCAGGTTGCACAAGCCCAGCAGCAGGGCGAATCCGAGGCCCAAAATCCAGGTGAAGTACCACATAGCAGATCCCTTGAGGTCAGTAGAGTTGATGGCTGTCGCGCTTGATGCGGGCACGGTCGAGCTTGCCGCGCACCACCCGATAGACCCAGCCGGTGTAGCCCAGGTTGATCGGCATCAGCACCAGCACGAGGCCGAACATGATGGCCAGGGTCTTGTAGCTGGAGGTGCTGTCCCACAGGGTCAGGCTGCTGACCGCATCGAGGGATGAAGGCAGCACGAAGGGGAACAGGGCGATGGCCACCGAGCAGAGCATGGCGGCGCAGGCGATGGCGCTGGCCAGCAGCGCAATCCGGCCCCGCTCCAGCCAGGAGGCAATCCCGCTCACCAGCGGCGCCAGCGTCCCGATGATCGGCACCAACCACAGCAGCGGATAGTCAAAATAGTTGCGCAGCCAGCCTCCGGCGTGGGGGATCACCCCCTTCATCAGCGGGCTGATGGCAGCATTCGGGTCAAAGGGTTGTGTGCCGACACCGGTCAGCTGAAACCCTTGCAGCTCCACCAGATGCCAGCCGGCCAGCAGGTAGCAGAGGCTCACCAGCGGGGCCAGCAGGATGGCGATCCCCCGTGCGCGCAGCGCAGGGGTGCCGGTCACCTTGGCTTGCAGAAAACCGGCGCCGTGCAGCAGCAACAGGGTGATGGCGGTGGCCAGCACCGAGAGCAGCCAGCCCCAGTGGAAGTCGAACGCGCCGTAGTGCAGGCGCAGCGCCGTGTCGAAGCGAAACGGCAGCCCCTCCATCACCAGACCGATAGCCGCACCGAGGATGAGCGCCGGTATCAGGCCACCGGCCACCAGCGCCCGATCCCACCAGCGGCGCCAAACCGGATCGGCCAGCTTGCTGCGATAGTCAAAACCGACCGGACGCAGAAAGAGCCCGAGCAGCAGCACCACCATGGGGATGTAGAGCCCCGAGAAGGCGGCGGCATAAACCAGCGGCCAGGCGGCAAACAGGGCACCGGCACCGGCAATCAACCACACCTGATTGCCCTCCCACACCGGTCCCACGCTGTTGATCACCAGACGGCGGTCGTCGTCATCTTTCGACACCACCGGCAGCAGCATGGCGATGCCGAGATCGAAGCCATCCATCACGATAAAACCGACCATCATGAAGAGCACCAGCGCCCACCAGATGAGTTTCAGGGTTGCGTAATCCATCAGGCGATCCTCGCAAGTTCGGGTTGTTCACCGCTGTAGCGGCCGGTATGGAGAATGGCGGGCCCCTTGCGGATCACATGGAGCAACAGGAACAGCTCCACCACCAGCAACAGGGTGTAGATGGAACAGATAGCGATCAGGCTGAACCAGAGTTGGCCCGGCTGAAGCAAAGAGACCGAGGCCGAGACCGGCAGCACATCGCTGATGGTCCAGGGTTGACGGCCGAGCTCGGCCACCAGCCAGCCCGCCTCGATGGCAATCCAGGGCAGCGGAATGCTCCAGAGCAGGGTCTTGAGCAGGCGCGGTGAGTCTTGCAGCCGGTTGCGGCAGAGCTGGACAAAGCTCACCACCATCAGCCCCAGCATCGCGACACCCAGCCCCACCATCAGACGAAAACCGAAGAAGAGCGGCGCCACCTGCGGGATAGAGTCCTCCACCGCCTTGGCAATCTCCGCCTCCCCCGCCTTGGCGATATTGCTGGCATAGGGGGTGAGCAGCAGACCGTAGCCAAGATCCTTGCCGTGTTTGGCAAACAGCGCCCGGTTTTCGGCCGAGTCGTTGCCGGCGCGGATCTGTTCGAGTGCACCGGACGCCACCATGCCGCTGCGAATGCGCGCCTCGTGCTGCACCTTGAGATCCTTGATGCCGGTCACCGCCTCGTCGAGGGAGCGAGTGGCGATGATCCCCATCAGATACGGGATCTTGATGGCGGCGTGGGTGGTCTCCCCCTGCTGATCCGGAAAGCCGAACAGGGTAAAGGAAGCTGGCGCCGGCTCGGTGTGCCACTCAGCCTCGATGGCGGCGAGCTTCACCTTCTGCACCTCGCCGGTGCGATAGCCAGACTCATCCCCGAGCACGATGACCGAGAGGATGGCGGCCAGCCCGAAGCCGGAGGCGATGGCAAAAGAGCGCAGGGCAAACTGCACCTCGGTCTTGCGCAGCAGATACCAGCTGCTCACCCCCATCACGAACATGGAGGCGGCCACATAACCCGCCGCGACGGTGTGAACGAACTTCACCTGCGCCACCGGATTGAGCAGCACGGCGGCGATATCCACCAGCTCCATCCGCTGGGTCAGCAGGTTGAACTCGGCCCCCACCGGGTTTTGCATCCAGCCGTTGCCGATCAGGATCCAGAGCGCCGAGAGGTTGGAGCCGAGCGCCACCAGCATGGTCACCAGCAGGTGCTTGCCGCGGGAGAGCTTGTCCCAACCGAAGAAGAAGAGCCCCACCAGGGTCGATTCGAGAAAGAAGGCCATCAGCCCCTCGATGGCCAGCGGGGTACCGAAGATATCCCCCACATAGTGGGAGTAGTAAGCCCAGTTGGTGCCGAACTGAAACTCCATGGTGATCCCCGTGGTGACCCCCATGACGAAGTTGATGCCAAACAGTTTGCCCCAGAAGCGGGTGATGTCCTGATAGATCACCTTGCCGGTCATCACATAAGCCGACTCGGCGATCACCAGGATCCAGGACAGCCCCAGCGTGAGGGGCACAAACAGGAAGTGGAACAGGGCCGTGGCGCCAAATTGCAGGCGAGACAGGCTGACCACGTCATCCGGATTGATCATGCGTCACTCTCTTTTGTTGTATTTGCCTTGCACGTTTCGTGCGTGACAAGTACATCACGGAGCATGACACCTATAACAGATGCAGTTATATTGAATTACACCTATAACAGTTGATCCAGATCATGTCCCTTTACCAGCAGTTGGCCGACCGCCTGCAAAGCCAGATTGACGATGGTATCTGGCAACCGGGGGAGCGCATCCCCTCCATTCGCCAGAGCTGCAAGACCCACGGGCTCAGCCCCATGACGGTGTTGCAGGCCTATCAATTGCTCGAAAGTCAGGGGCGGATCCTCGCCCGCCCCCAGTCCGGTTACTACGTCAAAGCCGCTTCGCCGCAGGTCGTGCAGCACATCCCGAGCCAGACCCACTACAGCGGCTCGGTGGATATCAACGATCTGGTGTTCGAGGTGTTGCAGGCGAGCAAATCACGGGATCTGGTACCCCTTGGCATGTCGGTAGCAGACCCGACCCTGTTCCCCCATCCCCAGCTCGGGCGGGCCCTGGCCAGTTGCATGCGCAAGCTCGATCCCTTCAGCACGGTGGCCGACCTGCCCCCCGGCAACGAAGCGCTGCGCCGCGCCATCGCCCAGCGTTACGCCAGCGACGGGGTGGCGGTCAATCCGCAGGAGATCATCATCACCACAGGCGCCATGGAGGCACTCTCCCTCAGTCTGCAGGTGCTGACCGAGCCCGGTGACTGGGTGGTGGTGGAGTCCCCCACCTTCTATGGCGCCCTGCAGGCCATCGAGCGGCTGAAACTCAAGGCGGTGGAGATCCCGGTCATTCCGGGGGTGGGCATCGATCTGGCGCTATTGGAAGACGCCCTCACCCGCATTCCGGTCAAGGCCTGCTGGTTGATGGGCAATGTTCAGCACCCGCTGGGCCACACCATGCCGGATAGCCACAAAGCGCGGCTGATGGCACTGCTCAACAGCCACGGGGTGCCGCTGGTGGAGGATGACGTCTATGCAGAGGTCTACTTCGGCCGCGAGCGCCCCAAGCCGATCCGCCACTGGGATCAGCGTGGTGACAGCCTGCTCTGCAGCTCCTTTTCCAAGTGTCTGGCACCGGGCTTTCGAGTCGGCTGGGTGGTGGCGGGACCCCATGCTGAGCGGGTGCAGCGGCTGCAGCTGATGTCTACCCTCTCTACCAATGTGCCGAGCCAGCTGGCGCTGGCCGAGATGCTGCGCCAAGGCGGGGTCGATGCCCACTTTCGCCGTCTGCGCCACACTCTGGCCCAGCGCCAGCAGCAGATGCGAGCCGCGCTGCAGCGACTGCTGCCGGGCGAGGTGCGGATCTCCTCCCCCGATGGCGGCTACTTCCTCTGGCTGGCGCTGCCTGCCCATTTCGACAGCCGCGCCCTGCACGCCAAGGCTCTGGGCAGTGGTTTTTCAGTAGCCCCCGGCGCCCTCTTCTCCAGTCAGGGGCAACACAACCACTGCCTGCGCCTCAACAGCTCCCATCCATGGAGCGAGCAGCTGGAGCAGGCCCTCACCCGGCTGGCGGCACTGATTGCCGCACAGCTCGGTGAAAAGTAACGAGGCAAGGAGCCGCTGGCGAAACGAACAAAGGCCCGCAACGGGCCTTTGTGGTCGGGGAGTGACGCGGCTTGGCTAGCAATCAGAAACAGATCATCTGGCCATGATCTGCGACTGCACCTTGAACCCCAGCGCCTCGTAGAGAGCTTGGGCGCGCTCGTTGAAGGCCATCACCTCCAGCCGGATTTGCTGAGCATCACGGGCCTTGGCCCACTCATCGCAATGGGCGATCAGCGCCTTGCCAATCCCGCGGGAGCGGTGCTGCTCATCCACCACCACCGAGCCGATCCGGCAGAGAGGCAGCTTGCTGAGGAAAGGCACGCTCTCATTGATGTCTATCCGCGCCGTCAAAAAGCCCACCACCCTGCCATCCTGTTCGGCAACGCAGAATAGACGCCCTTCGGCGCCGATGGCGCTCAGCAAAAATGCCCGCTCCTCTGGCGAAGGGGGACTGAACACTTCGGGATAGTGCTGATGGTGGATCTCTCCTATCTGCCGGTTCAGCTCGACAATGGCGTCGATATCCAGTTCGCTTGCCTTGCGTATCTCCAACGGTTGCTCCTTGCAAAAAAGGTGATGGTCATGCGCCATCTTAGGGGCTGTGTCCCGCAATCCAAATAGGCTCATCCGTATCTTTTGACGAGCCGCAGAAACAACAACGCCCCATGAGCGGGGCGTTATCGGCAATCCATGGCGATGAGGGGTATCAGGCGGGGGCGTTAAGTTGGGCCACCTGCCGCTCGATGCTCCCTTTGAGGTTGTCATCGAGTTTGAGGGCGCGCGCCAGCTCGTCGAGATAGCCTCGCTCCATAAAGTGATCCACCTCGATGGCAAGCAGGGAGGCGAGATAGACCTCGGTGGCCAGCTCCATATCGGTCACTTCCCGCGCCAGCGCGTGGGGATCGAGGGGGCGGGCCAGCTCGGCGTCAATCCAGCGGGCGACATCGCTCTGGCCCTGTTCGGTCAGGTACTCCTGAATTTTCTGGCGCTCGGCGCCGTCGATATGGCCATCGGCCCGGGCCGCGGCCACCATGGCGCGCACCAAGAGGGCCGCACGGGCATCCAGCGCATTGCCTTCCAGCCCACTGATGGGATGGGTGGGCTGGGCGGGCGCCGCCTGCTGGGCCTGCCAATCCTGATAGAGCTTGTAGGCCAGCCCGCCAAGGGCTGCGGCGCCCCCCACGGCAGCGGCCTTGCCGCCATATTTGCGCACTTTTTTATTGCCCAGCAGCAGACCGAGCGCGCCACCGGCCAGCGCCCCCTGCATCTGCCCCTTGCGCTTGTCTCCGCCTTCGTTGAGCCAGCCTTTGCCTGCCCCCAACAACTGTTCCAGCATCTGTTTCATGGTGTCACTCCTGCGGCTATGTTCCCGTCGATAGAGCAAGATAGTGACCCCGCCCCCCTGAATCGGGGATGAACCCTTGACCGGGCAGGCCGATGGGGCAAAGCTCAGGGGAAACCCTTCAGGCAATAAGGATGTAACTGTGCCCAATCGCGAACTGACCCTGCAATTTCTGGCCGAACCCTCCGACGTCAATTTCGGCGGCAAGGTACACGGCGGCATGGTGATGAAGTGGATCGATCAGGCGGGCTATGCCTGCGCCGCTGGCTGGTGCGGCGGCTATGCGGTGACCGTCTATGTGGGGGGGATCCGCTTTTTGCGCCCCATCCAGATTGGCCAGCTGGTAGAGGTGCACGCCCAGGTGATCCACACCGGCACCACCAGCATGCATCTGGCGGTGGATGTCTACAGCCGCCACCCCACCGAGACCGAGCGCCACAAGACCACCCACTGCATCATCATCTTTGTGGCGATGGATGAGCAGGGCAAACCGACCCCGGTGCCTCAGTGGCAGCCGGTGAGCGAGAGCGATCTGCAGTTGCAGCAGTACGCCAAAAAGCTCATTGCCCTGCGCGAGGAGATCGACAAGGAGATGCGTCAACACCTCTGACCTTGGTGATTCCTCTGCCCGATAGAGGGGGCGCTTTCGGCCAACGGCGGCGCCCCTGTATAATCCCCCCTCTTCCCGCAACCGGAACCCTGCCCATGTCACTGGAAACTGCCCCGCCCGAGGTGAAACTCGCGGTGGATCTGATTGAACTGCTGGAGACCAACCAACTGGCCCCGGAGCTGGTGCTGGCAGCACTGGCCATCGTGAAACAGGATTACGAGCGCAAGCTGGCGGAGGGGAAGGATCACTGATCCCCCCGTTTATCTTTCCGACTTCAGTTTTCCCCATACCACAAGTTACTGCGGCCCCATCACCTCATCACAGAGGGCGATCAGGGCCGAACTCAAGCGGCTGAGCGGTTCACCCCCATCCTTTGCCGCATGGAGCGCCAGCTCCACCGATGCCACCTTGGGCCACTGGGTCAGGACCAGCTGATCGGCGGGTATCAGCCGTTTGGGCAGCAAGCTCACCCCGATCCCCGCGCTCACCGCCCCCTGCAAACTGGCGAGGCTGGCGCTGACATAGGCGATACGCCAACGCCGACCCAGACCATCAAGCGCCTCGGTCATCTGCCGCCGATAGAGCCCTTCGCTCGGGAACACCACCAGCGGCAGCGGATCCCGTTCCCGTGCCGGCCAGTCGTGACTATCGACCCACACCAGCGGCTCGCGCCAGCTGGCAAGGGGCGAACCCTGCCCGCGAGTCTGCTTGACCAGCGCCAGATCCAGCTCCCCCGCCTCGAAGCGCTGCCAGATCTCGTGGCTCAGGCCACTTTGCACCTCCAGCCGCACCTCGGGGTAGTCGCGGGCAAAGGCGGCCAGCACCGGAGTGATGGCACCGGCGGCGAAATCCTCCGGCACCCCGAGGCTGAGCGCCACGCTCCCTTCCGTCACTTGTTCTTCGGCCTGCGCCAGCAGCGCCAGAATGCGGCGGGCCAGCCCCAGCAATTTTTCTCCCTCCGCCGTTGCCACCACCTGCCGACCGGAGCGGTCCAGCAGCGGGCAGCCGAGCTGCTGCTCAAGGCGGCGGATCTGCTGGCTGATGGTGGATTGGGTCAGATGAACCCGTTCACCGGCGCGGGTAAAACTGCCGGTGTCGATAATGGCGACAAAACTGCGCAGCAACAGGGGATCCAGCATGGGGCACTCCATTTACAAAACCACTGAAACTCATTCTATCATTTAATTTCCAAATGACTTTTTTCGCCGCTAGGCTGGCATTTGTTCTGTCAAATCAGGGTTTTTCATCATGTCACAGCCTCTTGTAGCGTCTACCCCTCTTCGCTCGCTCACCCCATCAACCTCACTCCAGACTCACCGACAATGGCTGGAGCAGGCGGTGCAACTGGCCAGAGCAAATCACCGGCAGGGCGGTCGCCCCTTCGCCGCCCTGCTGGTGCGCGATGACCAGCTGGTGGCGAGCGCGGTCAACGGCATTCATCTGGATGGCGATCCCACCCGTCACGCCGAGCTGGAGGCGCTGCGCAAGGCAAGCCAGAGCGCGCCGCTCGCGGGCAGCATCGTCTATGCCAGCGGTCACCCCTGCCCCATGTGCCTCGGCGCGCTGGTGATGAACGGTATAGCCGCCGTCTATTACGCCTTTGATAACGCCGATGCGGCCCCGTTCGGCTTTGACAGCACTGCCGCCTATCAAACGCTGGGACTGCCGCTGGCACCGCCACCTCTGCCGCTGGTCAAACTGGCCGTCACCATGACGGCGGCGGATCTCTACGGCTCCCAGTTACAACAAGCCACACAAGCAGCGCCTGATCATGAGTAAAGGGACTTTCGAACGCCCGGCAGAAGCGCGCCGCCAGCAGTTTGCCCTGCTGGTGCTGGTGATCCTGACTGGCCTGAATCTGCGCCCCTTTCTTACCGCCATCGGCCCGCTGAGCGGCGAGATTGGCCGCGCCCTGTCGCTGGGGATGGACACCCTCGCCTGGCTTACCCTGCTGCCGCTCTGGCTCATCGGGATTGGCGTGCTGCTCACTCCCAGCCTGCGTCGGCGCGCCAGTGCGTGCCAACTGCTGGGGCTGGCCCTGTTGCTGCTCGGCGTTGGCAGCGCTATGCGCTTCGATGCCCAAAGCGGTGCCTTGCTGATCGCCAGCGCGGCGCTGTGTGGATTGGGGTCGGCACTGGTACAGGGGGTGCTGCCGGCACTGATCAAGCAGGCCTTCGCCCACAAGGTGCCGCTGGTGATGGGGATCTTCTCTGCCTGCATGATGGGGGGCGGGGCATTGGGGGCCAGTCTCACCCCAAGGCTTGCAGTCAGCCTCGACTGGTCGCGGGCACTGGCGCTCTGGAGCCTGCCGGTGCTGCTGGCCCTCGTCTGGCTAGGGTGGAAAGTGCGTCTGCCAAACACCGCAGCGGTCGCCATTCCCGATGGCGAGCAGCGGCTGATCACCCTGCCACGCAGCTGGTTGCTGATCGTCTGCTTTGGCATCATCAACAGCGGTTACGGCATCGTAGTGGCCTGGCTGGCCCCCGCCTATATGGCGCAAGGGTGGAGCGCGGCGCAAGCGGGCGAGCTGGTCGCCTGGCTGGCGCTGGCGCAGACCGCCAGCGGCCTCGGTCTGCCGCTGCTGGCGGCGCGCAAGATGGATCGGCGGCCGTGGATGGGGCTTGCCATCGCCATGCAGCTGGCGGGATTTGGCGGCCTCTGGCTGGCGCCAGCCAGTGCCCCGATTCTCTGGTGCATGCTGTGCGGCGCCGGTCTTGGCGGCAGTTTTTCGCTGATCATGGTGATTGCGCTCGATCACCTGCCCGACCCGCGCCGCGCCGGCACCCTGAGCGCCCTGATGCAGGGGTTCGGCTTTATGCTGGCGGCCACCGGCCCCTGGGTCGCCGCCCGCCTCTATCACCTGTTCGGCGACTTCGCCGCCGCCTGGCAGTGGCAGCTGGGGGGCTTGCTGCTGATGAGCCTGCTGGTGCTGCGCCTCGACCCGCGCCACTACCCTCGCGTCATGGGGTTACCAATCGCCAGCGAGCCAACCCTTTCGACGGCCCTCCCGGCCAGCTCTGCGGCCCAAAGCAACACACCGGCCTGAGGCCGGTGTGTTGGAGATAATAGTGTTGGGGATAACCGTATTGGAGATGACTGGCGGCTGATGCCACTCAGGGGAGCAACTTAGCGCCCCTTCTTCTGCCGTCCGGTGTTAGCGGTGCGCGGCTTGCCAGCGGCCGGTTTGCCACCCTTGGGAGCCCCTTTGCCAGCGCCGCCCTTGTTGGCAGCACCTTTACCCGCGCCCCCCTTGCCCACCGGCAGCTTCTTCTCGAAAGCTTCCGGGCCCGGCACATTGGGACGCCCGCCAATCTCGTGATCGTCATCGCGGCGCGGCTTCTTGCCCTGCCCCGGTTTGGCGCTTGGCGCCGCAGGGGCCTTGGCCGCCTTGGGCTTGTCGCCTTTGGCCGGTTTCACCTCGGAGGAGGAGTCCTCAATCAGCTTGAACAGATCGATCAGCTCGTCGTCGGTCAGATCGCGCCACTCGCCCACCGGCAGCCCCTTGAGGCTGACATTCATGATGCGGATGCGCTCCAGCTTGGTCACTTCAAAACCGAAGTACTCGCACATGCGGCGGATCTGGCGGTTAAGCCCCTGCACCAGGGTGATGCGAAAGACGAACGGCGCCTCTTTCTTCACCTTGCACTTCTTGGTCACAGTACCGAGGATCGGCACCCCGGCCGCCATCCCGCGCACAAACTCGTCGGTCACCGGCTTGTCGACGGTCACCAGATACTCTTTCTCGTGATCGTTGCCCGCCCGCAGGATCTTGTTGACCAGATCGCCGTGGTTGGTAAGGAAGATCAGACCCTGCGAATCCTTGTCGAGACGCCCGATGGGGAAGACCCGGGTGCTGTGGTTGACGAAATCGACGATGTTGTCCTTCTCGCCCGCCTCCGTGGTACTGACGATGCCCACCGGCTTGTTGAGGGCGATCAGCACCAGACTGTCCGCCTCGCGCGGCTCGATCACCTGACCGTTCACCTTGACCAGATCGCCAACCTGCACCTGATCGCCAATCCCGGCCCGCTTGCCGTTGATAAAGACGTGGCCCTGCTCGATAAAGCGATCGGCCTCGCGGCGCGAGCAGATGCCGCTCTCGCTGATGTATTTGTTCAGGCGCATGGATTCGTTAGCCAGCATGGGTCACCTGCCACAGGTTCTGGGCTGCGCCCGGTTGTGCCATCGCCTGTTCCGGCTGCGCCGGGGAGGCTGTCTGCTGCATCAGCCAATTCACTACGTCAAAGTTCTGCATACCATTCCATCTTCAAAAAAGGCCAATGCCAGCTTATCCATCAAAAAACGCCGCTACAGTAGCATAATTGCCCCCTTTCAGGGGCAGATAGTTGCAGGGTCGCAGCGTCCAAGCGGGCATCTGCGAACAAGTTCACGCCGCCAGATGGCCCGCGATGCAGCCTTTGAACAACCAGCCTGATGCCAACGGCGGGATCCGGCGCCCACAGCCAGCGCGGCAGAACGCCATCAACTATACATATCACCTTGTTTCCATTAGGCTTTAAGCCGATTGGCTGCACCCAATGTGCTGCGCCAAACTCGCCCGCCCAGAGGCGGCCCCATCTCTATCGCCAAGGATTGCACCATGCTGGCTCACACTCGCCGCCTTGTTCGCCGTGCTCTGCTGACCCTGTTGCTGCTGTTGCTGACCGCTTGGGCGGTGATCGCCTACTTCGCCTGGCAGGCAGCGCCGCTGCAACTGTGGCACACAGTGGTGCCCCCCGAACTCAGCGCCGATGAGCTCGACAGCAGCGACTGGCAAACCTATCTGGCCCGCGAAACAGAGCTGTTCGAGCTGGTGGCCACCGAGGTAGTCGCCAAGACGCCGCCGGAGCAGCAACTGGCCAGCAATCGCTACTATCAGGACGCCCCCATCAATCCCGCCCGCTTTCAACAGAACTGGAACCGCTCCTACCTGCTGCGCCCCGAGGGGGACATCAAAGGGGTGGCGGTGCTGCTGCACGGCCTGACCGACTCCCCCTACAGTCTGCGCCATCTGGCCAGACGCTATCAGCAGCAGGGCTTTATCGCGCTGGGGCTGAGGATCCCCGGCCACGGCACAGTGCCCGCTGGCCTCGTGGATGTGGATTGGGAAACCTGGCTGGCCGCCACCCGACTGGCGGTGCGGGAGGCCAGATTGCTGGCGCCGGGCAAGCGGCCGCTGCATCTGGTAGGCTTTTCCAACGGCGGCGCGCTGGCGGTGAAATATGCGCTCGATGCGCTGGCCGACCCGAGCGGTGCGCTGGCAAAACCGGATCGGCTGGTGCTGATCTCCCCGATGATCGGGGTGACCCGCTTTGCCCGCTTCGCCGGGCTCAAGGCCGTGCCTGCCCTGCTGCCCGCCTTTGCCAACGCAGCCTGGCTCGACACCATGCCGGAGTTCAACCCGTTCAAGTACAACTCGTTTCCGGTCAACGGGGCTCGCCAGTCCTATCGCCTGACCCACGCCATCCAGCAGCAGGTGCGCCAGCTGGCCGCCAGTGGCGAGCTGGCGGCATTTCCCCCCGCCCTCACCTTCCAGTCGGTGATGGACTACACCGTCAGCACCCGCTCCATCATTGCCGATCTCTACCACTACCTGCCGGCCAACGGCAGCGAACTGGTGCTGTTTGATATCAACCGCAGCACCCTGTTTGGCCCGCTGATGAGCTCGGCCTCCGAGCTGGCGCTGCACCGCTTGCTGCCAAACGCCCCCCAGCACTATCGCCTCACCGTGGTGGGCAATGTCGAACCCGCCTCCCCCGCGACGCAGGCCAGAACGCTGGCCACCGGCGATCAGCCTGAACAACTCCGCCCGCTGGGTATCGATTATCCCAAGGAGATCTACTCCCTCTCCCATGTGGCGCTCCCCTTCCCGATGGACGACCCCCTCTATGGTATGGCGGCGCGCCCGGAGCAGCGGGAGCAATACGGCATCAATCTCGGCGGTCTGGCCCTGCGCGGCGAGCGCGGCGTGCTGATCGTCAACCCCGGCGCCCTCACCCGCACCTCCTCCAACCCCTTCTACCCCTATCTGCAGCAGCGGGTAATGGAGACCCTCACCGCCCCTCCCGTCGCCCCGTCTGCTGCCGTAACCCCTGCCAGCAGCGGTCAACCTGATGCGGCCTATCAGGCAGAAGTGGAGCAGTTTTTACAGGAGAGCGACGAGAGCAGCGCGCCTTTCTAGGGCGTTTCTGGAGTATCGGCAAAGAGCCACTGGCGCTGGGTCGATGGCGATACAAGAAAGGGGCCGTCAATTGACGGCCCCTTTCTATTGCTGATGGCGATGGGTGTGATGGCTTGATGGGCTCAGGGATAGATGCTCACTTCTATCAGATTCTGATCCGGGTCGAGGAAGTAGATGGATTCTATCGGCCCACAGGCACCGCTTTTGGTCACCGGCCCCTCGACAATCTCCACCCCGTGGCAGGCAAGCTGGGCCATCACCTGCTCCAGCGGCCAGCGGGTGATAAGGCAGACATCTCCCGACCCCACCTGCGCCCGATTGCGCGGCTCCTGCCCCAACAGTTGCAGATTGATCTTCTGGTTGCCAAACCCTACCGCCCGGCGCCCCGCACCGAAGGTGATGGCCTCCATATTGAGCACCGAACTGTAAAACGCCACGGCCCGTTCGATATCACTGACCGTCAATACCAGATGGTCGATATGGCTGATCATGGTTACCTCCTGGTGGTGATCTGGCTGATGTGACCGGCATATACCCGCAAACATCCGACTGTTGCCGCCACGGCGGGCTACCCCATCATACCCGGCAAGGGGGAACCCATGTGTGCCGTGACGCGCAAAGAGAGCGCAAATGATGATGTAATTTTTAAGGGGTGTTCAGTTGGGCGTTGCAATGGCTGCTGTTGTCGCGTTTGGCTAACTCTTCACTGGCATTAATGCTTCTGGAGTCATCACAATGAGCGGGATGGCCAGCGCCTGACTCAACCGCTCCGCCAGTTCGTAGGCAGGGCCGATGGTGTCGTAGTCTGCCACACAGGTTGCCAAGGCACAGCCGTTGCTCTCTTCGACTCGCAAGTAAACGCTGTAGCCTTGAACGGTCAGACCGCTGTCACGCACCACTTGTATCTCACCTTCCTGATTGATGGCCTCCAGTTCAACCGCTACCGGTTTCTTGAACATTTGTACTCCTCAGTCACTGCAGATAGTGGCAGTAATAAAGCCCAGCATGGGGTAAGAAAAAAATGCTGCCACATCTTGAATCTGCGAGCCACGTGAAAAAATTAATAATACGGGCTCCATAACCAAACATGCCACCGATAATAACATGCTGATTTAGATGAAAAAAATGATATTATCCCTTTCTTCTATAGACAATGTTAGAGGCTCGTGCGTGATGCAACAATGCGGTATTTATGAACAGCTCATTACTCAACTGCTGACATCTCGACTCGACCGTGAGCGCTTTTACGTAGGGGAACGCCAACTTGAGCCTGCCGAAGCGGCAGTTTGGTTATCCAGATTTCTGAGTCGGGTTTTGGAATATGCGGTGGGTTCGGTAACTGGTGAAGATCAGCTGCAACAGCAGATTGAGCTGGCTAACCAGTTATTGCTTTGGCTAAAGGATCGCACCCAAGACCCAGACTTTATTGGCGAGAACCTCATCGATAGTCAGGGGAAAATTCTGACAGCGCTCTACCAGTTGGATAACCCCATCTCAGCCAATTTAAAGCAATATGCCGAGGATATTTTCCCTCTGACCGGTCTAACGCAAAGTGAGCTGTTCTGCGGCAGCAATGCGGGTTTGTCGATGGAGTCGGAGATTAAACGGGAGATATTATCTGCAGATAGCATCTGCTGGCTGGTCTCATTTATCAAATGGGCAGGTATCCGTATTTTCCGTCATGAGCTGGAAGAGTTCACCCATAGCGGCCGCCAATTAAAAGTAATTACTACTTCTTATATGGGGGCAACCGACGCCAAGGCAGTTGAATTTTTAGCCAGCCTCCCCAATACCGAAGTCAAACTCAGCTATAACACCCAGCGCGAGCGGTTGCATGCCAAGAGTTATCTCTTTTGCCGAAATACCGGCTTTCATACCGGCTATATAGGTTCCTCCAATCTCTCTCACTCTGCCCTCACCAGCGGCTTGGAGTGGAACCTAAAAATCACCTCGCAAGAGATCCCTCATATTATCGAGAAATCCCTGAGTACCTTTGAAACCTATTGGGAATCCGATGATTTTGAGCTGTTTGATGGCAAGCTCGAAAGCCGTACAAAATTGCAGCATGCCCTGCAAGAGGCCCGTGGCGATGGGGACAAAAATAACCCGGCCTATTTCTTTGATATCGCGCCGTTTCCCCATCAACAGGAGATCCTTGAACAATTGGCGATGGAGCGCACTTTACACCAGCGCTTCCGTAACTTGGTGGTTGCGGCCACCGGTACAGGGAAAACCCTGATCTCCGCTTTTGATTTTGCGCGTTTTCTGAAAACCAAACCCGATGCCAAGTTTCTGTTTGTCGCCCACAAAGAGGAGATCTTGCGCCAAGCATTGGCCTCATACCGCGGTGTGCTCAAGCAATCCAATTTTGGCGAACTCTTGGTCGGCGGTGCCGTACCTACTCACTACCGTCAGCTATTTGCCTCGGTGCAATCCTTGAATAACCAGCTGGCTAATTTACGTCTTAGCCCAGACTATTTCGATTACATTGTCATCGATGAGGTTCACCATATTGCAGCGGCCAGTTATCGTGGTCTGCTCGCCGCCTTTGAACCTCACATTCTGTTGGGATTAACCGCAACGCCAGATCGCCATGATGGCGGCGATATTCTCGCTGATTTTTGTGGTGTCATCGCAGCGGAGATCCGTTTACCAGAGGCCATCAATCGTCGCCATCTCTGTCCGTTCCAATATTTTGGTATCGACGATGATACTGACTTGCGCCAAGTGACTTGGAAAAGTGGTCGTTATGACATCACTGAGCTCACCAATATCTACACCCATAATCAACAGCGGGTACAGAAAATAGTCCAAAGCCTCTATGAGATCGTCACCGATATTACCAAGATCAAAGCGCTGGCATTTTGTGTGAGCCGCGAACATGCCGATTTTATGTGCAAGGCATTTTTATTGAAGGGCATCAAGGCTGACATCCTCACCAGCGATAACCGAGACGAGCGTCATAGCAAACAACAGGATTTGCGTACCGGCGTTATCAATATTCTCTGCGTGGTAGACATCTTCAACGAAGGTGTTGATATCCCAGAAGTCGATACCTTGCTGTTTTTACGACCAACGGAAAGCCTCACCATTTTCTTGCAGCAATTAGGGCGGGGCCTGCGGCTGGCGAACGATAAAGAGTGCTGTACCGTGTTGGATTTTGTTGGCAATGCTCGCGCAGAGTATGACTTTGCCCAAAAATTCCGGTCTCTGGTGGGTAAAACCAATAAGGCGATCAGCCACGAAATCAAACAAGGCTTTCCCCATGCCCCATTGGGTTGCCGCATCGAACTCTCAAAACAGACCCAAGAGTTAATTCTGAGCAATATCAAGAAGGCGACTCTCAATACCTCGCGCCTCATGGGCCTGATCCGCCGTTTCTCACAGGATTGCGATTTACCGCTGACACTGGCGAACTTTTTGAAGTTCTACCCTCACATCAGCCTTGAGGAGATCTACAAGCGCGGCAATTGGAGCACCTTGGTCAAACAAGCCCGCAACCACACTGTTTCTGAAATGAGCGATGAGAAGCTATCTACCCTCTACACCCGGGCCATCAAAACCCGGCTATTGGGCTGCGATGCGCTCCATTACTTGCACTTCTTACAAACCTTGGTGGAAAGCACCTTTACCTTAACGGCTGAGCAGGATGAGCGGATGGCTTTGATGTGCCATTACGACTTCTGGCAACAAAGCGGACCCAACGCCGGCTTTAGCTCCTTGGCGCACAGCCTGAAACAACTCAATCAACCAGAGTTGAGGGCCGAGCTTGCAGATCTGTTGCCCATGCTGATCAACCGGGTGCAACACGAGCAACTGGCCATGCCTGACCTTCCCGGCAATCCACTGCAACTGCATGCCCGTTATGCCAGAGAGCAGGTACTGGTTGGCTTTGGCGCGACCACCTTCGCGCAGCAACCCACGGCTCGCGAAGGGGTCTATGTCATCGCAGAGCAAAATATCGAGTTGCTGTTCGTGACCTTGAACAAAACGGAGCAGCACTTCTCCCCCACTACCCGTTATCACGACTACGCCATCAACGAGTCGCTGTTTCATTGGCAGAGCCAAAACAGCGCTCGCCCAGAACGGGGTAAGGGGCTGAGTTACATCAACCACAGAGCAGAAGGTAAGCGCTTGTTTTTGTTCGTCCGCGAGCAGAGCAAAGATGAATTTGGCCGCACCCTTGGCTTTGTGAACTTTGGTGAGGTGGAGTACGTATCCCACACTGGCAGCCAACCGATGAACATTAAATGGCGTCTCACTACTCCGATGCCGCCATTTATGTGGAAAGAAGCCGCCAAACTGGCTGTTGGTTAGTAAGGCTTCTCACCCGGTGGGGATATGGCGCAAAACCCACCGGATTCTCGCCCAAAACCCCGGCTAAATTATCCAGTTGCATAATAACCATGCGGCCTTGCGGTTGTTTAACTGGCCCTAACGTCAGATAATACCGCCCGCCTTCAAACCCCGATAACCCGACTTTCAGTGACGGTAATTGATGACTGAGTACCTGCTTTTATTGATCGGCACCGTGCTGGTTAACAACTTCGTGCTGGTGAAATTCCTCGGCCTCTGCCCCTTTATGGGGGTCTCCGGCAAGCTGGAAACCGCCATCGGCATGGGGCTGGCGACCACCTTCGTGATGACCCTCGCCAGTGCCAGCTCCTATCTGGTGGAGCACTATATCCTGCTGCCGCTGGATATCGCCTATCTGCGCACCCTCGCCTTTATTCTGGTGATCGCCGTGGTGGTGCAGTTTACCGAGATGGTGGTGCGCAAGAGCAGCCCGACCCTCTATCGCCTGCTGGGGATCTTCCTGCCGCTCATCACCACCAACTGTGCGGTGCTCGGGGTGGCGCTGCTCAGCATCAATGAGCGACACGACTTTATCCAGAGCGTGATCTACGGCTTTGGCGCCGCCACCGGCTTCTCGCTGGTGTTGATCCTGTTTGCCGCCATGCGCGAGCGTCTGGTCGCAGCCGATGTGCCCGCCCCGTTTCGCGGGGTATCGATTGCCATGATCACCGCCGGTCTGATGTCGCTGGCCTTTATGGGCTTTACCGGCCTTATCAAGATATAACCATGATCCATATTCTCTTTGCCATTCTGGTGCTCACCCTGCTGGCGCTGGCGTTCGGGATTATCCTGGGCTTTGCCGCCGTCAAGTTTCATGTGGAAGCAGACCCCATCGTCGATCAGCTCGATGCCCTGCTGCCCCAGACCCAGTGTGGCCAGTGCGGCTATCCCGGCTGCAAACCCTACGCCGAGGCGCTCGCCAACGGCGATCAGATCAACAAGTGCGTACCCGGTGGCGAGGCCACCATGCGCAAGATTGCCGATCTGATGGGGGTCGAGCCCCAGCCGCTGGGGGGCAGTGACGAGGCCGCTGTGCCAGTCAAAAAGGTCGCCTTTATCCACGAAGATCAGTGCATCGGCTGCACCAAGTGCATTCAGGCCTGCCCGGTGGATGCCATCGTCGGCGCCACCAAGGCGATGCATACCGTGATTGCCAACGAGTGCACCGGTTGCGATCTCTGTGTTGATCCCTGCCCGACCGACTGCATCGAGATGATCCCGGTGCCCACCACGGTCGATAACTGGAAGTGGGATCTCAATAACGTGCATGTTCCGGGCAAGATTCCGGTCAAGATAGTGGAATAAACAGCGGAGCAACCATGCATTCCTTACTCGAACGTATCAAAGCCGGCACGCTCTGGGACTTTCACGGTGGCATTCACCCCGCCGACAACAAGCTGCAATCAAGCCAGAGCCCGGTGGTAGACGCCGGTCTGCCACCGCGCCTCATCATTCCGCTGCGCCAGCACGCAGGCCCCGCCGGCGATCTACTGGTGCAGGTGGGCGACAAGGTCAAGAAGGGTCAGCCGCTGACCCGTTATGCCAAGGGGCGGGTCGTCCCTGTCCATGCCTCTACCTCCGGCACCATCACCGAGATTGGCAACCACACGGTTGCCCACCCCTCCGGGCTCGGCGATCTCTGCGTCATTCTCACCCCCGATGGCGAAGATGAATGGGGCGAACGCAACGGCAAAGCCGATTATTGGAATCTGGAGCGGGGCGAGCTGCTCGAGCGCATTCAGCAAGCGGGGGTAGCGGGCCTTGGCGGCGCCGTGTTCCCCACTCACAGCAAGCTCGATGGCCGCGGCCAGCTCACCGAGATCCTGATCGTCAACGGGCTGGAGTGCGAACCCTATATCACCACCGACGATCGGTTGATGCAGCAGTATGCCGACGAGATCATGGATGGCATCCGGGTGCTCAAGCACCTGCTCAAACCCAAGCTGACCCTGATCGGGGTGGAAGACAACAAGCCCGAGGCGATCGAGCAGCTGACCCGCCACGCCACAGACCCGGATGTGCTGGTCAAGACGGTGCCGACCAAGTACCCCTCGGGCGGTGCCAAGCAGACAATCGAGCTGCTGACCGGCCGTCAGGTGCCCAAAGGCGGCCGCGCGGTCGATATCGGCATCATGGTGCTCAACGTCGCCACCGTGTTTGCCATCAAACGCGCCATTATCGACGGCGAGCCGCTGATCGAGCGGATCGTCACCCTCACCGGCGACAGCTTCAAAAAACCCGGCAATGCCTGGGTGCGCCTCGGTACGCCGGTACGCTGGCTGTTGCAGCGTTTCGAGCTGCAACCGGAAGCGGAGCAGCGGGTGATCATGGGTGGCCCCATGATGGGCTTTACCCTGCCCCACGCCATGGTGCCTGTGGTCAAGGCCACCAACTGCCTGCTGGCGCCGACGCAGGCCGAACTGCCCGCCCCCGGCCCGGAGCAGCCCTGCATCCGTTGCAGCGCCTGCGCCGATGCCTGCCCGGCTACCCTGCTGCCGCAAGAGCTCTACTGGTACAGCCGGGCCAAGGAGTATGACAAGGCCGAAAAGCTCAACCTGATGGACTGCATCGAGTGCGGCGCCTGCGCCTGGGTCTGCCCAAGCGAGATCCCGCTGGTGCAGTACTACAAGATTGCCAAAGACGACATTCGCGAAGCCCGCGCCGAGGCCGAGAAGGCCGAGCGCGCCAAGCAGCGATTCGAAGCCAAGCAGGCCCGTTTCGAGCGGGAGAAAGCAGCCCGCGAAGCGCGCCACGCCGAAGCCGCCGCCCAGCGCCGTCAGACCATGACGGCCGCAGGCGGGGAAGATCCGGTGGCAGCGGCCCTCGCCCGCATCAAGGCCAAGCAGGATGCCCCCATCACAGCCATTGCCGCCACCGCCGAGGGCTTGCCTGACAATAGCGCCGTGATTGCCGCCCGCGAAGCCCGCAAACGGGAAGCGGAGGCGCGCCGCGCCGCCAAACTGGCGGAGAGCGCAAATAGCGAAACAGCCGCTGCGCCGCAATCCGCCGAGGCGGTTGACCCATCCAGCGATCCCAAGAAAGCGGCCATCGCCGCGGCCCTTGCTCGTGCCAAGGCCAAGAAAGCGGCTCAGGCTGGCGATAGCGCCGAGCCTGCGACTGCCGAAACCACTGCTGCGCCTGCGGTAGATGTTGATCAGCAAAAGACAGAGGCCGATCCGAAAAAGGCAGCGATTGCCGCCGCCATCGCCCGTGCCAAGGCCAAAAAGGCCGAGGCGAATGGCGCGCCGGTAAGCGCAGCCAACAGCGCGGTAGCAGACGCAGGCTCGCAAGGCGATGCGCCATCTGCTGCCAGCGAAGCAGTTGACTCCAAGAAAGCTGCAATTGCCGCCGCCATTGCCCGCGCCAAGGCCAAAAAGGCGGCCCAGCAGGGTGACAGCGCTGAGGGCGATCTGACTGCAAACGCAGGCACCAGCGACACGGCTGCAACCCAAAGCGATGCGCAATCTGCTATCAGCGAAGCGGTTGATCCCAAGAAAGCCGCTATCGCGGCTGCTATCGCCCGTGCCAAGGCCAAAAAGCTGGCCCAGCAGGGCGAAAGTGCCGGTGCTGAAGGTGCGCAGAGTGAGCCAGCAGCCAGCGCACAGACCCGCGACGTGGCGGTAGCCAAGAGCGAAGTAACCACCAGCCAAAGCGATACGGCTGCAAGCGAAGCGGTCGATCCCAAGAAAGCCGCTATCGCCGCAGCCATCGCCCGGGCCAAGGCCAAAAAGCTGGCCCAGCAGAGCGCAAATACCAGTGCTGAGGTAGAAAATGCCGATGCTGAGGTAGAAAGTGCCGCTACTCAGTTAGATAGAGCCGGAACTGAGGGTGAGCGCGCATCGGCTGAGCCGATGCAAAGCGATGCAGCTAGCAGTGAGCAACCACTTGCCGTCACTGCCGCGCCTGAAGCGAGCGCCCCTGCGGCTGATGCCCCGGTTGATCCGAAAAAAGCGGCCATTGCAGCCGCGGTGGCCCGCGCCAAGGCGAAGAAGCTGGCAGCCGAGGCAGCCAGAGCCGCAGAGACCGCCGCTGAAGATGCCCCGTCAGCCGACCGAACAACCACAAGGTAATCGACAGACTCATGTTCAATATTGCGACTGCGCCGTTTGCCCATAACCGCAAACAGACCCGAACCCTGATGCTGCTGGTGATCCTGGCCTGCGTGCCGGGCTTGCTGGCCCAGACCTGGTTCTTCGGCTGGGGCTCTTTTATCCAGATCCTGCTGGCGCTGGTCACTGCGCTGCTGTGCGAGGCGCTGGTGCTCAAGCTCCGTGGCCGCGCCATCAAGCCTGCCCTGATGGATGGCAGTGCGGCGCTCACCGCCGTGCTGATCGGTCTCTCCCTGCCGCCGCTGCTGCCGTGGTGGATGCTGGTGGTGGGCACGGCCTTTGCCATCATTGTCGCCAAACACCTTTACGGCGGACTGGGCCAGAACCTGTTCAACCCGGCCATGGTGGCCTATGTGCTGCTGCTGGTCTCCTTCCCGGTGCAGATGACCAGCTGGCTGCCGCCGGAGAGCGTGCGCGCCTACAGCCTCGGCTTTGGTGATGCAGCGTCGGTGATCTTCACCGGCTTTAGCCTCGACGGCTACAGCATGGCCCAGCTCAAGCAGGGGGTGGATGGTCTCACCATGGCAACTCCCCTCGATACCCTGAAAACCGGCCTGACTCAGGGGCTCACCACCGGCGAGATCCTGAGCGGCCCGCTGTTCGAGGGTTGGGGCGGCATCGGCTGGAGCTGGGTCAACCTCGGCTATCTGCTGGGCGGCCTGTTCCTGCTGCAACAGAAAGTGATCAACTGGCGCATTCCCACCGCGATTCTCGGTGCCCTGCTGGCGGCCTCCACCATCGGCTATCTGGTAAGCCCGGATGCGACTGCCACGCCCATGTTCCATCTCTTTAGCGGCGCGACTATGCTGGGAGCCTTCTTTATCGCCACCGATCCGGTCAGTGCCTGCACCACGCCGCGCGGCCGACTGGTCTATGGCGTGCTGATCGGAATGCTGGTCTACATCATTCGCCGCTTTGGCGGCTATCCGGATGCGTTTGCCTTCGCCGTGCTGCTGGCCAACCTTTGTGTGCCGTTTATTGACAGCCTGACTCGCCCGAAAGTGTATGGAGCTCGTCGCCAATGATGTTTCTGCCCTTTTCCCCCATCACAGCTGACGGAGCCCGGACATGTTAAAGAGCATGCGCAAGAACGGCCTTATTCTGGCGATGTTTGCGCTGGGCTGTACCGCGCTGGTGGTACTGACCAACGAGCTGACCAAGGATAAAATCGCCCACCAGCAGCAGCTGGAGAAGCAGCAGACCCTCTCGGTATTGCTGCCGGAGGGGAGCTATGACAACGATCTGGTGGCCAGCTGCAAGCAGGTGACCAGCAGGAAGTATCTCGGCAGTGATCAGCCGCAAGCCCTCTATACCGCCAGCAAGCATGGCGTGGTGACCGGCTATGCATTGGAGGCGATCGCGCCGGATGGTTACAGCGGGGCGATCCGCATCGTGGCGGGCTTTGATGCCAAGGGCACCATCACCGCCGTGCGCGTGCTCGCTCACAACGAGACCCCGGGCCTGGGTGACAAGATCGAGCTGAAAAAATCGGACTGGATCAACAGCTTTGCCGGAAAATTCCTGACCCATGACAACGAGCCCCAGTGGGCGGTGAAGAAGGATGGCGGCGAGTTCGATGCTTTTACTGGTGCCACCATCACCCCGCGAGCCGTGGTCAAGGCGGTGAAGAACCTGCTTAAACTGCAGCAGGAGCAACCCGAACTGCTCAGCAACGCCCCGGCTTGTCCGGCGGCGAACTAACGGAGTCGAGCCATCATGAACCAGATGGAACAGATTGAAACGGGCGCAACCCCGCTTGCCGAGCTGGAAAGCCGCAAGGGCGAGCTCAAGGAGCTGATGAGTCAGGGGCTGTGGAAGAACAACCCCTCGCTGGTGCAGGTGCTGGGGCTCTGCCCGACCCTCGCCGTCTCCTCCACTTTTACCAATGCGCTGGGGCTGGGCCTTGCCACCATGGCGGTGCTGGTCTGCTCCAACCTCGCCGTCTCGCTGGTGCGCAACTGGGTGCCGAAGGATATTCGCATCCCGGTCTATGTGATGATCATCGCCTCGCTTGTGACCAGCGTGCAGCTGCTGATGAACGCCTACACCTATGGCCTCTATCAGGCGCTCGGTATCTTTATCGCCCTGATCGTCACCAACTGCGTCATCATCGGCCGCGCCGAGGCCTATGCCTCCAAGAACCCGCCGCTGCTGGCGGCCCTCGACGGCCTGATGATGGGCCTTGGCTTTACCCTGGTGCTGCTGGTGCTGGGCGGCATGCGCGAGATCATCGGCATGGGCACCCTGTTTGATGGCGCCGAACTGCTGCTGGGCGAGTGGGCCAAATCCCTGCGCATCGAGCTGTTCCACGCCGATGCCAGCCTGCTACTGGCGATTTTGCCGCCGGGCGGCTTTATCGGGCTGGGGCTGCTGATCGCCGCCAAGAACGCCATCAACGACTGGCGGGACCGCAAACAGGCAGCCACCGTAGCCCACTGCAACGTTGCCCCGGCCCGCGTCCGGGCGACCGAGCTATGATCGGACGCAAGGCATGAACAACCAGAAACGCAGAGAGATCCTCGAGCGACTGCGGGAGCACAATCCCCACCCCACCACAGAGCTCAACTTCAACTCGCCATTCGAGCTGTTGATCGCCGTGCTGCTCTCGGCGCAGGCGACCGATGTCAGCGTCAACAAGGCGACCGACAAGCTCTATCCGGTGGCCAACACCCCGCAAGCGATGCTGGATCTCGGGGTGGACGGGCTCAAGGAGTACATCAAGACCATTGGCCTGTTCAACACCAAGGCCGAGAACGTCATCAAGACCTGCGCCATCTTGCTGGAGCGCCACGGCGGCGAGGTGCCGGAGAACCGAGAAGCGCTGGAAGCCCTGCCCGGCGTCGGCCGCAAGACCGCCAACGTGGTGCTCAACACCGCCTTTGGCTGGCCCACCATCGCCGTCGATACCCATATCTTCCGGGTATCGAACCGCACAGGCTTTGCGGTAGGCAAGAACGTGGATCAGGTGGAGGAGAAGCTGCTCAAAGTGGTGCCCGCCGAGTTCAAGCTGGATGTCCACCACTGGCTGATCCTGCACGGGCGTTACACCTGTCTGGCTCGCAAGCCCCGTTGTGGTTCCTGTATCATTGAGGACTTGTGCGAGTACAAAGAGAAGGTCTATCCAGAAAGCTGATGGCCTCGCAACCGAGATTGAAAGCAGTACACATCACCAACCCGGAGAACTGAGCAATGAGAATTCTGCATACCATGCTGCGTGTCGGCGATCTGCAACGCTCCATCGACTTCTACACCCGTGTCCTTGGCATGAAGCTGCTGCGCAAGAGCGAGAACAGCGAGTACAAGTACACCCTGGCTTTCGTCGGTTACGGTGACGAGAAGGATGAAGCGGTGATCGAGCTGACCTACAACTGGGGGGTGAGCGAGTACGAACTGGGCTCCGCCTACGGCCACATCGCGCTGGAAGCAGACGACATCTATGCCACCTGCGAAGCGCTGCGCGCCGCCGGTGCCAAGATCACCCGCGAGCCGGGCCCGGTTAAAGGCGGCACCACCGTGATCGCCTTTGTCGAAGATCCGGACGGTTACAAGATTGAACTGATCGCCAAGAAAGATGCCGGTACCGGCCTGGGCGACAGCTTCTAAGCTGCCCTAATCCCACTGCCGAATGGCAGGATCAAAAAAGAGCGCAGATGCGCTCTTTTTTATGCTTCTCTGACCGGGCCGCAAAGCTAGATCTCGCCGTTACGCCCCATGCTGATCACCACTCGCCGGTTCTTGGCACGACCCTGTTCGGTTTCGTTGGAGGCGACGTGCTGCTTCTCGCCATGCCCCTCCACCGAGATCTTGCCGGGATCGATCCCCAGATCGACAAACACCTTCTTGATGGCATCGGCCCGCTTCTCGGAGAGTTTCAGGTTCGGCCAGCGGCCGCCATAGCTGTCGCTGTAGGCATCGATCACCACCACGTCGATGCTCTTGTCCGCCTTGATAAACTCGCTGATCATCGCCAGCCGCCGCTTGGAGGGGATGGAGAGCTGATCGCTGTTCTTGTCGTAGGTAAGCACGCTAAAGGCGATATCGTTGAAGCTGTAGGGCAAGAGCCCGCTCAGACAGTCTATAAAGGCCTGATATTTCACCCGAAAGTTGACCGACGAGAGGGACACCCGCACCGCGCGGTTCTGGCGATACCAGTCCCGATACTGGAAAGTCGGCATCCGCCCCCCCTCCAGCTCGTCGAGCATGGTCCAGGCGGTTTGCCCCTCCACCAGCCCATCGAACTGCTGATAGAAGCGCAGTTGACTCACTTCTCGCCCGGCGATACCCGGGCGCCATACCGGCGGCATGATGCCAAGACTCACCGTCTGGGTCTGGGCCTGCGGCCGCTTGCCCTTGAGCTCGAAGTCGAGGTTGATCTTGCGCCCGGCACGACTGACAAAAGCCCCCGTTCCCCAGTTGGGAATAGGATGCTCGAGGCGACACTCAATCTGGGTATCGGAGGTCAAACGCCAGACGGATTGATCCAGACCGGCACCAAATTCGGTGACCCCAGCCTGTAACTGCATACTCACGGATATGCTGACCAACCCCAACACCCAAGCGTTCAATTGCTTGTCCTCCACACGATCTCACAAGAGATATCGGCGGCAAGAGGCCAAGCTTTAGCGACAAACTGCAAAGGCGTGCCGTTGGTGTGGCAAAGGCTTGCCCCTCAGCGGCAACCGACCGCAAGCGGCGCTTATTCCCCCCTCTTAGCTCCGTGCCAGCCGGCAGGAAGCTCGCTACAGTAAAACCAGGGCAATCAGACGCCGCTTATCGGGAACCACACTCATGCACCGCTCTTGCTTCTCTTTATTGCAGATGTTGTTGCCAATGCTGCTGGCGCTATCCGGCAGCGCCGTCAAGGCCGCAACACAGGATCAGGAGTGGGCACAGGAGCGCGCCAATGCGGTGCTTTCGCTGATGACCTTCACTGTGGTGCCCGACATCACCGCCAGCAACCTCGATATCGGCAGCGGCACCAATCAATCTGCCGCCCTTAACATGACCCAGATCGGTGGCGGCGCCACCATGAGCGAAGCCGTGCCCATCTATCTGGAAGGGGCGATCGGCTTTAGCCGCTACGATCCCCAGTTTGTGGTGAGCAACGGCACCGAGAGCCGCACCCTCCCGACCAAATGGAACAGCCTGACAGCTTCGGGCGGGATCGGCTGGGATATCGCCCTCCATGAAGACCCGCGCGGTGGCCACTGGGTGCTGCGCCCTATCGCCAACGTCTCGCTCGGTACCATGGCCAGCGATCTGCGGATCGGCAACTGGCTGCTGGAGCGCACCAAGGGCTACTCGCTGGATTTTCTCGATGGTGGACAGCTCAATATGTACGGACTGGGGGGCTCGCTGATGCTCGACTACGAGCTCTTTTCAAAGACGCAGGATATCGATATCGAAGTTCGCTACTCCTACCAGCACCTGCAGAGCTTTGGCGGTACCTCGACCAGCGTCCGTGGTCACGCCGAGGCGGAGAACCTCGGTCTCTATCTGCGCCGCCGAGCCCCGCTGTTTGACTGGACACTGCTCGACAGACCGGTGCGCTATGTACTGGAGGGGGCCCATACCGCATATCTGGGGGAACAGCGGGGGTTGCTTGGCTTTGACTCCCTCAACTCTATCGGCGCCGGTCTGGAGCTGGACAGCAGCAAATACGACATCATAGTCACCCGTACCCGGCTGGTTGCCCGCTATATGTTCAGCCACAACACCAGCGGTTATTCCATCGGGTTGGCCATGAGTTTCTGAGTCGTTATTTTTGCCTGACAAAAGTGGGCAATCCTCAGGGAAAGTACATTAACGTTCCAGATAATCATGCCTCTATTGATGGAGGGTTTATTTATTCGATCCTTTTCATATATCTCACCACCCAGCCATATCAGGTAAAAATATCTACCTGCTGGTAGGCTAGTTTCCCCCCTCGCACACCAAATATTGGAGTTTTTTGTCTGTGTATTTACGGCGCGCAATGGCTGATTTGCCCTGTGATGTCGCCAGCCTGTACCCGCTTGCAACAGAGAAAATACTCGACTCCAGATATTGCAGCCCAATGGCCAACTTTACCGATACCCATAAGGAACCAACCCGGAGGTCCCCCATCTTTTACCCAGTGACTTAAAACGCACCTAAATCATTGTTTTAAATGATTTATAGTTTTTCATATTTTATGAATCCAATTAATCCTGTTTTATTTTACTTACATCACCCGACTGCTAAATTTGGCGTCATCCCGGCAGGACGAGGCGCACTGAAACGACTGACTGCGGGCTACCGATAACAAGTGTGCAATGAGCACAGAAATAACGTTCAGGCATAGCAACCGTTATTTTGACGACATCACACTTGCTGATCCTTGTTGATTTGAGGTTATCTGATGAAAAAAAAGCTGCTTGCTCTCTCTGTATTGGTCATAACCGGAACTGCATATGCAGGGGTGCCTGATTTATCCGCCAGTTGTCCTGGACATATTAATCTTCGCGTCGAAGATGGCACGGCTTATATCAATAACCAGCAAGTTCCACTTAAAAAAGTGAATTCAAATTTCTACGAGGCGAGCAAGGGGCGCACCACCCTCTCCATGGTGAAAAATGGCGACTGGGGCATCACCTATTTTGTCAAAAATGGCGACAGTGGCGCCTGCCAGCTCAATGACGATGAGAACGATGACGACGGCGATGATGAGAGCGCCAGCAGCAGTGCCTACAACGGCAGCACTGCGCAAACCAAGGTTGCAGAGAACGCCTGCATGAACGCCGTCGCCAGAAAAGCGGGCGTCAGCCGCAGCAAACTGACCCTCGACTATGTGGCCGACTCCCAGGCGGGGATGATGATTGATATCAAAGGGCCCCATGACCGGCTCTGGCACTGCCTCACCGACGCCCGCGGCCATATTTCTGGCATCAATCAGGACTGATTTCGAGCCACGGCTCAGCGGGGCCCACACCTACCGTGGGGGCTCCACCCCTTATCCATTGCAATTATTTGATACAGGTAAATGAAGATGAAATCCAAACAGACTCTGCTCAATGTCGCCCTCGGTTGCCTGCTGGCTGTCGGTATCTCCGGCTGTGCCGTGGCCAAAACCCATCACGGCCACAAGACCCATGCCCAAGCGCACGCTCAGGAAGGGGCCGTGCAGTATGGCGACGAGAGCCCGTGGGCTGGCAACTATAAGGCGGTCACTGACGATGGCCGCACCGTGGCCGAAATTCACGTCGATACCACAGGGGAGACCTATATCGATGGCAATCAGGTAAAACCAAGCCACAGCGGCAGCGACTACCTGAAATTCAAGCAGGAGACCATCACTTACACCCTGCGCAAAAGCGGCGCCAGCTGGAAAGACAGCGATGCCGGCACCAGCGGCCGCATCCTGTTCGATTGATAATCCCGACACCGGCCTTGCCAGACACCAAGCCCCGCCAAGGGGCTTTTTTGCACCTGCGATTTACCATCAACCACAGCCCGCCCCGAAAAATCCAGCCTTGTCACAGAGTTAGTGCAATCTGTCACATATTCCTTCTGATGGAATGGGTAGAATGGCTCAGTTTGGCCCCCATCATCCACATAGAGCAACGATGTCGATTGCCAACCGCACTGGCTGGGTGATCACGGCACACGGAATGGAGATGGCCTGCCGAGCGCCAGCCAAGTATTTGCGCCACCAGTTACACCACAGGGATAGAGATTTTTGCCATGGCCAAGTTTTTGAATACCAGCGCAACCAACTATTTTCTTGAAGAACTTATCAAAGATGCCAAAGAACGTCTGATCCTGATCAGCCCCTTCCTAAAGCTCAACGACAGGATCAAGGAGCTGCTCACCGACAAGAACCGCCTCAAGATCGATGTGCGGATCGTCTATGGCAAAAGCGAGCTGCAACCGGAAGAGATCAGCTGGCTCAAAGAGCTCACCTATATCCGCACCAGCTTTTGCAAAAACCTCCATGCCAAGTGCTATCTCAATGAAGAGATGTGCATTGTCACCAGCCTCAATCTCTACGAGTTCAGTCAGGTCAATAACAACGAGATGGGGGTATTGATCCAGCGTTCGGAAGATCATGACCTTTATCGTGATGCCTATGATGAGGCACAACGAATTATTCGGGTTAGTGATGAAGTCCGCATATCCCTTGAACGGGTTGTCAGTGAAGCCGAGACCCAACAGCCTTCTGCTAACGAAAATGAGTCAGCCACTGAAAAACTGACCTCATCCAAACTGGCGCAAAAGTGGGGGATCAAAACCAATGAGTTGTTGGAAAAAATGGTGACTCACGGCTTGCTTGAGCTGCGTGACAGCAAGCATTACCTCACAGCGAAAGGCAAAGAGGAAGGAGGGGAGTTTAGAATGAGCCCCAAATTTGGCCCCTATTTCCTCTGGCCAGAGGCCATGAATCCCCTCTAATTCACTGACTGGATAAATGTGAAATGGACTTCACACCCGTTATTGCGGTTCTGCTGGGCCAGTTCTGGTATCTGCTGCCCCTGTTGTTGATTGCCACCCTGATCAAAACGCCCAGGTTCAAGGGGATGGTTGGGGAGACATTTATCAACTTGGGCATCCGGCTTTTTCTCGACAAGCGGATACAAGCTAGATAACAGTCAAAGCGACATAAGAGCCATGGTATGCTCTTTAAAGTTCTCACTGGAATCCATCGATGCTTATATCTACCCTCTTGGCCACCATACTGGCCACACAACCCGAAGCCCTATATTTTGCCCATAAAGACTGGGAGATCGCCTGCGACAATACCCGGACCTGCAGGGCCGCCGGTTATAGCTCCGAGTCTGGAGGTATCTCGGTGCTGCTAACGCGAGAAGGCGGCCCTAAAGGTGGACTCAGTGGCAACTTGGCAGTCTCGATCATGAACGATACCCAAAAGAGTCCAGTTACATCACCACTGACAATGCTTATTGACGGCAACATCGTCGGAACAGCCCGTTATGATCAGAAAAGTGACTACTACCAACTGCCAGCTACAGCATTAATACCACTGGTAAGCGCCATCAAAGGCAGCAGTCTCGTAGAGTTTACTGCAGAGCCTTCCCATCGCTGGTCACTCTCAGGCGCTGGCGCCACAGCAGTACTGCTCAAGATGGATGAATTTCAGGGGCGGATTGGTACAGAAACCGCCTTCGTCAAACCTGGCACCAACGCCGCGTCACTGGTTCCGCCCTCCCACCCCGTACCACTTATTCGTGTTCCCCAAGTCCCGGAGAACAGTGAGCGAGCACTGACCGGCGATGAATTCAACGCCATAGGTCAATGGCTCGATGCGCAAAAGGGGGACAACTATTGCTCGTGGCAAGATTACCCATCACTTGGCATAGTCTATCGACTCAGTAAGGCACAACTGCTGATCGAGATGCCCTGCAATATGAGCTCGTACAATCAAACTTATGCCTATCTTCTTACCAACAACCAACTTGATCTCAAGCTTGCACGCTTGGTCACATCATCTGCCACCGGCTACATGCAAGGAGAGATCACATCTTCGATGAAGGCTCGCGGTCTGGGGGATTGTTGGGAAAGCGAAAGCTGGGGGTGGAATGGCGAGACATTTAAACTCACCGAACGAAGTACTACCGGGATGTGTCGACTCATTACGCCGGGAGGAACTTGGAATATGCCTCTGTGGCGAAGCGAAATCATCAAAGTTCAATAAAGTAAGGGCGCTCAAAGCGCCCTTACTTTATCAATACATGACGACCCCCATCGGCAATCAGCGAATCGTCGCCATCTGCCGCACGCAGCGTTGCTCTCTGTCATCCACCCGCTTGGCAAACCAGGCGGTGGTAAGGTTGCGGGTAATTTTCGGGCTCTTTAGCTGAATGCCGGGCAGGATGGCTCGGGGCAATCGCTTGCCCGCTTGCTTGTCGGCCAGGGTAAAGATGCGATGGTAGAGATCGGTCTCGGCAAATTCGGCAGTATCCCCTTTGCGCAGACTCTGGTGGATCGCCTGTTTGCTCATATTGACCCGGTTGGCGAGGGTGTAGACGGCAAGCTCGGTGTTGCCCGGCAGATCCGAGTCATAGCGGATCAGATCCCCGTCCAGCGCCAGAGTTTTGCCACTCAGGCGGCTGACGGCGGCCTGAAAGGCGGCATTGCGACTGGCGTACCAGCCGGCGTTGAAATCGGCAAAGCGGTAGAGGGTATCCGGGTAGTCGGCGGGATAACCGAAGATATGTTTGGTGCCAAACCAGATGCCGCCGCGACGGGTAAAGACTTCGTGGCGGATGGAATCCTTGATTGGATAGGGGTAGCCACGGGCGTTGGCCTCGGCAAAGGCGATGCTCACCTGCATCGGGCCGCCTGTATGCACCGGGTTGAGATTGCCAAACAGCGTCTTGCCCATCGGCAGCATGCTGATCATGTCTTCGAAGATTTCACTCATCTCCCGCTCGGTACGCAACTTGTCGATCCGCTCGGCGTAGCTCTTGCCGGTGGGCGAGTTGATGGAGAGCGCGGCCCGCACCATAAATTCGGGGATCAGCAGCTTGGCTGCCCGTGAGTTGATCTCTTTCCAGGCGATCTTGCCAAGGCCCGGCACCACGGGGTCGGCCTGATAAGTGGCTTCCTGCTCCGCCACCGCCAGCACGCTACAGACATTGTGATCATTGACCGTCACCCCCTGGGTGGTGAGCGCCGTCACCACGTCGTTGGCCCACCCCTGTTTGTCAGGCACCTGACGGGGCAAGAAGCGCACGATGCGGCTCTTCATATCCGCCGGTTTGCGCGGCTGCATGGCAGGCGGCGTTTTGGGGTTGCTCACGCTCACCTCTTTGGCAGGCGCGGAGGCGGGATCACTGGCACAACCGGCCAGCAACAAGGCAGAGCAGAAGGCAAGAAGACGACAGGAAGGCAAAGCGGTCATAAGCATGTCCATTTTTTGTAGGCCCTACAGGCAGCGCCGCTGGCACTGCACTGACAAGCAAAGTGGGGCCATTGTAGAGGATTGCCTGCCGCAGTTGAAACCCGAGCTCGCAGCATCCCCTCCCCTTGCCAGCTTTTGCCACCCCACGCGCCATCCGTTGTCTGCGATGCGGAACTCATGACCTTCTTCAAGGATTCACCCGGCCCGAACCGAACGGTGAGCGCCTGATAAAAAGAAACCCCCGCCATCGCTGGCGGGGGTTGGTCGTCTGGCAAGGCGGGCAGATGCCCGCTGCAAACTCTTAGCGGTTTTTCACCTTCTGGTGCAGCTCCTGCACCGAGTTGACGTTGGCGGTGGCATCCACACTGATGGCCATGCAGGTGGCAAACGCCTCGTTCATGGTGGTGGTATACGCCACTTTGTTTTGCAAGGCGGCGCGACGCAGCTGCTTGGAGTCCTGGATCGCCACCCGCCCTTCGGCGGTGTTGACGATGTAGGTGTACTCGCCATTCTTGATGCGGTCGAGAATGTGCGGGCGACCTTCGTGCACCTTGTTGACCAGACGCGGGTTGATGCTCGCCTCACCCAGCGCGACGGCGGTGCCGTGAGTGGCATCCAGCTCGTAGCCCAGCTCCAGCAGCTTGGCGGCCAAGTCGACCACCTGCGCCTTGTCGCTGTGACGCACTGACAAGAGGGCTCGACCCTCTTTCGGTACGGCGTGGTTGGCACCCAGCTGCGCCTTGGCATAGGCCTCGGCAAAGCTGCTGCCCACCCCCATAACCTCACCGGTAGAGCGCATCTCTGGCCCCAGCAGCGGGTCAACCCCCGGGAACTTGGCGAACGGCAGTACCACCTCTTTCACCGAGTAGTAGGGCGGGATGATCTCTTTGGTGAAGCCCTGTTCTTGCAGCGACTGACCGGCCATAACACGGGCGGCAATCTTGGCCAGCGGAGCACCGGTCGCCTTGGAGACAAACGGCACGGTACGGGCGGCACGCGGGTTCACCTCGATGAGGTAGATGTCATCACCCTTGACCGCAAACTGCACGTTCATCAGGCCGATAACGCCGAGCTCCAGCGCCAGCTTGCGCACCTGCTCGCGGATCTCGTCCTGAATCTTCTTGGACAGGGTGTAAGGAGGCAGGGAGCAACCGGAGTCACCGGAGTGAATACCGGCCTGCTCGATGTGCTCCATGATGCCGCCGATGACTACATCGGTGCCGTCGCAGATGGCATCCACGTCCAGCTCGGTCGCATCGTCCAGGAAGCGGTCCAGCAGTACCGGCGATTCGTTGGAGACGCTCACCGCCTCGGCGAAGTAGCGACGCAGATCCTGCTCGTCATAGACGATTTCCATGGCGCGGCCACCCAGCACGTAGGAGGGGCGAACCACCAGCGGGTAGGTGATACGCTCGGCCAGCAGCACGGCCTGCTCCAGCGCGGTGACGGTGCCGTTTTCCGGCTGCTTGAGGCCGAGGCGCTCGACGGCAGACTGGAAGCGCTCGCGGTCTTCGGCGCGGTCGATGGCATCCGGGCTGGTACCGATGATCGGCACGCCGTTGGCTTCCAGTGCACGGGCCAGTTTCAGCGGGGTCTGGCCACCGTACTGGACAATCACGCCCTTGGGTTTTTCGATGCGCACGATTTCCAGCACATCTTCCAGGGTCACCGGCTCGAAGTAGAGACGATCCGAGGTGTCGTAATCGGTAGAGACGGTCTCCGGGTTGCAGTTGACCATGATGGTCTCGTAACCGTCTTCGCGCAGGGCCAGCGCTGCGTGCACGCAGCAGTAGTCGAACTCGATACCCTGACCGATACGGTTCGGGCCGCCACCGATGATCATGATCTTGTCGCGGTTGCTCGGGGCCGCTTCGCACTCCTCGTCATAGCTGGAGTACATGTAGGCGGTGTTGGTGGCGAACTCGGCGGCGCAGGTATCGACCCGCTTGTAGACCGGGAAGATGTTGTGGCGGGCGCGCAGTTTGCGCACTTCCCCTTCGGCCACACCGAGGATCTTGGCCAGACGGGCATCGGCAAAGCCTTTGCGCTTGAGGGCGCGCAGGAAGTCGGCATCGAGACCGGCCATGCCGCGCTCTTTCACCTCTTCCTCCAGCTTCACCAGGTCTTCAATCTGTACCAGGAACCAGGGGTCAATCTTGGTCAGCTTGAAGATGCCATCCATGGAGAGACCGGCGCGGAACGCATCGGCGATGTAGAAGATACGGTCACTACCAGCGTCCTGCAGCTCGTGACGGATGCGGGTCAGGGAGTCCGGGGCATTGAGGTCAACCATGGGGTCGAAGCCGGTTTTGCCAGTTTCGAGGCTGCGCAGCGCCTTGTGCAGAGACTCCTGGAAGTTGCGGCCGATGGCCATCACTTCACCGACCGACTTCATCTGGGTCGTCAGACGATCGTTGGCACCGGCGAATTTTTCAAAGTTGAAGCGCGGCACCTTGGTGACCACGTAGTCGATGGCCGGCTCGAAGGAGGCCGGAGTGCGACCGCCTGTGATGTCGTTCATCAGCTCGTCGAGGGTGTAACCGATGGCGAGCTTGGCGGCGATCTTGGCGATGGGGAAACCCGTCGCCTTGGAGGCCAGCGCGGAGGAGCGTGACACCCGCGGGTTCATCTCGATGATGACCATGCGGCCATCTTTCGGGTTGATACCGAACTGGACGTTGGAGCCGCCGGTCTCGACGCCGATCTCGCGCAGCACCGCCATGGAGGCGTTGCGCATCAGCTGGTACTCCTTGTCGGTCAGCGTCTGGGCTGGCGCGACCGTGATGGAGTCACCGGTGTGGATACCCATGGGGTCGAAGTTTTCGATGGCGCAGACGATGATGCAGTTGTCGTTGCGATCCCGCACCACTTCCATCTCGTACTCTTTCCAGCCGATCAGCGACTCGTCGATGAGCAGCTCTTTGGTCGGCGACAAGTCCAGACCGCGCTCGCAGATCTCTACGAACTCTTCGGTGTTGTAGGCGATGCCGCCACCGGAGCCGCCCATGGTAAAGGAGGGACGGATGATGCAGGGGAAGCCGACCATCTGCTGCACGCCCCACGCCTCTTCCATGTTGTGGGCGATGCCGGCACGCGGGCACTCCAGGCCAATGCTGCGCATCGCCTTGTCAAAACGGGAGCGGTCTTCGGCCTTGTCGATGGCGTCGGCGGTGGCACCGATCATCTCGACACCGAACTCGGCCAGCACGCCGTGTTTTTCCAGCGCCAGTGCGCAGTTAAGCGCAGTCTGGCCGCCCATGGTGGGCAGGATGGCGTCCGGGCGCTCTTTCTTGATGATTTCGCGCACCACTTCCCAGGTGATGGGCTCGATGTAGGTGGCGTCTGCCATCTCCGGGTCGGTCATGATGGTGGCCGGGTTGGAGTTGACCAGAATAACGCGGTAGCCCTCCTCGCGCAGGGCTTTGCACGCCTGGGCGCCGGAGTAGTCAAATTCGCAGGCTTGGCCGATGACGATGGGGCCGGCGCCGAGGATCAGGATGCTCTGAAGGTCGTTACGTTTTGGCATGAAACTCTTTCCTCTATTTCTTAGGCGCGATACTGCTTAATCAATTCAATAAAGTGGTCAAAAAGACCGGCACAATCGTGCGGGCCCGGGCTCGCTTCGGGGTGCCCCTGGAAGCTGAAGGCCGGACGGTCGGTGCGATGGATACCTTGCAGGGAACCATCGAACAGGGAGACGTGGGTGGCGCGCAGGCAATCCGGCAGGCTGTTCTCGTCTACCGCAAAGCCGTGGTTCTGAGCGGTGATCATGACGGTGTTGTCATCAAGGCTCTTCACCGGATGGTTGGCGCCGTGGTGGCCAAACTTCATCTTGACGGTCTTGGCACCGGAGGCCAGACCCAGCAGCTGGTGACCCAGACAGATGCCGAACACCGGCGTGTTGGTATTAAGGAAAGCCTTGATGGCCTCGATGGCGTAGTCGCACGGCTCGGGGTCGCCGGGGCCGTTGGAGAGGAAGATGCCATCCGGGTTCATCGCCAGTACCTCGGCGGCCGGGGTCTTGGCAGGCACCACGGTCAGGCGGCAGCCACGGTCAACCAGCATCCGCAGGATGTTGCGCTTGACGCCAAAGTCATAGGCCACTACGTGGTATTTCAGCTGGTCGGCATCCGGGGTGACATGCCCCTTGCCAAGCTGCCAGCTCCCTTCGGTCCAGTTGTACGCTTCACCAACCGTCACCTCTTTGGCCAGATCCATCCCCTTCAGACCGGGGAAGGCGCGGGCCTGTTCGAGGGCATAGGCTTCATCGACCTGTTTCCCGGCCAGAATGCAGCCAGCCTGAGCGCCTTTCTCGCGCAGGATGCGGGTCAGTTTACGGGTGTCGATGTCGGCGATGCCAACGATGTTGTGAGACTTGAGGTATTCGGAGAGGGATTGCTGATTGCGGAAATTGGAGGCAAGTATCGGAAGGTCCCGGATGATCAATCCCTGAGCATGGATCTGACTGGACTCTTCATCTTCGCTGTTGGTGCCGGTGTTGCCTATATGGGGGTAAGTGAGGGTGACTATCTGACGGGAATAAGAGGGATCGGTGAGGATTTCCTGATAGCCCGTCATCGACGTATTGAAAACCACTTCACCAACGGAACATCCCTCGGCGCCTATCGACACGCCTTTGAACACAGTTCCATCTTCCAGCACTAGCAATGCAGTGTGATTCAAGACAACCTCCAGTTATTTAGCTTTAAATTCAGCAATTTACCTGGGTGTTGCGGGCTCGGTTCCGGTCTTGGACAGGACTCGAACCCGGCAGATTTCTGGCAAATTGGGCGCATTCTACTTAAAAAAAGTGGCATTTCAACGTCTTTTCTCAGACGAAATGCATCTAAATTCAATAAAAAAGCAACATTACCCATTATCTATGCACTTAATCGCTTTGCAACCCCCTCCCACGAAAGAAAAGGAAAAACCACCACCAAAAGATGACACCAAGCCAGCAATAGCGACAAAAACAAACAAAAAAACTAATTAAAACAATGGCATTTATTTTTACACAAAAAACATTAATGACAAATTTAACGCTTTTAAGATGACAAGAGTGAACATGAAAAATGGAAAACGTTTTTCTGCGTTTGAATTTTTAGTCTTTTCCGATCGGTGTAAAAAAATGGCTTTATCAGCCATAAAGATGCTCAAATCTGTTACCTGGTGATGACATTCAGGAAGGGAAAATCTGGTGGATAACACAATAGTGTGATTTATAAGGCATTCAGATAAAAATTGCTGATAGCGTGTCTTTTTACACAAAATCTGGCTGACTGACAGCAAAAACCCCGGCAAGCCGGGGTTTTTCACTGGGTAGCTGTAGTACGAAAGTGCCGCACAGAGGCATCACTTGAGATTGAGCACATCCTGCATGTCATAAAGACCGGCACCCTGCTGACCAAGCCACTTGCCCGCCCGCACAGCACCGTTGGCGAAAGTCAGGCGACTTGAAGCTTTGTGGCTGATCTCCACCCGCTCGCCGATATCGGCAAACATGACGGTATGCTCCCCCACCAGATCGCCGGCGCGAATGGTGGCAAAGCCGATAGTGTTGCGATCCCGCTCGCCAGTGATCCCCTCGCGACCATAGACGGCACACTCCTTGAGATCGCGACCCAGCGTTTTGGCGACCACTTCACCCATGGAGAGCGCAGTACCGGATGGCGCATCTACCTTGTGGCGATGGTGGCCTTCGATGATCTCGATGTCGGTATAATCCCCCATCACCTTGGCGGCCTGCTCCAGCAGCTTGAACACCAGGTTGACCCCGACCGAGTAGTTGGAGGCGAACACGATACCGATCTGCTTGCCAGCCTCTTTCAGAGCAGCCTTGCCTGCATCGTCAAAACCGGTGGTGCCGATCACCATCTGCTTGTGGTGGGCCAGCGCAAAGGCCAGATTGGCAAGGGTCACCTCGGGGCGGGTGAAGTCGATGATGAGATCAAACTCATCGCGCACCTTGTCCAGACTATCGCTGATGGCCACACCCAGATGGCCCAGCCCATTGAGCTCACCGGCATCGAGGCCGATCACCGCCGAACCCGGCCGCTCCAGCGCGGCACCGACCACTACGCCATCGGTGTTGGTGATGGCCTCCAGCAGCACCTTGCCCATACGACCATTACAGCCCATCACGGCCACACGGATCGGATTGTCCATCTCCACCCTCTCATCTCTTTTAATTATGGAAAGAGACCGTTTTACCAGCCCGCGCCGGGTTTGAAAAGCCATGATGCCACCACTCCTTGCTGCACTCGCCAACGGCAGCGCCCACTGGCTGGCCAAGAACTTCCTTTTGGTCACAGGCCGTTTTTCATCATCTCACTCCATCATTTGGCAGACCGGGTGCCATCTGATAGGTTCGAACGAGTGAAATGCCAGCATAAGCAAAATCAGGGCAACGCCCGTGTCGATATCAAATGAGGTGCAAGGATGAGCGCAGGATTGCTGTTTGCGGTGGGGTTGATATCACTGACCCTGGTCATGCTGGCCGCGGCTCTGCTGTTTGGCGGGCCGAGTCCGGCACCGGCGATGGCCAGCATCAACGACCCTTTCAAGGGGAGTGACTGGAGCAACATGCCACCCCTCTCAAGATACCCAGCGTGTGACGGCACGCAGCTGGCCTATCGGCACTATGGCGCAGAGGGCAATACGAAGAACAACAAGGTCAAGGGCAGCGTGGTACTGGTTCACGGCTCTTCTGCCAGCAGTCAAAGCATGCACAAGATGGCGAACGCCTTTTCGCAAGCGGGATACGACGCCTACGCCCTCGATATTCGCGGCCATGGCGCATCGGGCAACAAAGGCACCATTGCTTACATCGGCCAGCTTGAGGACGATCTGGAAGATTTCATCAAGTCGGTAGCCCCCAACAAGCCTGCAACACTCGTCGGCTTCTCGTCAGGGGGTGGCTTTGTGCTGCGTGTTGCTGGCAGTGCGCGACAAACCCTGTTCGAGAGCTATCTGCTGCTCTCCCCCTATCTCGGCCCCACCGCCGCCAACTACCGGCCCAACAGCGGTGGCTGGGTGCGTGTCGGCTTGCCTCGCCTCATCGCCCTGAGCATCCTCAACGGTTTCCATATTTCCGCACTCAACCATCTGACCGTGCTGAACTTTGCCCTTAATGATGAGGCGAAATCCCTGCTGACCCCCTCTTACTCCTTCAACCTTGCCTCGAACTTTCAGCCAGAGCGCGACTATCAGCAGAATTTGCGCAATGTGCAACCCCCCTGCGCCGTGATCGCGGGTGCAAATGACGAAGCCTTCCAAACAGATCAACTTGAACCTGAGTTAAGACGTCTCGGCATCTCCTGGCCTGTCACCCTGCTGCCCGGTATTGGCCACATTCCGCTGACGCTGGAACAGGATGCTCTCGCGACAGCCGTTCAGGCGGTGGAGAAACTGACACAGTAACCACACAGCCCAGGTCTTGTGTCCACGCGTTCTGGAAATATCCGCACCATGCTCACGTAGAGATAGAGAGAGGTGCGGCTGACGTTTGGCAGCGGGAGAAATCCCCAAGATGGCATGCAGAGATCTTATCGTTTACCTCTTTCCTTATTAAAGGCACGCGATACCCGCGGACTGCGTCAGAACAGTAACGAACAATAAACAATGCTAACTTCTTTTTCCGAATATTCTTTGGACATCTCAACAACACCAGAATCATCAAACAAAAACACCTATCCATCTGGACGTCTATCTTGACCAAGCGAGGTTGACTCACTACTGTGGGCACCCCAATGCGGCAGGATGCCCGCCCTGTTTTCCCCCTATCCCTATCCGATACAGGTACAAAGCAGTTTATGACAGGAGGTCATTGTTCAATTTCAGAGGAACACATGATCCAGATCCAACCCAGTGCCAGGGCCTTGTTGCCACTTCTGGTTTTTCTCGCACTCTTTATCGGTACCGGTACCTGGCTGACCCTGCAGGGGGTCGAATTCGCCTTCTATCAGCTGCCCGCTCCGGTTGCAGCCCTGCCTGCGGTGATGCTCGCCCTGCTGCTTGGCAAAGAGAGCTTCAACAGCAATCTGGAGACCTTCTTCAAGGGGGTCGGCCACAGCAATATCATGGCGATGTGCCTTATCTATCTGCTGGCGGGCGCCTTTGCCAGCGTGGCCAAGGCCACCGGCGGCGTTGATGCCACCGTGGCGCTGGGTCTCTCCCTCATTCCCGGCTGGGCGCTGTTGCCCGGACTGTTCCTCATCTCTGCCTTTATTGCTACCGCTATGGGCACCTCCATGGGCACCATAGGTGCCGTGGCGCCGGTCGCGCTGGGCGTGGCGCAGGCGGCCGGCATCGATCCGGTACTGATGGCAGGCACCATTCTCTCCGGCGCCATGTTTGGCGATAACCTCTCCATCATCTCCGACACCACCATAGCGGCCACCCGCAGTCAGGGGTGCGAGATGAAGGACAAGTTCCGCGAGAACTTCAAGATTGCTGCCCCCGCTGCCATCGCGGTGATCCTGCTCTATCTGACCCTGGGCTCAGTGGGTGAATCCCCTGCCAGTGGCAGCGCCATCGAACTGTTCAAGGTGATGCCTTATCTGCTGATCCTGGGGCTGGCGCTCGCCGGAGTGAATGTGTTTGTGGTGCTGGGGATCGGCATTCTGGCCGCCGGAGTGGTGGGCATGATCAACGGCTACGCCATCGGTCAGTTCAGCAAGGATATCTATCAGGGCTTTACCGGCATGCAGGAGATCTTCCTGCTCTCCATGCTGATCGGCGGCCTCGGCGCCCTGATGGAGCGTCAGGGTGGTCTGGCCTGGATCAGTGAGCGCATCAGCGCCCTGATTGCCCGTTTCACTCGCGAGCACAACGGTGAACAGAACGAGAAAGCCGCCGAGCTCGGCATCGCCGGGGTGGTGAGCCTCACCAACCTGTGCACCGCCAACAACACGGTGGCTATTATCGTCGCCAGCAAGGTAGCCCGGGATCTGGCCGAGCACCACGGTGTCACCCCGCGCCGAGCCGCTTCCATGCTCGATATTTTCTCCTGCGTGGTACAGGGTCTGATCCCCTGGGGCGCACAGGCGCTGCTGCTGGGATCCATCTTCGCCCTGTCGCCGTTGGCAGTGGTGAGCATGAGTTTCTACCCGATGGCACTCGCGGTAGCGGCACTCATTGCCGTGTTCGTGAAGCACCAGATGCGCGGCAAAGCTGACAAGTAACAGACCAGAGGCTGGCGCGCCGACATGCCGTCAACAGGGGCCACATCCTGGCCCTTGTTGGCTCACTAACGGATCCGCCAGCATTTATCCCACCGTTCCGGGCATCAGCCGTCCGGGGCGAGAGTTCCCCTGTCACCCCTTAACGTCAAGAGTGAATGTGCTAAGGTAGAGCGCGTTCAAGCCATCGATGCGCAGCTATACCAGAGGTTCCCCATGCATGAGTCCCAACCCGAACGTCAATCCCTGCGCCAACTGGTTCGTCAACGCCGCAAAAATCTGAGTCCGGCCGAGCAGCAGGCGGCGGCCCAACAGCTGCTGGCCCAGTTCAAGCAACACCCCGAGATCCTCGCCGCCAAACGCATTGCCCTCTATCTGGCCAATGACGGGGAGATCAACCCCTTGCCCACCATCCATTGGCTGTGGGCCCAGCACAAAGAGGTCTACCTGCCGGTGCTCCACCCCTTTACCCCGGGTCACCTGCTCTTTTTGCGCTACACCGCCACCAGCCCCATGGTGCGCAACCGCTACGGCATCGAAGAGCCGGAGCTGGATATCCTGCAGGTGGTGCCCCACAGCACGCTCGATCTTATCTGCACCCCGCTGGTCGCCTTCGATGCCCAGGGCAATCGTCTTGGCATGGGGGGCGGCTACTACGATCGCACTCTCGCCATCTGGCATGAGCACAAGCTGGGCCCCAAGCCGCTCGGCATTGCCCACGACTGCCAGCAGGTGGATGCGGTCCCTCAAGAGGAGTGGGATGTGCCGCTGCCCCAGATCATCACCCCGCGCCACTGCTGGCGCTTTGAATAAGCTGTTTTTGGCAGGCAGCCCCTGCTTTGTGCGCGCAAACGCAGAATAAACAGGCAAACGATTTACAAAGTCCCTCTTTTTGCCCCGGAACGTGAGCAACAAGGTCGCGACGGGGTACCGGGTTGGATATAATGCGCCCGCTTTTTTCTTAAGGAACGATCATGACTCAAGATGAAATGAAGAAGGCGGCCGGTTGGGCTGCGCTCAAGTATGTGGTTCCCGGCACCATCGTCGGGGTGGGCACCGGCTCTACCGTCAACCACTTTATCGACGCGCTGGCGACCATGAAGGACGAGATCAAGGGGGCGGTATCCAGCTCCGTGGCCTCTACCGAGCGCCTCAAGGGCTTCGGCATCACCGTATATGATCTCAACGAGATCGACGCCCTCTCCGTTTATGTGGATGGCGCCGACGAGATCAACGCAACCCGCGACATGATCAAGGGTGGTGGCGCAGCCCTGACCCGCGAGAAGATCGTTGCCGCCGTTGCTGACAAGTTCATCTGCATCATCGACAACACCAAGACCGTCGACGTGCTGGGCCAGTTCCCGCTGCCGGTTGAAGTGATCCCGATGGCCCGCGAATACGTGGCCCGCGAAATCCGCAAACTGGGTGGCAACCCGGTGTGGCGTGAAGGGGTGGTCACCGACAACGGCAACCACATTCTGGATGTGAAAGGCATGGCCATTACCGACGCCAAGGCGCTGGAAGTACGACTGAACGCCATTGTTGGTGTGGTCACCAACGGCCTGTTCGCAGCCCGCGGCGCCGATGTGGTCCTGATCGGTACGCCGGACGGCGTGATTACCCAGTAATCCCGACACCGGCAGCACAGTGCAGCGGCATCCTCCCTCGCACGCCAGCGCCACTCTGCCACCCCTGACGCAGCAGCGGCGTTGATTGAGCCCTGGGATGTGATATGACCCAAACATTGCACTGTGAATAAATGACGGCGCCTGATGGCGCTGTTTTTATTTATCCCTCAACAATTTGCATACGGATGTTTACAACATTCGTTGATAACTTCAAAGAATTTGACTTTCGTCACAAATATTCCCTCTCCCAAACGTTTTTGCTACTTTACGGTTTTCTTCGCACACCAAATCTGCACTTACGTTTGCACATACAGAGGGATCGTCATGACTGCCAAGTTTTCGTTGGACAAGGATAAAATCAAGGTTCTGCTGCTGGAGGGGGTTCACCCCAACACCGTAGAGACCTTTCGTGCCGCAGGTTACACCAGTGTGGAGTATCTCAAGACCTCGCTCTCCGAAGAGGAGCTGATCGAGCAGATCCGCGACGTCCATTTCATCGGGCTGCGCTCCCGCACCCAGATCACCGAGAAAGTCCTCGACGCCGCCAACAAGCTGGTTGCCATCGGCTGCTTCTGCATCGGTACCAACCAGGTCGAGCTGGAAGCGGCCCAGATCCGCGGTATTCCGGTCTTCAACGCCCCCTTCTCCAACACCCGCTCGGTTGCCGAGCTGGTTCTGGGCGAGATCCTGCTGCTGCTGCGCGGCATCCCCGAGAAGAACGCCAAGTGCCATCGCGGCGTGTGGGAAAAACTGGCCAACCGCTCGGTGGAAGCGCGCGGCAAGAAGCTCGGCATCATCGGCTACGGCCACATCGGTACCCAGCTTGGCATCATCGCCGAAAGCATCGGCATGAAGGTTTATTACTACGATATCGAGAACAAGCTCTCGCTGGGCAACGCCATCCAGGTGCCAAGCATGGTCGAGCTGCTCAATATGTCTGACGTCATCAGCCTGCACGTGCCGGAGACAGCCTCCACCAAGAACATGATCGGTGCCGAGCAGCTGCGGATGATGAAACCGGGCGCCATCTTCATCAACGCCGCCCGCGGTACTGTGGTGGATATCGATGCGCTGGCTGACGTCATCAAGAGCGGCCATATTGCCGGCGCCGCCATCGACGTCTTCCCGGTCGAGCCCAAGTCCAATGACGAGGAGTTCCAAAGCCCGCTGCGTGGGCTGGAGAACGTCATCCTGACCCCGCACATCGGTGGCACCACCCATGAGGCGCAGGAGAACATCGGGCTGGAAGTAGCCAACAAGCTGGTCAAATACTCCGACAACGGCTCCACCCTCTCCGCCGTCAACTTCCCGGAAGTGTCGCTGCCGGGCCACAAGGGCTCCAGCCGCCTGCTGCACATTCACCGCAACCAGCCGGGCGTGATGAACCAGATCAACCAGATCTTCGCCGAAGAGGGGATCAACATCGCCGGTCAATACCTGCAGACCAGCAGCCATATCGGTTACGTGGTGATCGACGTGGAGACCGAGCACAGCGAGAAGGCGCTCGCCAAGCTCAAGGAGATCAACGGCACCATCCGCGCCCGCATCCTCCACTGATAGACCCGTTTATCCAAGCACCAAAAAGCCCGTCGTGATGACGGGCTTTTGTATGAAGCAGAACCTCAAAGCAGCGTAGTGGCTTACCACCACCCCAACAGGTTGCGGCCTACCAGCGCGCCCCACACCAGGGCATTGAGGGCCAACGCGATAAAGACGGCGGCAGAGCCCAAATCCTTGGCGCGACCGGAGAGCTCATGATGCTCGGAGCCAACCCTGTCTACCACAGCTTCAATGGCGGAGTTGAGGATCTCGACGATCACCACCAGCCAGCTGATGACGATAAGCAGCAGGATCTGGTTGAGAGAATCCCCCAGCCAGAAGGCAAGTGGCATCAGCAACAGGATCAGCATCAGCTCCTGCCGAAACGCCGCCTCGTTAATCCAGGCTGACTTGAGCCCCTTCATGCTGTAACCGGTTGCGTTGATGATGCGGGTGACCCCGGTTGCCCCTGGCTTTGCCACGCTATCTACCTCATTTGGAATCGATTTTGGCCTCACATCCTATCAGAGCCCCCCAAGGTTTCAATCAGGGGACTTTTGCTTTATTTTATCTCTTTGCTTTTTCGCCCCTTGCGGCTGACACCACCCACTCGAGACTTGAGTTGTATGTCCATTCACACAGATGAATTGCGCACCCGTCGCCTGGAGTCACTGATCACTCCGAGCGAGCTTGCCCACGCGTTTCCGATCACCGATACCATTGCCCAGAATCTGCTGGATGCCCGTCGCGAAGTGGAAGCCATTCTGGCCGGAGACGATCAGCGCCTGCTGGTCATTATCGGCCCCTGCTCTATCCATGATCCCGCTGCTGCTCGCGAGTATGCCCAGCGCCTCAACGCTCTGCGCGAGCAGTATAAAGAGAGCCTCTGCATCGTGATGCGCACCTACTTCGAGAAGCCGCGCACCATCGTCGGCTGGAAAGGGCTGATCAATGATCCGCGCCTCGATGGCAGCTTCGACGTCAACGAAGGGCTGAAACTGGCGCGCAAACTGCTGGTCGACATCAACGAGATCGGCATGCCCACTGCCACCGAATTCCTCGATATGGTGACCGGCCAGTATATTGCCGACCTCATCACCTGGGGCGCCATCGGCGCTCGTACCACCGAATCCCAGGTACACCGCGAGATGGCTTCGGCCCTCTCCTGCCCGGTTGGCTTCAAGAACGGCACCGACGGCAATACCCGCATCGCCATCGATGCGGTGCGCGCCGCCCGTCACAGCCACATCTTCTATTCGCCGGACAAAGACGGCAAGATGACCATCTACCGCACCGCCGGTAACCCCTTTGGTCATGTGATCCTGCGTGGCGGCCACCGACCCAACTACGACACCGCCAGTGTCGATGAAGCCTGTGAAGCGTTGGCCGATGTGGGCCTGCCGGAGCGTCTGGTGGTCGATTTCAGCCACGGCAACAGCATGAAGGATCACCGCCGTCAGCTGCTGGTGGCGCAAGATATCTGCGATCAGCTGCGCCGCGGCCGTACCGGCATCGCCGGCATCATGGCCGAAAGCTTCCTGGTGGAAGGGCGTCAGGATGTGGAGAACGGCTGCGCCGCCACCTTTGGCCAGAGCATCACCGATGCCTGCCTGTCATGGCAGGACACCGAAACCCTGCTGGCAATGCTGGCAGAGGCGGCGCAGGTGCGCCTGAGCAAACAGGCTTGAACTGCGAATAAAACCAAAGGGGCCGGTATTTTTGATACTGGCCCCTTCTTCTTGCTGCCAGCCGATTACGCTTCGCTAATCGGCCCTACATGCGCCCTCTTTCCTGTACACCCTACTTACAAACTGGGCATAAACCACACGCGCCCCGCAGCTTCGATGCGGTCGGTGCGGATCTGGAATACCTGTGCCAGCAGCGCCTCATCCACCAGCTCGACACCCCCTTCGCGCACCACCGCGCCCCCTTGCAGGCAGAGAATGCGGTCGGCCCAGTCGATGGCCAGATTGATATCGTGGATGGCGAGCACCACCAGCAAGCCCTGAGCGGCCAGGGTTTTCAGCAACCGCAATAGCGCCAGCTGGTGATGAAGGTCGAGCCCCGCCAGCGGCTCGTCCAGCAGCAGCACCTTGCCGGTCGGATTGAGGCTCGGCCACACCTGCAGCAAGGTGCGGGCAATCAGCACCCGCTGCTGTTCGCCCCCCGACAACCGGCTGAAGTCACGAGCCAGCAAAGCGTCCAGCTCCAATGCCTCGCACAATGCATTTATCGCCTCGTTCTGTCTGGCGGGCGCAACCGCCTCATTGAGCCCGAGGCTCAACACCTGAAACACCGGAATATGAAACAGCTGGGGCTGACGCTGGGGCAGCATGGCACGCCGTTTGGCAAGCTCGGGCCAACTCAGGTCAGTAAGCACTTCCCCCCCCAGCAGCACTGTGCCATCGGCGGGTAAAATCCCCGCCAGCGCCCCGAGCAGGGTCGACTTGCCACTGCCATTGGGGCCAAGCAGCGCCACCAACTGGCCGCCATGCCAGCAGATATCTAGGGGAGAGAGCCGTCCAGCAATGGCGAGTGCGCGCGCCTCCAGCAGCGGCGCAGCAGCACGAGAAGAAACCGGCATGGGATCAGCGGGTGACATCGGCATCTTGCCTCAACAACAGGTAAATAAGGAGACTGCGCGCCCCGACCAAATCATGCAGATATTCATGCAGCACCATCGGCAGTTTGCCTCAATAGCAGGTAGATAAAGAGCGGCGCCCCCACCGAGGCGGTGATGACGCCGATAGGCAACTCCCCCGCGCTCAGGGTGGATCGAGCAACCAAATCGGCCGCCAGCAGCAGGGCCCCGCCGCCAAGGGCCGAGGCAGGTAACAGAAAGCGCTGATCGCTGCCACCGCAGAGCCGCAGCAGATGGGGCACCACCAACCCGACAAAACCGATGACACCACACAACGACACCGCCACACCGGTCAGCAGACAGACCGCCAGCACCAGCCGCACCCGCATCTTGTCGACATCCATCCCCATCAGGCGGGCCTGAGTCTCCCCCAGCAGCAACTGTTGCAGCGCCTTGCCCTGCCAGCAGAGCCAGCCCAGGGTGAGCGGCAGCACCAGCCACCACCAGCCGAACTGCTGGCTGCCGTAAGAGAGGCTCCCCATCATCCAGAACATGAATTCACGCAAGGAGCCGTCGTCGGCAAAGTACATCAACCAGGTCATGGCGGCATTGGTAAGAATACCGATGGCGACGCCAAACAACAGCAAGCGAGCATGACCGAGACGCGCCCGGCGAGCCAGCCGAATGAGCAACATGGTCACCAGCAAGGCGCCACCGAAGGCCGCCAGCGACAGCCCCCAGCCTGGCAGATAGAAGCCAAGGGATTTGGCCACCGCCATCGCCACCATGGCGGCAAGGCCTGCCCCGCTTGAAACGCCAAGCAACCCGGGTTCGGCCACCGGATTGTGCAGCATCACCTGCAACACGGCGCCGCCACAAGCAAGGGCTGCGCCAGCCAAGAGGGCCAGCAAGGCACGGGGTAGCCGCAGCTCCAGCAGGATGCGCTGTTCGAGATCGCCAAGGGGCTGCCAGGGCAGCAGCACAAACTCGCCCCAGACGAGGGAGAAGAGAAACAGCAGCAAGGTCAGCAGCGTCAGGCCACTGAGCCAGCGCCGCTGCCAGCGCTGCTGGCGGGCGATAAGGGAGAGGTACAAGGATGATCCCCGAATAACAAGGCTTCCCCCCGGCCCTGTCGCAGCGCCGGGGGAGAAGCAGGAAAAGGGCATGATAACAGTGGCTTGCCACCCAAGGTCAAGGCTGGTAACGCTTGGCCATCACGCTTATCTCGCCGCTGGCCACCAGATTTTGCAGCGCCACCAGCAAGGGCTGGCGCAGCGACTGGTGAGGTGAGTGCTTGCTCATCCCCAGATAGAGGGTCACCGGCGTGGCGGGGCGGTAGTCCGCCTTGCCTATCCGGCTGGCATTTCCCTGACTCAGGGCATAGTCCACCTGACAGTCGGTGCCAATCATCAGCGGCAGGTGACCGCGCTGCACCATGCGCAGCAGCTGATCTTCGGTGGGTACTCCGTGCTTGTCGAGGCGGCTGTCACTGTTGAAGGGCTCAAAGTAGGCGGAGTTGAGCACATAGCCCACCTTCACCCCCTGCAGATCGCGGTATTGGTGGATCCGGGCCACATTGACCGGCTGACCATAAAACGCGGGCCAGCACTGGTAGTAGGCAGGCTGCAGATAGTCGATAAACTGCGCCCGCTCGGCGGTATAGGCGAGGCCAATCATCAGATCGACCTGACCGGTCTGCATCTGCTTGAGCGCCCTGCCCCACGGCATCCGCCGTACCTGCAACTCAATGCCGCTCGCCTGTTGCAACCGGCGCAGGATGTCCATGTCGAGCCCCTGCAACCGGCCATCCGCTTGCAGGATGCGAAATGGCGGCCACAGATCGGTGGCCACCGTCAGCGTCGGGGCCGCACGCACCGGCATGGCAAATAACAGTAACAACACTATCCCGCATAACTTGCCCATCCCGTCGCATACCTCGCACGGCTTATCCTGTTGGTTAAAAATACCCTCCCGCACCACGTATGAAAACCCGTGGTTCAGGGATAAAATGCGCCGGATTTTCAAGGAGAACCCTATGAACCCGATTTTCACCAGTATCGGTCTGCTGCTCTGCAGCAACGTCTTTATGACCTTCGCCTGGTACGCTCACCTCAAGAGCATGAACCATAAACCCTGGATCATTGCCGCCCTGGTGAGCTGGGGTATCGCCCTGTTCGAATACCTGCTGCAAGTGCCCGCCAACCGCATCGGTCACACCGTGATGAGCGTGGGCCAGCTGAAAATCCTGCAAGAAGTGATCACACTCACCGTATTCGTCCCCTTCTCTATCTTCTATCTCAAGGAAGACCTGAAATGGGACTATCTCTGGGCAGGGCTCTGCATTCTCGGTGCGGTCTTTTTTGTCTTTCGCGAGAAACTGACCGGCGCCTGAGGCTGTACACTCAATATCATCCCGCTCATGGCATCTCATTGATCGACGAGGCAAAAAAATGGAATTGCGAGACATGTTACAGATCCTGGCCAAGCAGGATGGCTCAGACCTCTATCTGTCGACCGGCGCGCCCCCCTGCGCCAAGTTTAACGGCGGCCTGCGCCCCCTCAACGAAACGCCGCTGGAGCCGGGGGAAGTGGCGCGGATCGCCGCCGAGATCATGGATGGCGAGCAGAAGCAGCAGTTCGAGAAGGATCTGGAGATGAACCTCGCCATCTCCCTGCCCCAGATCGGCCGCTTTCGGGTCAACATCTTCAAGCAGCGCAACGAAGTCTCTCTGGTGGCCCGCAACATCAAGACCGAAATCCCCCGCTTTGAAGATCTCAAACTCCCGCCAGTGCTGCTCGACACCATCATGGAGAAACGCGGTCTGGTACTGTTTGTCGGCGGTACCGGCTCGGGCAAATCCACTTCGCTGGCGGCGCTTATCGACCATCGTAACCGCAACAGCGGCGGCCACATCATCACCATCGAAGATCCGGTAGAGTTCGTTCATCGCCACCGCAAGAGCATCATCAACCAGCGGGAGGTTGGCGTGGATACCCGTAGCTTCCACGCTGCCCTGAAAAACACCCTGCGTCAGGCGCCGGATGTCATTCTTATCGGCGAGATCCGCGATCGCGAGACCATGGAACATGCGCTGGCCTTCTCCGAAACCGGCCACCTTGCCATCTCCACCCTGCACGCCAACAACGCCAACCAGGCGCTGGATCGCATCATCAACTTCTTCCCCGAGGAGCGTCGCCCCCAGCTGCTCAACGATCTGGGCAACAACCTCAAGGCTTTTGTCTCCCAACGGCTGGTGAAAACCACCGATGGCGGTCGCCGGGCCGCAGTGGAGATCATGCTTGGCACCCACACCATCCGCGACATGATCAAGCGCGGCGAATTTGGTGGTCTCAAAGAGGTGATGGAGAAATCCAAGGCCCTCGGCATGGTCACCTTCGACAGTGCCTTGTTTGATCTGGTGGTGGAAGGGGTAATTGAGGAAGAAGAGGCGGTGAAGAACGCCGACTCGGCCAACAACCTGCGCCTCAAGATCAAGCTGTGGAAGGAGAAGGGGCAGATTGCCAGCAGCAGCGATGCCACCGGCTGGAGCCTCGAACCCACCAAGGACGAGAAGGGCGATTTTTTCTAACTAGCCCCTCGAGAACCCCAGGCCCGTCCGGGGTTCTCTTTATCCAGCACGGCTGACCCGACTTATCCCTCAGCTCACGCAGATCACAGCCAGTCAGCACCAACGGCGAACGCGCTGGCAATACGCCACATACTCGTCGCCAAAACGGGCACGCAGCAGCCGCTCCTCCGGCATGATCTGGAAGCGGGTCAGCCAGGCCACCAGCACGATTGGCCCAACCCAGACCCAACTTCCCCCCAGATAACAGCCCCAGGCGACCAGCCAGCAGAGCAGTCCCAGATACATGGGATTGCGACTGACACGATAGACGCCACAGGTCACCAGACGACTGGTGTGCTGAGGTTTGGTGGGGCTGACCGTGGTCTGGTGGTGACGAAACCGTTGCAGGGCACCAAAGCCCATGATGGCCCCCGCCACGACCAGCACAGCCATCAGAGCCATTGCCCAGATGCCGGGCTGACTCTCCCCTCTTAGCCACCACATGGCCCCGGCACAGAGCAGAAAGATCAGCGGTGGTGGCAAACGTAACTCAAGATTGACCATTTTCTTCCCCTGACGAGTGTCGGCCGAACCCGTGTTGCGGTAGACTCCCAACCAGTCAGCGCCTGTTGAGAGTGACAAAGATCATAATAATAACAACAAGTTGTGGTTAAACCACCACCAATGTGGCCGACCCCGTCCAAACTATCCAACGCGAACAACAAAAAGGAATCACCATGCACAAGAAAACTCTGCTGGCTACCCTGATCTTCGGCCTGCTCGCGGGCCAAGCCGTTGCGGCTCCCTATCTGCCCCTTGCGACGGATCATCGCAACGGCCAGGAGCAAACCGCCAGCAACGCCTGGTTGGAAGTGGATCTGGGCGCCTTTGAACACAATATCCAGACCCTCAAGGATCGCCTCGGCGACAAGGGCCCGCAGATCTGCGCCATCATGAAGGCCGACGCTTATGGTCATGGCATCGATCTGCTGGTCCCCTCCGTGGTCAAGGCCAATATCCCCTGCATCGGCATCGCCAGCAACGAAGAGGCGCGCGTCGCCCGCGAGAAGGGCTTTACCGGCCGTCTGATGCGGGTGCGTGCTGCCACCCCGGATGAAGTAGAGCAGGCCCTGCCCTACAAGATGGAGGAGCTGATCGGCAGTCTGGTGAGTGCCCAGGGTATCGCCGATATCGCCCAGCGCCACCACACCACCATTCCGGTGCATATTGCACTCAACTCCGCCGGCATGAGCCGCAACGGCATCGACCTGCGTCTGGCCGATGCCAAGCAGGATGCGCTGGCCATGCTCAAGCTCAAGGGGATCACCCCGGTCGGCATCATGACCCACTTCCCGGTGGAGGAGAAAGAGGACGTCAAGATGGGACTGGCCCAGTTCAAACTGGACTCCCAGTGGCTGCTGGAAGCGGGCAAGCTGGATCGCAGCAAGATCACCATCCACGCCGCCAACTCCTTCGCCACCCTGGCCGTGCCGGACGCCTACTTCGACATGGTGCGCCCGGGCGGCCTGCTCTACGGCGACTCCATCCCCTCCCATACCGAATACAAGCGGGTGATGGCATTCAAAACCCAGGTCGCCTCGGTCAACCACTATGCCGCGGGCAACACCGTCGGTTATGACCGCACCTTCACTCTCAAGCGTGACTCCTGGCTCGCCAACCTGCCGCTGGGCTACTCCGATGGCTATCGCCGCGCCCTCAGCAACAAGGCCTATGTGCTGATCCAGGGTCAGAAGGTGCCGGTGGTCGGCAAGACCTCCATGAACACCATCATGGTGGATGTGACTGATCTGAAAGGGGTGAAACCCGGCGACGAGGTGGTGCTGTTTGGCCGTCAGGGTGAAGCCGAAGTGAAACAGGCGGATCTGGAGGAGTACAACGGCGCCCTGCTGGCGGACATGTACACCATCTGGGGCTACACCAACCCCAAGAAGATCAAACGCTGATCACGCGATATGAAAAAGGGCTCCCGCGGGAGCCCTTGTTGTTTGGTATTAAATAATGTTGCGTTTAAGCGGCCTTTTTACGGGTCACAAACAGACTCAGCCCCATGGATGCCAGCAGGATCAACGCGACTACGCCCAGTGCTATGCCGGTCGGGATCTTGAAGATATCCAGCAGCAGCATCTTGACTCCGATAAACATCAGGATCAGCGCCAGACCGTATTTGAGCAGGGCGAAGCGATCAGCCACACCGGCCAGCAGGAAGTACATGGCACGCAGACCCATGATGGCGAAGATGTTGGAGGTCAGCACGATGAAGGGATCCGTGGTCACCGCGAAGATGGCCGGGATACTGTCCACCGCGAAGATGAGGTCGCTCACCTCCACCAGCACCAGAATGAGCAGCAGCGGGGTGGCATAGCGCACACCGTCACGCCAGACGAAGAACTTCTCCCCTTCCAGGGTCTCGGTCACCTTGAAGCGACGGCGCATCCAGCCCAGCAGCGGGTTGTTGGCGAGATCAGGCTCCTTGTCGGCCGCCCACAGCATTTTGGCACCGGTCAGCAGCAGGAAAGCGCCGAACAGATAGAGGATCCAGTGGAACTGCTCGATGAGCCAGCTGCCCGCGAACACCATACCGGCACGCATCACGATGGCCCCCAGCACCCCGTAGAGCAGCACCCGGCGCTGCAGCTCGGCCGGAATGGCAAAGTAGCCGAACAGCATCAGCCAGACGAAGACGTTGTCCACTGCCAGCGCTTTCTCGATGAGGTAGCCGGTGAGGAACTCCAGTCCCTTCTGGTTGGCGCTTTCACGGCCCGCGCTGTGATCCAGCCAGAGCCAGATAGCCAGGTTGAAGAGCAGGGCCACGCTGACCCAGATGAGAGACCAGACACCCGCCTCTTTGAGGGACACCTTGTGTGACTTGCCGCCACCGACAAAGCGTATGTCTATCCATAACAGGACCAGCACTATGCTGAAGAAACCGGTCCACATCCACCATTCACCCATGTTCACTTCTCCCAAAAACGACAAAACCCACGACCGAGAGGCGTGGGTTTGCGTTTGGAGCAGATACACCTTGCCTCTCGGCAAGGTCTCACTTACAGCTGATTTGCATCGACTGCCCGGCTGCCGGGTGCACTGCAGGAAATGGGTGCACCGTAATGACGACAAACCGGCGAGAAGTTACTCCCCTTGTTGCGCGGATAGTAGCAGCGGTAAAAGATAACGCCAAGAGGCATCTTCACTACCGCCAGAAATAAATCGGGGCCCCATCAAGGAGCCCCGCAAACAGGTTCAACACATCCCCATCAGAGCGGGTCGACCTTGAGGCAGGAGACCGCGTGATCGAAGTTGCCCTCCAGCACAGGGCGGGTCTTGGCGCACTCGGGGCCAGCCACCGGGCAGCGGGTGCGGAACACGCAGCCTGACGGAGGATTCATCGGTGAGGGCAAATCCCCCTCCAGGATCTGGATCACCTTGTTGCGCTCCAGCTCAGGGTCCGGGATTGGCACCGCTGACATCAGCGCCTTGGTGTAAGGATGCAGCGGGTTGGCGAAGATCTCCTTGCGGGTCCCCAGCTCGACGGCGTTGCCCAGATACATCACCAGCACCCGATCGGAGATATGCTTGACCACCGACAGGTCGTGGGCGATGAAGATAAGCGACAGCCCCATCTCCTTTTGCAGGGATTTGAGCAGGTTGACCACCTGCGCCTGAATGGATACGTCAAGCGCCGAGACCGGCTCGTCACAGATGATCATCTTGGGCTCGAGGATCAGTGCCCGGGCAATCCCGATCCGCTGGCACTGACCGCCGGAGAACTCGTGCGGGTAGCGGTTGACCAGGTTGGGCAACAGCCCCACCTTGCTCATCATGGCACGCACCTTCTCCTTCACCTCTTCCCGTGGCAGGTTGGGGTAGAAGGTGATGAGCGGCTCGGCAATGATGTCGCCGATGGTCATGCGCGGGTTCAGGGAGGCCAGCGGGTCCTGGAAGATCATCTGGATCTCTTTGCGCTTCTCGCGCAGGGCATTCTGATCGAGCTTGGTGAGATCGTCACCCAGCCACACCACCTTGCCATCGGTGGCCGGTACCAGACCGATGATGGCGCGGGCAAAGGTGGACTTGCCGCAGCCGGATTCCCCCACAACACCAAGAGTTTCACCCTCATAGAGACGCAAGGTCACGCCATCGACCGCCTTGAGATCAGACGGCTTGGCCCAGGGCCACGCCTTGCCACTCTTGATACTGAAGTGAACCTTGAGGTCAGACACTTCCAACAGCAATTTTTTGTCGGCACCCATTTAGTTGGCCCCCTTGTTGATGGCATCCGAAACCCAGTGCCAGTGGCAAAACCGCTCCCGACCGTCGTTGAACGGCTTCAGAGGCATGGATGATTGCTGGCCGCAGTTAACAGCATTCATACACTTACCTCCTTGGCGTTGATGGCATCAGATATCCAGTGACAAGCACGCTCCCGACCGTCGTTGAACGGAGTCAGGATCGGTGACTGCTGGCCGCAAATCTCGCTGACCCTGTGGCAACGCTCCTGGAAGGGGCAGCCGGTGGGCAGACGCAGCAGGTTGGGCGGATTGCCCGGGATGGTGGGCAGCACTTCCCCTTCGGTATCGAGACGAGGAATGGCGCGCAGCAAGCCTTCGGTGTAGGGGTGGCTCGGACGATAGAAGATATCGTCTACCTTGCCGTACTCCATGGTACGACCGGCATACATCACCAGCACCTTGTTGCAGATACCAGCGACCACGCCAAGGTCATGGGTGATCATGATGATGGCAGTGTTGAACTCGCGCTTGAGCTCGTTCATCAGAGTCATGATCTGGGCCTGTACGGTCACGTCGAGTGCGGTAGTCGGTTCGTCAGCGATCAGCAGTTGCGGCCGGCAGAGCAGTGCCATGGCGATCATCACCCGCTGACGCATGCCGCCGGAGAACTCGTGGGGATACATGCCCATCCGCTTGCGTGCTTCGGGAATTTTCACCGCATCGAGCATCCGTACCGACTCTTCGAACGCTTCCGCCTTGCTGACGCCCTTATGCAACATCAGCACTTCCATCAGCTGATCCTGCACCTTCATGTAGGGGTTGAGCGAGGTCATGGGGTCCTGGAAGATCATGGCGATCTTCTCGGAGCGGATCTTGTTGAGCTTGGACTCCGGCAGGTTGAGGATCTCCTCCCCCTGAAACTTGGCGGAGCCCGTAATAATGCCGTTTTTGGCCAGCAGCCCCATGATGGCAAAGGCCGTCTGGGATTTGCCGGAGCCGGACTCGCCGACGATCCCCAGGGTTTCCCCCGCAGAGAGAGAAAAGTTGAGGTCGTTGACCGCCACCACATTGCCGTCCGGGGTCTTGAACTCGACCCGCAGATCTTTCACATCCAGTAACTTCATATAAAAACTCCTTATCGATCTTTCGTGATGCTTTCCTGTCGATCCGATGCTCGATTAACGATCTTTCGGATCGAGGGCATCACGCAGACCATCCCCGAGGAAGTTGAAGCAAAACAGGGTCACCACCATAAAGCAGGCGGGGAACAGCAGTTGCCAGATGGCCACTTCCATCGACTTGGAGCCTTCATCCAGCAGGGCACCCCAGCTGGTCATCGGTTCCTGAACCCCAAGGCCCAGGAAACTCAGGAAGGATTCAAACATGATCATCCCCGGCACCAGCAAGGTGGCGTAGACGGCCACGATACCGAGTACGTTCGGCACGATATGGCGGGTAATGATCTTCCACTTGGAGACGCCACAGACGTGGGCTGCCTCGATAAACTCCTTGCTCTTGAGGCTGAGAGTCTGGCCGCGCACGATCCGCGCCATGTCAAGCCAGCTCACCGCCCCGATGGCGATAAAGATGAGTGCCAGATTGCGGCCAAAGAAGGTGACCAGCATGATGACAAAGAACATGAAGGGGAAGGCGTTGAGGATCTCCAGTACCCGCATCATCAGGCTGTCGACCCGCCCGCCGATAAAGCCGGAGGCCGCGCCATACAGGGTGCCGATGATGACCGCCACCATGGCGCCCATGATGCCGACCATCAGGGAGATGCGACCGCCCAGCAGGGTGCGCACGAACAGATCGCGCCCCAGACTGTCGGTACCGAAGTAGTGACCCGCTTCCATATCCGGCGGCGACTGCATGGCGCCCCAGTCCGGATCGTCAAAGGTGTATTGGGACAAATGGGGGCCAAAGATGACCGCCAGACCGATGATGGTCAGAATGATCAGGCTGGTCAGGGCCGCCTTGTTGCGCAGGAAACGGCGACGGGCATCCTTCCACAGGGAGCGCCCCTCCACCACTTCCACTTTTTGCGCGAACGCCTCGACGGCATCGCGTTTTTCAGTTGAAACAACCATGATGAACTCCCGAATTAGTAACGGATCTTGGGATCGATAAAGGCGTAGAGAATATCGACCACAGCGTTAAAGGTGATGGTGAGGGCGCCGACCAGAATGGTCAGACCGAGCACCATGGAGTAATCACGGTTAAGGGCACCGTTGACGAACAGCTGACCGATCCCCGGCAGGCCGAAGATGGTCTCGATCACCACGGAACCTGTGATGATGCCGACAAAGGCCGGGCCCAGATAAGAGACCACCGGCAGCATGGCCGGACGCAGCGCGTGTTTCAGGATGATATGGCGCAGCGGCAAGCCCTTGGCACGGGCGGTACGGATGAAGTTGGAGTTCATGGTCTCGATCATGCTGCCCCGCATGATCCGCGAGATGGCAGAGATGTAGTACATCATCATGCCGAACACCGGCAGCACCATAAACTGGATGCCACCACCCTGCCAGCCACCGGCAGGGAACCAACCCAGATGAATACTGAAAAACAGCACCAGCAAGGGCGCCAGCACAAAGCCCGGGATCACCACCCCGGCCATGGCCGACGACATCAGTAGATAGTCGATGATGGTGTTCTGTTTCAGTGCCGCTATGGTGCCGAAGGTGACCCCCAGCAGCACGGCGAAGAAGAAGGCCGTGGTCCCGATCTTGGCGGAAACAGGCAGCGCCTGACTCACCAGATCATTGACGGTGAAATCTTTGTATTTGAAAGAGGGGCCCAAATCACCCTGCACCAGGTTGCCCAGGTAGGTGAGATATTGCATGCCAATGGGTTTGTCGAGCCCGTATTTGGCCTCGATGTTGGCGATGACTTCGGGGGGCAGTGAACGCTCGCTGGTAAAGGGGTTACCCGGGGCGAAACGCATCATGAAGAAAGAGACGGTGATCAAGACCAGCAGAGTCGGGATCGCTTCCAATAGCCGTTTAAAAATGAATTTCAACATAGACATTTCCTGTCCTGTACTGCTTCCAAATGGTCGCGGTTGTAATAAAGGCCCGCCGTCCGGCGGGCCCTGCTTGTTATGCGACTTGTTGCTTTAAATCAGTGAGCAATGATGTACATATCTTTGCTGTAGAGGTTATCCAGCGGGTTGGCCGGATAGCCGCCGACATAGGGTTTGACCATACGGGCAGTCACGTACTGGTAGATGGGGGCGATCGGCATGTCCTTGGCCAGGATCTCTTCAGCCTGGACGTAGAGCTTGTTGCGGGCCGCCACATCAACCTGATCACGGGATGAATCCATCAGCTTGTCGAACTCCGGATTGGAGTACTTGCCGTCGTTGTTGCCGTGGGTGGTCTGCATCAGATCCAGCATGGAAGAGGCTTCGTTGTAGTCGGCGATCCAGCCGGCACGACCTACATCAAACTGACCCTGTTTCTTGGTTTCCAGGTAAGTTTTCCACTCCTGGTTGACCAGGCTCACCTGCACCCCCAGCTTCTTCCACATGGAGGCCACGGCCACAGCCACTTTCTTGTGGTTGTCATCGGTGTTATAGAGCAGCTCGAACTTCAGCGGCTTGCTGGCATCGAAACCGGCCTCTTGCAGCAGCGCCTTGGCCTTGGCATCACGCTCGGCCTGGGTCATCTTCGACCACTCGGGCGCTACCGGCTTGAAGCCATCGACGAAGTCCGGCACCAGGGTGTAACCGGGCGTCTGACCCTGCCCCATCACCTTGTCGGCGATCACGTCGCGATCGATGGCATAGGAGAGCGCAGTACGGACGCGCACATCGTCAAACGGCTTCTTCTTGACGTTGTACTGGTAGTAGTAAGTACCAACATAGCCGGTCACTTTCAGCTCGTCCGGCTTCTCTTTCTTCATCTGCTTGAAGCGCTCGATGGGCATCTGATAGGTGATGTCCACTTCGCCCGCCAGATAGCGGCTCAGGTCAGCGTTGGTAGACTGGATGGGCAGATAGACCACCTTGTTGATGACGGTCTTGCCATCGTTCCAGTAGTGCTTGTTGCGCTCCACTTCGACGCGCTCGTTCACCACCCAGTTCTTCAGGGTATAGGCACCGTTGGATACCATATTTTCCGGCTGGGTCCACTTGTCACCGAACTTCTCGATCACCTTCTTCGGTACCGGATAGGTGGTGGTGTGAGAGAGCATGCTGACGAAGTAAGGGATCGCTTTCTCAAGCTGCACTTCGAAGGTGTAGTCGTCGGTCGCCTTCACGCCCAGCGTATCAGCCGGCTTTTTACCTGCGATGATCTCGGAGGCATTGGCAATGGTCGGGATCTCCAGATACCAGGAGTAAGGAGAGGCGGTTTTCGGATCAACGGCACGCTGGAAAGCAAAAACGAAATCGTGGGCAGTGACCGGGTCACCGTTGGACCACTTGGCATCTTTGCGCAGGTGGAAGACGTAGTGCTTGTTATCCTTGGTTTCCCAGGATTCAGCCACAGCCGGGAGAATTTCCCCTTTCGGGCCGGATGCAACGAGACCTTCGAACAGGTCGCGCAGGATATTGGATTCGACCGTTCCTTCGGTCTTGTGCGGGTCAAGGGTCGCAGGCTCGGAGCCGTTGCCTTTTACCAGTTGCTGGACTTCAGCCAGCTTGGTTCCCGCCGGAACATCGGCAGCCTGAGCCACATTGACGCCACCAAACAGTGCAGCCACCAGCAATGTGTTAATCATTGTTTTTTTATGAGTCATTTCCCTACTCCAACAAGAACATTCCATGCATTTTTTAAAGTGACGGGGTTAAAACCCGCTCCCAGCATAATTCCCTGCCAATTCCGATAATGCAACAGATATTGTCAGGGTAATCGTCATTTTCTGGTCAAAAAATCAGCTAACATGCGCTTTTTCAGTATTAAAACACCGGCAAAGCGCTCATTTTTCACACAAACGACCGATTCTAGAAAAGACAGGGCAAAAAGCAACCAATAAAAAGCCGGTCACGAGGACCGGCTTTCATAAAGCGGAGCTGGCTCACATCAAACTGGGGAAAACCCCCTTGATACCGGCCACCATGATCTCGATACCCAGCGACATCATGATAAGACCCATGATACGGGTCACCACGTTGATGCCGGTGTTGCCCATGATCTTGAACAGCAGCGGCGCGGCGCGGAAGATGAGCCAGGAGCAGAAGGAGAAGACCACGACAACCACTGACATGCCGAGCAGCTGCTGCCAGTGGCTCTGGCTGGCATAGACAATCACCGAGGAGATGGCACCTGGGCCCGCCATCAGCGGCAGCGCCAGCGGTACCACGGCGATAGACTCGCGCACCGCCAGTTCGCCCTTTTCCTGTTTGTTGTGCTTTACCTCGCCCAGCTTGCCCTGCAGCATCGACCAGGCAATCAGGGTAATCAGCGACCCACCGGCGATCCGGAACGATGCCAGCGAGATGCCAAACCCATCGAGGATCAGCTGCCCCATATACATGGAGACCAGCAGGATCACCATCACCGCGATATTGGCGGTGGTATTGGTTTTCATCCGCTCGGCCTGGGTATGGTGGCTGGTCAGGCTGACAAACACCGGCAACAAACCAAGCGGATTGATAATTGCGAACAAACCGACAAAAAACTTCAGATACAACGAGACGTCAATTGCTGCCATAGGCGCCTTCCAATAGAGTTTCGGGCCCAGCGGGCCAGTCCATTAATTTCGTGCGTAAATTTACATCATAGCCAGAGTGGGTACCAATCAAATAATCTCACCATTTTGAGGGTTTTTTAGTTAGTTCATCTAATGCATCCGCGCTAACTGGCATAAACCGATGCCAAAAGCCCTTTCTACCGCCCGACACGCGCCAGAAAAGTGAGCGCAAGCCTGCTTAATCATGACCAGAGAGTCCGACGATGACTGACCGAATGACCAAGCGACTCGAGAGAATCCAAGCTTTGCCTTCCTACTATTTCAGGCCAGACATCACTTCATTGACTCGGCAAGAGAGCCACAATGCAAAAACCGGGAAAGCGGGCAGAAATGGCCCCCTCGGGGAATAAAGCGGATTAGTCATGGATTAAAACAACAATCATTTTTGCAACAAACGCTGGAATAAAGTGCGTTTGTCGGTGATTTTGAAACCGATTCACTCATATTTACTAACCTATACCGCCAAAATAGCTCTGCAATCCTATGTTCGATTGCAATTAACCACTTGATAAATGTGGTTTATTACCCTGCGTTAACAAGCCTCTCACCTTTCCCTTTGATGCACATTCCGATAACATCAGTCAAACAAGGATTGTGAAATAAAATTTCTTTTGTTCTTTTGTTACACATGATCCAGATCAAGTTTTTCTGAGTCAGCCCCGCTCTATAATCGACTCAGAAAGCGATTTAGTAAGGCATGTGAAAAAGCTGTTGCAACAATACCGTCTTGACAGGGCGACTATAATTGCCGGGCATTGCCAACGTCTTACTAAACAGTTTTCAAATAATCAGGAGATAAACATGGCAGTAACCAATTTGGCTGAACTGGATGCACTGGTCGCCCGCGTTAAGGAAGCCCAGCGTGAATTCGCCAGCTTCTCTCAAGAGCAGGTAGACAAGATCTTCCGTGCCGCCGCCCTGGCCGCCAACAACGCCCGTATCCCCCTGGCCCAGATGGCCGTGGAAGAATCCGGTATGGGTATCATCGAAGACAAGGTTATCAAGAACCACTTCGCCTCCGAATACATCTACAACAAGTACAAAGACGAGAAGACCTGCGGCATTCTGAGCGAAGATGATCAGATGGGTACCATCACCATCGCCGAGCCGGTAGGTATCATCTGTGGTATCGTTCCGACCACCAACCCGACCTCCACTGCGATCTTCAAATCCATGATCGCGCTCAAGACCCGCAACGCCATCATCTTCTCCCCGCACCCCCGCGCCAAGAACTCCACCAATACCGCTGCCAAGCTGGTACTGGATGCAGCTGTTGCCGCCGGTGCACCGAAAGACATCATCGGCTGGATCGACCAACCGTCTGTTGAGCTCTCCAACGCCCTGATGAAGCACGAAGACATCAACCTGATCCTGGCCACCGGTGGCCCGGGTATGGTCAAAGCAGCCTACTCCTCCGGTAAGCCTGCTATCGGTGTGGGTGCCGGTAACGTACCTATCGTTATCGACGAAACCGCCGATGTGAAGCGTGCCGTTGCCTCCATCCTGATGTCCAAGACTTTCGATAACGGCGTGGTCTGTGCTTCCGAGCAGGCAGTCATCGTTGTTGATGCCATCTACGACCAGGTTAAAGAGCGCTTTGCATCCCACAAGGGCCACGTGCTCTCCAAAGAAGATGCTGACAAGGTACGTAAAGTCATCCTGATCAACGGTGCCCTGAACGCCAACATCGTTGGCCAGCCAGCCACCAAGATTGCCGAGATGGCAGGCGTGACTGTACCGGCTGATACCAAGATCCTGATCGGTGAAGGCGTCAAGCTGTGTGCAGAAGATGAGTTTGCTCACGAGAAATTGTCCCCGCTGCTCGGTATGTTCCGTGCAAGCAGCTTCGAAAACGCCGTTGATATGGCCTGTGACATGGTCAACATCGGTGGTATCGGCCACACCTCAGGTCTGTACACCGACCAGGACCGCAACGCTGACCGCATCAAGTACTTCGGCGATAAGATGAAGACCGCGCGTATCCTGATCAACACTCCGTCTACCCAAGGCGGTATCGGTGACCTGTACAACTTCGCAATGGCTCCGTCCCTGACCCTGGGTTGCGGCTCCTGGAGCGGTAACTCCATCTCCGAAAACGTGGGTCCGAAGCACCTGATCAACAAGAAGACAGTCGCAAAACGGGCAGAAAACATGCTGTGGCACAAACTTCCGAAATCCATCTACTTCCGTCGTGGTTCCCTGCCGATCGCTCTGAGCGACCTGGAAGGTAAAAAGCGTGCCATGGTCGTAACTGACCGCTTCCTGTTCAACAACGGCTACGCCGATGAACTGGTCAGCCTGCTGAAAGCACAGAATATGGAAGTGGAAGTATTCTACGAAGTAGAAGCTGACCCGACCTTGGCTGTGGTTCGCAAGGGTGCCGAGATGGCCAACTCCTTCAAACCGGACGTTATCCTGGCGCTGGGCGGTGGTTCACCGATGGATGCAGCCAAGATCATGTGGGTGATGTACGAACACCCGAACACTGCGTTCGAAGATCTGGCCATGCGCTTCATGGATATCCGCAAGCGTATCTACAAGTTCCCGAAAATGGGCGTGAAGGCTGAACTGGTCTGTATCACCACCACTTCCGGTACCGGCTCTGAAGTCACTCCGTTTGCAGTAGTAACCGATGAAGTGTCTGGTCAGAAGTATCCGCTGGCTGACTACGAGCTGACCCCGAACATGGCCATCGTTGATGCCAACCTGGTCATGGGCATGCCGAAGTCCCTGTGTGCCTTCGGTGGTATCGATGCCGTGACTCACGCCATGGAAGCCTATGTTTCCGTACTGGCTAACGAGTACTCCGACGGCCAGGCGCTGCAAGCCCTGAAAATGCTGAAAGAGTACCTGCCGTCCAGCTACCAGAACGGTGCCAACGACCCGATCGCTCGTGAGAAGGTGCACAATGCTGCCACCATCGCCGGTATCGCGTTCGCCAACGCCTTCCTGGGTGTGTGCCACTCCATGGCTCACAAACTGGGTGCCGAGTTCCACATTCCGCACGGTCTGGCTAACGCCCTGCTGATCAGCAACGTCATCCGCTACAACGCGAACGACAACCCGACCAAGCAGACTGCGTTCTCCCAGTACGACCGCCCGCAGGCTCGTCGTCGTTACGCCGAAGTCGCTGACCACCTGGGTCTGACTGCTGCCGGTGACCGCACTGCGGCCAAGATCGAGAAGCTGCTGACCTGGCTGGACGAGCTGAAGGCTACCCTGGGTATCCCGGCCTCCATCCGCGAAGCTGGCGTTGCCGAGGCTGACTTCCTGGCCAAGGTTGACCAGCTGTCCATCGAAGCCTTCGATGACCAGTGCACCGGCGCCAACCCGCGCTACCCGCTGATCAGCGAGCTGAAGCAGGTTCTGCTGGACTCCTACTACGGTCGTCCGTTCACCGAAGCCGCTCCGGTAACTGCTGCCCCGGTTGAAGCCAAGGTTGAAGGCAAGAAGAAATCCAAGGCCTGATAACCAGTCCTGAGATAACAAGCCCGCGCACTGCGCGGGCTTTTTTTATCTGCTACTAATCACAGCCATCATCTCCCTGACGATTGCGCAAGTGCAGCCCCTAACTTCCCAACCAACCAGCGTGCCCTAGCCAATCCGTTATCGACATCCCAACCTGTCACTCTGTATTGATGGGCACCTGTGATAACAAGAGCACGCCCCATCACCTCCTCTCCCCTACCCGCAACGAATTACCCTGACGGGCAGATGTGAGCAGTCAACGCCATCTCAAGAGCTATAGGTGTGATAAACAGGATACGCGGAGCCTCGCTAACGCAACGCAGCAGAACTGCCGACTGGCATGAATAGAGCAATGATAATGCGCAGATAAAGCGGGAAAGACTGTCAGTGAAGAGAGTTGTTGCGCCGGTTGCGCAACCGACACATCAGCAGTTGCCACGATGCAAAGATAAAAAAATGGCAGCCATCTGGCTGCCATCGGGAGAGCACGATTCAGCGATCAGAGGGTCGCAGCGACTTCATCGGAGATGGAGCCGTTGTGATACACCTCTTGCACATCGTCCAGATCTTCCAGCATGTCGATCAGACGCATCAGCTTGGGTGCAGTTTCTGCATCCAGCTCCGCTTCGGTGGAGGGGATCATGGTCACTTCGGCGCTCTGGGCCTTGAAGCCGGCAGCTTCCAGACCGTCCAGCACGGTACCGAAGTCGTTCGGGGTGGTGTACACCTCGATGGTGCCATCCTCTTCGGTGACCACGTCATCGGCGCCCGCTTCCAGCGCGGCATCCATCAGGGCATCTTCGTCTACGCCCACGAAAGTCAGCAGACCTTTCTTGCTGAACAGATAGGCAACGGAGCCGTCGGTACCCAGGTTGCCACCGCACTTGCTGAAGGCGTGACGCACTTCGGCTACGGTACGGTTACGGTTGTCGGTCAGGCACTCTACCATCACGGCAGAGCCAGCCGGGCCGTAACCTTCGTACACGATGGTCTCGAGCTGTTCGCCATCGCCACCACCGGCGCCACGCTGAATAGCACGGTTGATGGTGTCGCGGGTCATGTTGTTGGTCAGGGCGGCAGTCACCGCAGCACGCAGACGCGGGTTGTTGGCCGGATCGGCATCACCCAGACGCGCGGAGGTAGTGATTTCGCGGATCAACTTGGTGAAGATCTTGCCACGCTTGGCGTCCTGAGCGGCCTTGCGGTGTTTGATGTTGGCCCATTTACTGTGACCTGCCATAGAGACTCTCCGTTATTTTTTAAATGTCAGTAACACTGATCATGACTAACCCAAGGGAAACACAGAGGCCGCACGGCGGCGGCCTCCGGTGCCGGTATCGGCTTACTCGTCGCCCTTGACGGTGGTTGCAATCGCCAGCTCACCCAGTTGGGCGGCATTGGCAAGGCTGGGGGCGTCTGTCATCAGACAGGCAGCCGCGGTCGTTTTCGGGAAGGCGATGACGTCCCGAATGTTTTCGGTGCCGGTCAGCAGCATGCTGAGACGGTCCAGACCGAAGGCCAGACCGGCGTGCGGCGGGGTACCGTACTTCAGCGCATCCAGCAGGAAGCCGAACTTCAGGCGCTGCTCGGCCGGGGTGATACCCAGGATGTCGAACACGGTGGATTGCATCTCGCTGTTGTGGATACGGACAGAGCCGCCACCCACTTCGTAGCCGTTGATCACCATGTCGTAGGCGTTGGCGTAAGCACCCACAGGGTTGGCTTTCAGCTCGGCCGGGCTCATGTTGCTCGGCGCGGTGAACGGGTGGTGCATGGCGGCCAGACCACCTTCACCATCTTCCTCGAACATCGGGAAGTCGATGACCCACAGCGGTTTCCAGCTGTTCTCCAGCAGGCCCAGATCGCGACCCACTTTCAGACGCAGGGCGCCCATAGCATCGCAGACCACTTTCTTGCTGTCAGCGCCAAAGAAGATGATGTCGCCGTCGGCAGCGCCGGTACGAGCCAGGATCTCGCGCACGATGGCGTCAGAGAGGAACTTGGCAACCGGAGACTGCACGCCTTCGATGCCGTTGGCGGCTTCGTTGACCTTCATCCAGGCCAGGCCCTTGGCACCGTAGATGCCGACAAACTTGGTGTACTCGTCGATCTGCTTGCGAGAAAGCTCGGCACCGCCCGGTACTTTCAGGGCTGCCACACGGCCTTTCGGATCGTTGGCGGGGCCCGCGAACACGGCGAACTCGACAGCAGTCAGCAGATCGGCCACATCGACCAGCTCCATCGGCAGACGCAGATCCGGCTTGTCGGAGCCATAGCGACGCATGGCTTCGTCGAAGGTCATGATCGGGAAGTCGCCCAGATCCACGTTCAGGATGTGCAACCACAGTTTGCGGATCATCTCTTCCATCACTTCACGCACTTGCGGCGCGGTCATGAAGGAGGTCTCCACGTCGATCTGGGTGAATTCCGGCTGGCGGTCGGCACGCAGGTCTTCGTCACGGAAGCACTTGACGATCTGGTAGTAGCGATCGAAGCCAGACATCATCAGCAACTGCTTGAACAGCTGGGGTGATTGCGGCAGAGCGTAGAACTTGCCCTTGTGCACGCGGCTCGGCACCAGATAGTCACGGGCACCTTCCGGGGTGGCCTTGGTCAGCATCGGGGTCTCGATATCGAGGAAGCCGTGCTCGTCCATGAAGCGGCGTACGAAGGCGCTGGCCTTGGCACGGGTCTTCAGGTACTTGGCCATCTCGGGACGACGCAGATCCAGGTAGCGATACTTGAGGCTGATCTCTTCGCTGTTGACCTGATTGAAGTCCAGCGGCAGCGGCTCGGCACGGTTGATGATGTTGAGTTCGTGGGCGAACACTTCGATGGCGCCAGTGGCCATGTCGCTGTTGCGCTGGGACTCGGGACGGGTGCGCACCACGCCGGTCACCTGGATGCAGAACTCGCCGCGCAGCTCGGAGGCCAGGGCAAACGCGTCCGGCTTGTCCGGATCGAAGAACACCTGAACGATCCCTTCCCGGTCGCGCATATCGATAAAGATCAGACCGCCGAGATCACGACGACGATGAACCCAACCGCACAATGTAATGGTCTGCCCTGCATGGGCCTCATTGACCTGTCCGCAATAGATAGAGCGCATGGACTTCTTCCTTCGAAATTGTAGAGAGACGGTTAACCTTGGGCCGCCGGGCACGACTGGCAAGCACCGTCTGTCTCACAGCTGGCCAGATTCTTTTTCTTACCCGGTTTGAAATCAGTCTCGTACCATCCGGTTCCCTTGAGCCGGAAGCCTGCCGCCGATATCAGCTTGACCAGATTCGGCTTGCTACAGGCCGGACAGTCGGTCAGGGGGGCATCGGAAAGCTTTTGCAGTTTTGCCAATTCATGGCCACAGACGTCGCAACGATATTCGTAGATAGGCATGGGTCACAAGAAATTGAAAAACAAAAGGGCTGGCATTATAGAGGAAAACCCCCTTTTGGGTAAAATGGCCAGCAGCCTCCTTTCGCCAGTTTTTTGCACTCGATGGCAAAAAGCGGGCAAAAAATCGGCACGAATGCACCAAGAGCGAAGAGAATAGCCATCATGAGCCTCTATTTGGGCCTGCCGCAGTGGTCCCACCCCCGCTGGCCAGGCCAGTTGCTGGGCCTTGGCGCCAAGCCTGCCGAACACCTCGCCCACTATGCGACCGTCTTCAACTCGGTGGAGGGTAACACCACCTTCTACGCCCTGCCGACACTGGACACGGTACAGCGCTGGGCCGATGCGGTGCCCGCTCACTTTCGTTTCAACTTCAAATTTCCGCAAACCATCAGCCACCAGAGCGATCTGGTGAGCGCAGACAAACAAGTCGCCGACTTTATTCGCCTGCTCGCCCCGCTGCACGACAAGCTGGGGCTGCTCACCCTGCAGTTGCCCGCCCGTTTCGGGCCACAGGGGCTGGCCAGACTGGCGGCCTTCATCGATCGGCTGCCGCGGGCGTTTCGCTACGTCCTCGAAGTGCGTCACCCTGAGTTCTTCGCCAAGGGGGAGGCCGAGCGGGCATTGAACCGGCTGCTGATGGAACAGGGAGTGAACCGGGTGATGCTCGACAGCCGGCCACTCTTCTCGGTGCCAGCAACCACGCCAGCCCTTGTCGATGCCCAGGGCAAGAAGCCACGCCTGCCGGTACATCTGCTGGCCACCGCCAACGCCCCCATGGTGCGCTTTATCGGCCTGCCGGATCCGGCGGCCAATCACCCCTTCCTGCCCAGCTGGCTCCCCCACTGGCGCCAGTGGCTCGTGGAGGGGAAAGATCTCTACCTCTATATACATACTGCCGACAACGCCCAGGCACCTGAGGTGGCCCGCCAGATCACCCGCTTGCTGGAGCAGGAGATGGCCCCCTGGCCGGGGGAAAACGATCGCGCACGGCAGGGAGTGCTGCGCTTTTAGCCAACCCATTCTGCGGCCATCGTTTCGCTGCAAAAAAAGTGCTTTTTTGTGGCGTGGCAAGCCCTGGCGTCAAGACAAACGGCCATCAATCCTCTACACTACCGCCCCAAGTAAGGGTCCGGAACATGGCCCGTACGAACAGGAACGGTCCAAAGGATTTCACGACCAGCCACCCCGTTCGTAAACAGGTGATAAATCTACTCTGATGGGTGTCACCCAACGACTCAATTGAACAATACAGCCGGGTGATGTCCCGACTGTCAGGTTGCGCCAGCATGCATACCAAAGATCAAATTTTTGCCGCCCCGATCGCCCGATTGGGTGACTTCTGTTTTGACGAACAGGTCGTCGACGTGTTTCCCGATATGATCCAGCGCTCGGTGCCGGGTTACAGCAACATCATCTCTGCCATCGGCATGATGGCCGCCCGCTACGCCCAACCCGAGAGCCGACTCTATGATCTCGGCTGCTCACTGGGCGCCGCGACCCAGGCGATGCGTCGCCATGTCAGCCAGCCCGGCTGCCGCATCACCGCGGTGGATCTCTCCCATCCGATGATCGAGCGCGCCCGCGCCCACCTCTCCGGTTTCAAATCCGAGGTGCCGGTGGAGCTGGTGGAGGCGGATATCTGCGACATCGAGATCGAGAACGCCTCCGTGGTGGTGCTCAACTTCACCCTGCAATTTGTCGAGCCCGAAAAGCGGGCAGTCCTAATCCAGCGCATTCACGACGGTCTGCGCCCGGGCGGGATCCTGATCCTGAGCGAGAAGTTCCGCTTTGAAGATGAACCGGTCAACGAGCTGCTCATCGATCTGCACCTCGACTTCAAGCGGGCCAATGGCTACAGCGAGCTGGAGATCAGCCAGAAGCGCACTGCCCTTGAGAACGTGATGCGCACCGACAGCCTGCCGGTGCATCAGGCCCGTCTGCGGGATGCCGGTTTCGTCCATCAGGATCTCTGGTTCCAGTGCTTCAACTTCGGCTCCATGATTGCCATCAAATCCAGCGACGCCCAGCCATGATCGACTTTGCCAATTTCTATCAACTGATTGCCAAAAACCGGCTGAGCCACTGGCTGCATACCCTGCCCGCCCAGCTGCACGCCTGGCAACATGACAACCAGCATGGCGACCTGCCGCGCTGGAACCGCGCCCTCAACAAGCTGCCGGTGGTCTCCCCCGGCAACGTCGAGCTGAAAAGCCGGGTCGAGATTGGCTCGGCCGAGAGCCTTGGCGAAGGTGAACGCAAGAAGGTCGAGAGCCTGCTGCGCCACTTCATGCCCTGGCGCAAGGGGCCGTTCACCGTACACGGCATCCACATCGATACCGAGTGGCGCTCTGACTGGAAGTGGGATCGGGTGCTGCCCCATATCAGCCCGCTCGAAGGCCGTTACGTGCTTGATGTGGGCTGCGGCAGCGGCTACCACCTCTGGCGCATGGTGGGTGAAGGGGCTCGGCTTGCAGTCGGCATCGATCCGAGTCCGCTGTTCCTCTGCCAGTTCGAGGCCATTCGCCACTTCGCCGGCAACGACCAGCGCGCCCACCTGTTGCCGCTCGGCATTCAGGAGCTGCCGGAGCTGCGGGCCTTTGACACCGTCTTCTCCATGGGGGTGCTCTATCACCGCAAATCCCCCATCGAGCACATCGAGCAGCTGCGCAATCAATTGAAAGATGATGGCGAGCTGGTGCTGGAGACGCTAGTGATTGACGGCGGTGTCAACGACGTGCTGATGCCCACCGATCGTTACGGCAAAATGCGCAACGTCTGGTTTATTCCCTCAAGCCGCGCCCTCAAGCTGTGGGTCGAGCGCTGCGGCTTCACCGACGTGCGGATAGTAGACGAGAATATGACCAGCACCGACGAACAGCGTCGTACCGACTGGATGATTAATGAATCCCTGAGTGACTATCTGGATCCAGACAATCCGGCACTCACGGTAGAAGGACACCCGGCGCCGAAACGTGCCGTACTGATTGCCCGCAAGGCCAAAGACTAGCCGATGGCGATTCAGGAAGTTACACTGACCCAATTCCAGGAAGCACAGTTAAATGAATGACATGAAAAGCAAATTAAAAGGAATGACCCTGCTCTCCCTGCTTAGTCTCGGCGGGTGTGTCAATATGGAAAAAGCGCCTCAGGTCCCAGCTCTGACGCTGGCCGAGCTTCGTAGCGAGCTGAGCCAGAGCGAGCAGCGCCTGCAAACATCCATGGAACAGCAACAGAAGCAGTATGTGCAGCAACAGCACCTGCTGGTTCAGCTCAACACAGATGTCACCAATATGAAAGAGTCCGTCAAGCAAGTAGACCACAAGCTCGCCACCCTCCCCTCCGAGCCGCCCAAGCCGATGGCCATCCCCACCGAGAAGTGCCCGGCCCCCAATCAGGGTCACACCATCGATGGCAAGCTGATGGTCGGTGAAGCAGAGTGGATCTGGGTTGATGCGGCCAACGACGCCTTCCAGGCGCGGGTCGATACCGGTGCGACCACCTCCTCCATCAGTGCGCAGGAGATCACCATTTTCGAGCGCAACGGCAAAAACTGGGTGCGCTTCTTCCTGAGCCATCAGGAAGTGGACGACAAGATCCAGATCGAAGCGCCGCTGGTGCGCCATGTGCGGGTGCGTCAGGCCTCTGCCGACGATCTGGACCGCCGTCCGGTAGTGCGTCTGGCCGTGCGCATTGGCGACATGACCGAGAAAGCCGAATTTACCCTGAAAGACCGTAGCGACATGACCTTCCCTGTGCTGCTGGGTCGCGAATTTTTGAAAGACATCGCCGTGGTTGATGTGGCCCGCGAATATATCCAACCCAAACCCAAGCTCAAGGATGTGAAATAATCCATGGTTTCCCGTAAGCCGTTCTATTTGCTGGTAGCCCTGCTGTACATTGTCGGCCTGGGGATGACGATCTATCACCATATCGCGTTGGATGTGCCGCTGACGCCCGGTGAAAAGCGCCAGATCTGGTCCATCGAAGCCAAGCTGGAGTTTGAGGCGACCGGTGAGCCGGTGATCGCCTCCCTGGCCATTCCGGGCACCCAGCCCGGTTTCACCCTGATGAACGAGAACGCCGCCAGCCCAGGCTACGGCCTCTCCTTTGTCGAAAAAGATGGCGATGCCCGCGCCGAGTGGTCCATCCGCACCGCCTCTGGCCGTCAGGAGCTCTACTACCGCGTCGACATGATGGCGGATGCCCACGCCAAACCGGCCGCCAATCCGCAGCCGCCTGCCATCGAGAAGCAGATCGAGAGTGAGCCTTACGCCACCGCGATGAAGCAGATCCTCGAGCGGGCACAGGAGCGCTCTGCCGACGGCTACACCCTGACTCGCGAGATCATCAAGGAGATCGAGAAGCAGGAGCAGAACGCCGAGCTGCTGAAAAAGCACAAGAGCCGCGCCAACCTGATCGCCGAGCTGCTCAACAATGCTGACGTCCCCACCCGCGTGGTGCATGCCCTAAATCTGGAAGATGGCCGCCGTCGTCAGGAGCTGGTGGATTACCTGCAGGTATTCAACAGCCCGACCGACTACAAGCTGTTCAACCCGCAAACCGGTGAACAGGGTCGTCCGGCCAACCTGCTGCTGTGGGAATATAACTCCGGCGCCCTGCTGGACGTGACCGGTGGCCATAACTCCCGTGTCAGCTTCTCGATGATCGAACAGGAACAGCCGGTGAGCGTTGCTCTGGCGCAGAAGTTCGAAAAATCAGAGATGATGAACTTCTCCATCCACAGCCTGCCGCTGGAAGAGCAGACTCTGTTCAAGGGCTTGCTGCTGATCCCGATCGGCGTGCTGATGGTGGTTTTCCTGCGGGTTCTGGTGGGGATCAAGACCTCAGGTACCTTTATGCCTGTGCTGATCGCGGTCGCCTTTATCCAGACCTCGCTGGTCACCGGCCTCATCGGCTTCCTGCTGATCGTCGGCACCGGTCTCATCATCCGCTCCTACCTGTCGCGGCTTAACCTGCTGCTGGTCGCCCGAATATCGGCCATCATCATCATGGTTATCTCGATGATCGGTATCTTCTCGGCGTTCGCCTTCAAGCTGGGGCTGACCGATGGCATGAAGATCACCTTCTTCCCGATGATCATCCTCTCCTGGACCATCGAACGGATGTCCATCCTGTGGGAAGAAGAGGGCCCGAAAGAGGTATTCCGCCAGGGCGGCGGCTCTCTGCTGGTTGCCGTCATCGCCTATCTGGCCATGGATAACGAGCTTATTCGTCACCTCACCTTCAACTTCCTCGGCCTGCAGCTGGTGCTGATGGCGACCGTGCTGTTGATGGGTAACTACACCGGCTACAAGCTGAGCGAACTGAAGCGCTTCAAGCCGCTGGTGGACGAGATGAAATCTGGCGTCACCCCGGGTAAGGACAAGTAACCGATGTGGTTCTGGGAAAAATACACCACCCCGTGGAGCCTGTCCCAATCAGGCATCCTCGGCATGAACAAGCGCAACCACTCCTACATCAGCCGCTACAATCCACGCAGCCTCTATCCGCTGGTGGATGACAAGCTGCAGACCAAGCAAATTGCGCTGGATGCAGGCGTTACCGTGCCTGAGCTGATCGGTACCATCCGTGCCCAGCACGATGTGGGTCGCATCACCGAGCTGGTAAAAGATTGGCCGGGATTCTGCATCAAGCCGGCCCGTGGCTCGGGCGGCAAGGGGATCCTGGTGATCCTGCGTCAGGAAGATGGCCTCTTCTATAAACCCAACGGCAGCGCCTCCAACGGTCAGGATCTGGAGCGCCATGTCTCCAACATTCTGGCGGGGCTCTATTCGCTTGGAGGCAAGCCCGACGTGGCACTGGTGGAAGGCCTCATCAACTTTGATGATGTGTTCGACGGCTACTCTTTTGAAGGGGTACCCGATGCCCGGGTGATCATCTTCAAGGGGTTCCCGGTGATGGCGATGATGCGCCTCTCCACCGCCGCCTCCGACGGCAAGGCGAACCTGCACCAGGGCGCCGTGGGGGTGGGTCTGTGCCTGCGTACCGGTCGTGCCCTGCGGGCGGTGCAGTTTGGCAATCCGCTGCGCCACCATCCGGATACCGGCCTCGACCTCTATGAGCTCAAGGTCCCACACTGGGATACCCTGCTCACCCTGGCAGCCTCCTGCTACGAGATGTCGGGTCTGGGCTACATCGGGACCGACATGGTGCTGGACAAGTTCCGCGGCCCCATGCTGCTGGAGCTCAACGCCCGTCCTGGTCTTGCCATCCAGATCGCCAACGGTCGCGGCCTGGTGCCCAATCTCAAGACCATCGAGAAGCTGGGGCAGGTGAAGATGAACGTGGAGCAGCGGGTCAATTTCGCCAAGGATCACTTCGGGATCTTTGAGGAATAACGCCTCCGTTTGTGAACTGAGCGCGCCTATGGCGCGCTTTTTTTTACGACTGATGTTTGTCTGTCGTCACATACCTTCCCAACCATAGGATCAGCACCTCATTTCGAAACGACGAGTACACCAGCGAACGGCAGCTTGGAATAGCGAGGAGAGCGATGGAACGATGGAACGATGGAACGATGGAACGATGGAACGATGGAACGAGAAGAGTGTGACCGGCGATGTCAGGGGGATAGATGACTCACAGGTATAAAAAAACCGGCGCCAAGACGCCGGTTCTTCAAGGAGAGTACGACCCGATTACAGGGAGTCAGCATTCTCGGACAGGTACTTGGCAACGCCGTCCGGAGAGGCTTGCATACCTTTTTTGCCTTTTTCCCACTGAGCAGGGCACACTTCGCCGTGCTCTTCGTGGAATTGCAGGGCATCGACCATGCGCAGCATCTCGTCAATGTTGCGGCCCAGCGGCAGATCGTTGACAACCTGATGGCGAACGACACCGTTCTTGTCGATCAGGAAGGAGCCACGGAACGCCACACCGGCTTCCGGATGCTCAACGTCATAGGCTTTGCAGATTTCGTGTTTCACGTCGGCGATCAGCGGGTACTTGACCTGACCGATACCGCCATCTTCCACTTTGGTGTTACGCCATGCGTTGTGGGAGAACTGGGAATCGATGGAAACACCGATCACTTCCACGCCACGCTTCTGGAACTCTTCATAACGGTGATCGAAGGCAATCAGCTCAGACGGGCAGACGAAGGTGAAATCGAGCGGGTAGAAGAAGACAACGGCAGCTTTGCCTTTGATGTGGGATGACAGGTTGAATGAATCAACGATCTCGCCATTACCCAGAACAGCTGCGGCGGTAAAATCGGGTGCGGGACGGCCTACCAATACCATATTCAATTCCTCTTTATGTGAAGTGAACAATCCGGTGAGGATTGGGCTACCTAGAGCCAAGTCCATCTAATTCAAGCGACAAACTATAGACCCGGTGGTAGATTAGTTAAATCAAATTAAATAGATAGCATTAATCGGGTTTTTCTATGCAACGTTGGCCCAGCCTCAAACAGCTGCAATATCTGGTCGCTCTCGATGAGCACAAGAACTTTAACCGCGCCGCCAAGGCCTGTCATGTCAGCCAGTCGACCCTGAGTACCGGGATCCAGACGCTGGAGGACATGATGAACCTGCAACTGGTGGAGCGGGACCACAAGAGCTTCATTATGACCCCGGTCGGCATGGAAATCGTCGAGCGCGCTCGCAATTTACTCTCCGATGCGCGGGATCTAATGGAGCTCGGGCAACATCAGGGCGGCGTGATGCAGGGGACGGTACGTCTGGGCTGCATTCCCACCATCGCCCCCTTCCTGCTGAGCAAGCTGCTGAAAGAGTGCAGCAAAACCTATCCTGACCTCGAATTGTTGCTGCGTGAAGACACCACCAGCAATCTGCTCAAGCAGCTGGAACAGGGTCAGCTCGACTTGCTGATCCTTGCCTTGCCCATCGAGATCGGGGGATTTCACTGCAAGACCGTCGGCCAGGATCCGTTCCACATGGTGATGCCCGCCAGCATGGCGGCCGGTCTGCATACCCCGTTCGACTACAAGGAGCTGCCCAACCAGAGCATCTTCCTGCTGGAGCGGGAGCACTGCCTCACCGAGCACGCAGTGAGCGCCTGCCGCCTGCGGGACAAGAGCAAGATCAACCCGTTCGCTGCAACCAGCCTGCACACCCTGGTGCAGATGGTGGAAGCGGGCCTTGGCACCACCTTCCTGCCGCAGATGGCCATTGATGCCGGCATTCTTGCCAACTCCGATCTGGTGGCCATCCCGCTGCCGGGAGAGACCTCCTATCGCGAAATCGGGCTGGTCTGGCGCCCCAGCACCACCCGGGTACAGACCTTCTACAAACTGGCCGAGCTGCTTAAACCGCTGATCAGCCACAACGAGTGACAACAAACGCCAGCCCTCAGGTTGGCGTTTTTCAGTTCCCCGCCACATTTTTCCTCTCGGAGACTAGGTCTGGAGCCAGATCCCTGTTTATGATGGAAAAGTTGTCGCGTGTCCTCCTGCAGCAAGAACGATTTGGCAGGATATGGCGCTCGATAAATGTCTCGTTTGGTAGACCCGTCCGTGGAGAGAGCCCGATGTATCGCAAGCTGCTGCTATCCCTGCTGACTCTGCTGCTGGCCGCCTGTTCCAGCACGCCGGAGCCGCCTCCGGCCCCCCGGCAGAGCAGTGCCTTTGATGGCTTCTACCAACAATGGCGCGGTGTTCCCTACCGCATGGGCGGCGCCAGCCGCGCCGGGTTAGACTGCTCCGCCTTCACCCAGCTCGCCTACAGTCAGGTGCTGGGCTTCAACCTGCCAAGAACCACCGAATCTCAGGCCACCATTGGCAAACCGGTGGATCGCTACCGGCTGCAACACGGGGATCTGGTCTTCTTCAAAACCGGCTGGCAACAGTACCATGTGGGGGTCTACACAGGTGCCGGCGAGTTTATTCACGCCTCCACCAGCAAGGGAGTGATCCGCTCCCGCCTCGACAACGTCTACTGGAACAGTCGCTACTGGCAGGCACGTCGGGTGACCCAGTAACCACTCAAACGCCTGCTTACGGCACAAGTTGCGTGCCGATACTCTCCGTCAATCCATGTCGCTATGTCGGGACACACAACCCACGCTTATAACTCAATTGGCCCCAAAGCCTGCATATCACACCATTTTGTGATAAGGTGGTGGCCAATTTTTAACACTTTCGCCTCTTTCTCATACGCTCTCTGTCCTGATTGACAACAAGCGAGGCGATAACAAGCAGCGCGCGGCGAAAGTGGAGTGTGGCGCAACACTGCCGGACGGGTGGCCCACAGCTGCAGTATCAAGGGTTAAATAGATAAGGAGATCGTGCAATGAAACAGTATCAAAGCTGGCTAGGGCAATACCTGATGAGTCGCCGTGACGGTGACCACGCCATGGCATGCGAGATGGCGAGTTCCATCTGCGAGTTCTGGCAGCAGCAGGGTGATGAAAACGAACTGGACAAGTGGCAGCAGATTTACCAGAACCATCTGGAAAAGACCACCTGATCCCGACCGTTGCCTTGCTGCCCGCCACCCGGTGTTGGCAGCAACGCCACTCGCGACCAACCACCATCAGCCAACCCCTCTCCCCCAATTTTCCCGCTACGTTAAACCACTACCTTCGTTCACTCGCGCTTTACCATCTTCATTTTGCTCTTGCGCACCGGCCTCTGTTCATTCCATCTCGACGGCCATTTCCTGCGCCCAGTCGATAAAGGCCTGGATCTTGGGACACGCCCGATTGGGCAGGGTCGCCATGTAATAACGCTGCTCGCACTTGACCTCCAGCCCGGCAAAAGGGGCCACCAGCTCGTTGCGTGCCAGTCGCTTGCTCACCAGATTCTTGCGCCCCATGGCGATCCCGGCGTGATTCATGGCGGCGATGATGGCGAGATCCGAGCGATCAAAACCCATGCTCAGCTGGCATGCCTCGAGGCTGACCCCGGCGTGGCGAGCCCAGCAGCTCCATTCGTCGGTATCCGAGTCAAATCCCCATGCCTGCCGATCATGGAGCAAACGGCACAAGGACAAGTTGGCGGGATTGCCGACAAGCCCGTGCTGCTCGGCATATTCCGGGCTGCAGACCGGCAGCATGAACTCATCCATCAGCGGGTGGATGGCAAGCCGCTCCGGGCTCTTCTCATCGAAATAGAGGGTCAAATCGATGCCATAGCCATGCAGGTTGATGTTCTCGTTGCCGGTGATGATATTGAGCTCGATCTGCGGATGCAGGCGGGAGAAATCAGCCAACCTGGGCACCAGCCAGCACTGGGCGATGGAGGGACGCGAATAGATGGTCAGGGTACCGGAGAGCTCCTGATTCTTGATCTCCAGGATCTCCTGATTGATGAACTCCAGCGAGGATTTGAGCGCCCAGAACACCCGCTGCCCATCCGCCGTCAGTACCACCTTGCGGTGAAAACGCTCAAAGAGCTTGAACCCCAGCTCCTCTTCCAATGCGCTGATCCGGTGACTCACGGCACTGGGGCTCAGCGACAATTCATCAGCTGCCATGGCAAAGGATCCGTGGCGGGCGGCCGCCTCGAAGGTGTGCAGCTTGGCCAGCTGGTAGCCACTCAGCAGCTTGTTGCGCGATATGTAATTATCCCCGTTATACATTCATCCCCCTCTTCGCAATGGCCACCTATGATACACCCACAGGCCGCCTTCAGGATGAATTCAAAAGACCCAAAGGATGTGATTTCGATAAATTGTGACCAATGTGGCGCCTTTGCATCACCTCAACTCATCCAAGAAGCGAATTTCATCATTTGTCAGCACAGCCCCATTTTCATTCAATAAGCGCATAAATCTTCCCTTATTACATCGTAGAGGCGCAGTATGAATTCTGAAGTGTGGGTCGTCGGTACCTTGCTGACTAGCATCATCCTGATTGTCGTCACCATCGTGAAGGGCAAAGTGCATCCTTTCCTTGCCCTGCTGCTGGCGAGCTTCTATGTCGGCACCCTGATGGGGATGAACCCAGTCAACATGGTCAATGCCATGGAAGCGGGCATTGGTGGCACGCTCGGTTTTCTCGCCGCCGTCATCGGTCTTGGCACCATACTCGGCAAGATGATGGAGGTGTCAGGGGCGGCGGAGCGCATCGGTCTCGCCCTGCAGAGATGCCGCTGGCTCTCGCCGGATGTCATCATGGTGCTGGTGGGTCTGGTGTGCGGCATCACCCTGTTTGTCGAAGTCGGCGTGGTACTGCTGATCCCGCTGGCCTTCTCCATCGCCCGCAAGACCAATACCTCGCTGCTCAAGCTGGCTATTCCGCTCTGCACTGCCCTGATGGCCGTGCACTGCATAGTGCCGCCGCACCCTGCTGCCCTCTATGTCACCAATCAGCTGGGCGCCGATGTGGGTTCCGTCATCGTCTATGGTCTGGCGGTCGGCCTGTTTGCCTCGCTTATCGGCGGCCCCCTGTTCCTCAAGCTGCTGGGTAACCGGCTCCCGTTCAAGGAGGTGCCAGCCGCCTTTGCCGACATCAAGGCGCGCGATGAGGCAACTCTCCCGACCTTAAGCGCCTCGCTCTTTACCGTGCTGCTTCCCATCCTGCTGATGCTGGCCAAGACGGTCGCCGAGCTCAATATGGAGCACGCCAGCCACCTCTACACCGTGCTGGAGTTTATCGGCAACCCCATCACCGCCATGTTTATCGCCGCCTTCACCGCCTACTACGTGCTGGGGATCCGCCAGCAGATGAAGATGGAAGGGCTGCTCAACAAGACCGAGGAGTGCTTCTCCTCCATCGCGAATATCCTGCTCATTATCGGTGCGGGCGGCGCCTTCAACGGCGTGCTCAAGGCAAGCGGGCTGGGCGATAGTCTGGCCACTATCCTCTCACAGCTGGATATGCACCCGATTCTGCTCGCCTGGCTGGTGGCTATCGTGCTGCACGCCGCCGTGGGCTCCGCTACCGTTGCCATGATGGGCGCCACCGCTATCGTCTCCCCCATCATGGTGCACTACCCAGATATCAGCCCGGAGATCATGACCCTGGCCATCGGCTCCGGCGCCATTGGCTGCACCATGGTGACTGACTCTCTGTTTTGGCTGGTCAAGCAGTATTGCGGCGCCACCCTGAACGAAACGCTCAAGTACTACACCACCGCCACCTTTGTTGCCTCCCTGATGGCGCTGGCCGGTACCTTCCTGCTCTCCTATATCGTGTAACAAGACCGAGAACACTATGAAAAACATCGACGTACAACAGCTCACCGCACAATTTCCACTGGTGCAATCCCTGATCGCGCTTGAGCCAGTCACCTGGTTCAACCCCAACACCACCACTCTGGCTGCCGGTCTGCCCTATGTGGGGCTCGATAACAACAATGTGGCGGACGCTTCCGCTCGGCTGGCCCGCTTCGCCCCCTACATGTGCGAAGCCTTCCCCGAAACCCGCGCCAGCAACGGTATTCTGGAGTCCGACATCGCCGCCATTCCGGCGATGCAGGCCACGCTCAATCAGCGCTACGGGGTTGAGATCACCGGTCGACTGCTGCTCAAAAAAGATAGCCACCTGCCCATCTCAGGCTCCATCAAGGCGCGAGGCGGTATCTACGAGGTGTTGACTCACGCCGAACAGTTGGCGATCAAGGCTGGTCTGCTGCGGGAAGAGGATGACTATCGCAAACTGTTCAGCGACGAGTTTCGCAAGTTCTTCAGCCAGTACAGCATCGCAGTGGGCTCCACCGGCAACCTTGGCATGTCCATCGGCATCATGAGCGCCAAACTGGGCTTTACCGTCACCGTCCACATGTCAGCCGATGCGCGGGAGTGGAAGAAGCGCAAGCTGCGCGAACACGGCGTCATCGTGGTCGAATATGCCGAAGATTACGGGGTGGCGGTGGAGCAGGGGCGCAAAGAGGCCGAGCGCGATCCCAACTGCTTCTTCATCGACGACGAGAACTCCTGCACCCTGTTCCTCGGCTACTCGGTGGCGGGCGAGCGGGTGAAAACGCAGTTCGACCAGATGGGTATCAAGGTGGATGCCGACCACCCGCTGTTTGTCTACCTCCCTTGCGGCGTGGGTGGCGGCCCGGGCGGCGTGGCCTTTGGTCTCAAGCTCGCGTTCGGAGACAACGTCCACTGCTTCTTCGCCGAGCCCACTCACTCCCCCTGCATGTTGCTGGGGGTCCACACCGGATTGCACGATGCCATTGCGGTGCAGGATCTGGGCATCGATAACCTCACCGCAGCCGACGGCCTCGCGGTAGGTCGCGCCTCCGGCTTCGTCGGCCGCGCCATGGAGCGGTTACTGGCGGGCTTCTACACCCTGAGCGATCAGGAGATGTATGACCTGCTGGGGCTGCTGGCGCGCGATGAACAGATCACACTCGAGCCCTCCGCTCTGGCTGGTATGGCCGGCCCGTGGCGGGTGGCAGCCAATCCCGAGTGGCTAACCGGGCGCGGTTGCGATGCCGCAACCATGGCACAGGCCACCCATCTGGTGTGGGCCACCGGCGGTGGCATGGTGCCCGCCGAAGAGATGGCAAAGTACCTGGCCAGCGCCAAGATCTAGGCTGTTTTGCCACTTTTATCTGCAAATCAACCCGCCATCACGGCGGGTTTTCTGTTGTGGGAACAAGGGGATGGGGCCGTTCTGTCGCAATCCATGGCGACAATTTCCCCAAATTGGTCAGTTTGTGCTAAAATGGCGCTCATTTTTTGACATCTCGCGTCACGTTCGCCGCCAGATGGCCCATCGGGCTCTCTGCCCGGGTCGTGACTTTGCACCATCATGCCTGATGATGTTCCCCCCAGGATGAGCCGACAGGCTTCCGTCAAGGTGGGCACCCTCAAGGGCACATGAGATAAGGAGATCGGGTAATGAAACAATATCAAAGCTGGCTGGGAGATTATCTGATGAGTCGACGTGACGGAGATCACGCGATGGCTTCGGAACTTGCCAACACCATCTGCGCCTTCTGGAAGGCCCAGGGTGATGAAGCAGAAACCAGCAAATGGCAGCAACGCTATCAGCAACACGTAGAGCAGGCGCAATAAGCCCCTTCACTCTTTCGCGATAAAAAAACCGGCGCACATGGCGCCGGTTTTGCGTTTCTGGCAAGCAGCAGATTACATCTGGTCGATCATGTCCTGAGCAAACTGGGAGCAGGAGCGCAGGGTGGCCCCTTCCATCAGACGCTCGAAGTCATAGGTGACGGTCTTGTTGCGGATCGCCGCTTCCATCCCCTTGATGATGAGATCGGCCGCTTCAACCCAACCCATGTGGCGCAGCATCATCTCGGCGGAGAGGATGAGGGAGCCCGGGTTGACCTTGTCCTGACCGGCATACTTAGGTGCAGTGCCGTGGGTCGCTTCAAACAGGGCCACGCCGTCACCGATGTTGGCACCCGGCGCGATGCCGATACCGCCTACCTGAGCGGCCAGCGCGTCGGAGATGTAGTCGCCGTTGAGGTTCATACAGGCGATGACGTCATACTCGGCCGGACGCAGAAGGATCTGCTGCAAGAAGGCATCGGCGATGACATCCTTGATGACGATGGTCTTGCCGGTTTTCGGGTTCTTGAAGGAGCACCAGGGGCCGCCGTCGATCAGCTGGGCACCGTACTCGTTCTGGGCCAGAGCATAGCCCCAATCCTTGAAGGCACCTTCGGTGAACTTCATGATGTTGCCCTTGTGCACCAGAGTCACGGAGTCGCGATCATTGTCGATGGCATACTCGATGGCGGCACGCACCAGACGCTCGGTACCCGCCTTGGACATCGGCTTGATGCCGATACCGCAGGACTCGGGGAAGCGAATTTTCTTCACGCCCATCTCGTTTTGCAGGAAGGCGATCACCTTGTTTGCTTCGGCACTGTCGGCCTTCCACTCGATACCGGCGTAGATGTCTTCGGCGTTTTCGCGGAAGATCACCATGTCGGTCAGATCAGGACGTTTCACCGGGCTCGGGGTGCCGTCGTAGTAACGCACCGGGCGCAGGCAGATGTAGAGATCCAGCTCCTGACGCAGGGCTACGTTGAGGGAGCGAATACCGCCACCGACCGGAGTAGTCAGCGGGCCCTTGATGGCCACGCAATATTCGCGAATGAAATCCAGGGTTTCGGCCGGCAGCCAGGCACCTTCGCCATAGACATGAGTCGATTTCTCGCCGGTATAGATCTCCATCCAGGCGATCTTGCGCTCGCCCTTGTAGGCTTTCTCGACCGCAGCATTCACCACATTCAACATGGCCGGGGTTACGTCAACACCGATGCCATCCCCTTCAATAAACGGAATGATCGGATGGTTGGGAACCTGCAGCTTGCCGTTGGCATCGACTGTGATTTTCTGACCCTGGGTCGGGATTACTACTTTGCTTTCCATCGGCATCTCCTAACTTCCGTTTGTTATCAACTTGTTTGTTGCGCGCGGCCATCTTAGCCCATTCATTTTCATAATAAAACGACAAGAAAGCATGTCAGACCAAAGAGGTAGCCACCCGCAAGTGCGCCGTCACCACGCCTTCCCGACCCAGCCCCGTTATCCCTCCAGCTCGCTGGCCGCAGCCTGCGGCTGACTCAGGGAGCGGTACTGGGAAGGGGTCAAGCCGGTCTTCTGTTTGAACACCCGGCAGAAGTAGTTCACGTCACTGTAACCGCAGCGACTGGCAACCTCCTCAAGACGAAAGCGGTACTTTTTCAACATGAATTTGGCCCGATCGATCCGCACCCAGCTGATGTAATCGGCAAGGCGCATATGACCCTGCTCGCGGAACAGGTGGGAGAGATGGCTGGCCGAGACGTTGAAGCGGTGGGCAATGGAATCCCGGGTGATGGGGCGGTGAAAGTTCTCCTGGATATAAATGCAGATCCCGTGAAAGAGCTCTGCCCCCCGTGGCCGATCCGTGGCGGACTCCAGCAACAGCTGACGGGCACTCGCCAGCAGGGCCTGCAGCAGGTGATCATCGGTGGGGGAGCGACCAGGATCCTCGGTCAGTACGTTCAGCGCCGCCAGAATGTGTTCGATCACATGGCCCGCCCGCGCCATGATGCTGTGCTTTTGCACATCGAAGAAATCGGGATCTTCACGGCGCTTGCTCACCAGGCTGAACCCCAGCTGGCGTTTGCCAAACAGCAGGCTCAGCACCGAGCAGTCGGTGGTCCAGAGCGGCTTGTTCCAGCCGTTGGGAGGGATATAGAGCGCCTGTCCCGGCAATACACTGATCTCTCTGACCCCCTCCTCCTTGTCCCAAATTTGGTTGAGATACTCGCCACTAAAGACCAACTCGAGGCGAGGAAAGTTGACCTGATAGCTGAAACTGGGTGGCACCCCCTGTTCACTGGCAAACCAGATTTGGTCAAATGGAACCTGTTCGCTCAGGGCTCCGTCGAGCAGTTGGCTGAAGATGAGAGACATGGTGATCCTGATCAAGAGAGAGGCAAGCGGTTGCGGCGCACACGACCGCCCATGTTATAGTCCGGTCCACAGCAGTAATGCCACCCTTTTCTGCACCCGATTTTCTTCAAACTAGACGAGGCGTCCCTTATGAGCAGTAGCGATCTGCCCTCCTTTCTGTTGATGCAAAACCCGATTCAAGGCTATGACTGGGGCAGTCATGACTCCCTCACCACCCTGTTTGGCATTCCCAACCCGCAAGGCAAACCCCAGGCCGAGCTCTGGATGGGGGCTCACCCCAACGGCTGCTCCGAGGTGACGCTGGCGGGCAGTGTGCAAAAGCTCTCTTCGGTGATCGACAGGGCTCCGGCCGCCGCGCTGGGTGAGGCCACCCTCGCCCGTTTTGGCAGCCTGCCATTCCTGTTCAAGGTGTTGTGTGCCGAGAAGGCTCTCTCCATTCAGGTGCACCCGAGCAAGGCTCAGGCCGAAGCGGGCTTTGCCAAAGAGGAGGCCGCAGGCATCGATATCAAGGCGAGCAATCGCAACTACAAGGACCCGAACCATAAGCCGGAGCTGGTCTTTGCCCTCACCCCCTATCAGGCGATGAACGGCTTTCGCGCCATTCCCGCCATTCTGGCACTGTTCGAGCGGGTCAATCTGGCGGCCATCACCGATCTGACCGCAGCCCTTGCCGCCAGCCAGAATGAAGCAGGCCTGCAGCACTTCTTCCACCAGCTGCTGGTACTGGAAGGGGTGCGCAAGGACGAGGCGCTGGCAGGGCTGCTAACCTATGCCGCAGCCCATCAGGATGAGGAGACGTTTGCCCTCATCACCAGTCTGGCGGCCCAGTACCCGGGAGATGTGGGCCTCTTCTCGCCGCTGCTGTTGAACGTGGTGACCCTCAAACCCGGTCAGGCGATGTTCCTCGATGCCTGCACCCCGCACGCCTATGTGCGCGGCACCGGCCTCGAGATCATGGCCAACTCCGACAACGTGCTGCGCGCCGGCCTCACCCCCAAATACATCGATGTGGCAGAGCTTTTGGATTGCACCCGCTGCTTGCCCAAGCCGAACGACCAGATCCTGCTGGCCCCCCGCTGTGATGGCGCGGTACAGCACTTCGACGTGCCGGTACCTGACTTCACTTTCAGCGTCTACCCAGCTGGCGAGCACCAGCTCACCACTGCCAGCGCCGAGATCCTGTTTGCCATCGATGACACAGTGACCCTCAAGCAAGGCGAACAGTCACTGCGTCTGGAAAAGGGGCAATCTGCCTTTATTCCTGCAGCGACTGGCAGTTATCAACTGCTGGCCGAAGGGCGGGTCGCCCGCGCCGGCAACCGCTGCTAATCAGCATAAGAGCCGACTCTCGTTGGAGGGGGAATATGCCTCCCCCTCCCAACAGAGCAATATGGCCTACCAGTCAAGTCCGTCTGTATCTCTACTGCTCTCTTATGCCTACCTTCCTTCAGGCATCTCGCTCTGAAGTCCATCCCTGACTGCATCCTGCCTACAACCAGCTCCACAGGTTTGTCGCCTGAGCTTGGCGCTCCCCTGATGCAGATGACTTGGTTTGCTGAAACGAAGAAAATTCCAGCCTGCACAAGCAACGGCAACACTCTGAGTATCCGGCTAAAATGGAGGCAATAAAAATAACAACTCTACCCTCTACTATTTTCACCCCCTGATGAAAACTAAAACAGCACATAGATGCATCGCCATTAAACCTTTCCCCAGCCATCATCATTCGGTCTGTAAACATTTAGCACACGTAGTCATACAGAACCATTAATAATACAAACGAAAGGAATCTCTTTTGAATTTCCAAGATGCGGCCCTATTTTTTAGTCGTTCTATAATTTAATCCCAAGCAGACCATTCGATCTTTGCTGAGAATAACAGCATAAGAAATAAACATTAACGTACTGATATATAAGCATATTTATTTTTAATCCTACTTTAAATTGACATAATCCGTAAAAAAGCTAGGCCGCATTAACTGACAATCCAATCAATTTAAAGACAGGGTAATGAGAGATTTGATATTTATTTTTTGATATGCCAGCCAAACCTCATCGCAGTAAAGAAATAGACCTTAAATACCCTCTGTGATTAAGATCTCTTTTATTTGATTTATTTTTAAGGTATCACATCCATTCGCCGCTATAAATTTCACACAAAGATCCCCTGACAAAAATAGATAAAAGAGGATATATGCTGACAAAAATGACAATTGGGCAAAAGCTGACCATGGCGTTTACCACTCTCGCTTTGTTGATGCTGGGTTTTGCCTGGTTTGCCACTTTACAACTCTCCAATATTTACCGTGACGCCAGTGAGGTCAGCGACAATATCGTTCCCTCCATCCGGGCATCCAGCCAGATGCATGTGTCCTTGCTGGACGCTCGCCGTGCCGAACTGAACATGGTGATAGATGCACTGGGCAAGGATCCCGACTCCCTCAACAGCAGCACACAGTCTTTCGAAGCGGCAAAGAGTCAGTACATGGCCGCCGAGCAACGGTATGGATCGATGCCTTTTGTGTCGGAGCGAGATCGCAACATGTTTGCAGAGCTGAAAACTGCAGCAGCCAAATATTTTTCAGCCCATGGTGACTTGGAAACAGCCATACGGCAGGGAGATATTGCCAAGGTGCAGTCGCTGATCAAAAACGAATCTCGTGCAGCCCTCGAGCAGGCAGGACAGGATGGTCTGGAGCTTCGCAAGGAGAACGATCGGGTTGCCAACCTGCTGACCAAGCAGAGTGAGGCTTCCTATGAACGGGCAAAACTGCTGAGCACTACCGTCGGTGCGCTAACCTTGTTGTTCGTCGTTATTGTGGCCTGGCTGCTGATCCGGCAGATCCGCAATCCTGTGATGACCCTGCTGGAGCAGACCCGCCAGGTGGCGGCAGGCAACCTCACCAGCCAACTCGACATGAAGCAATTCTCCCATGACGAGCTGGGTAAGCTGGCTCAAGGGTTCAACGAGATGCAATCCAATCTGCGCATGCTGGTCAACGAGGTCTCCGGCTCGGTAGTGCAGTTGGGTGCGGCCGCCGAAGAGATCAGCGCGGTGGCACAGCAATCGGCCAACAACATGGGCGCCCAGCAACATGAGCTCAATCAGCTGGCCACAGCCATGAACGAGATGCAAGCCACGGTGCAGGAGGTGGCCCGCAACACCAACGACGCCGCCAGCGCAGCAACGTCGGCCAGCGACACAGCCGCACAAGGCAGCGAGACCGTCAATGACTCAATCGGCAGGATTGAAAAGGTGGCTACCGCCATCGAAGAGACAGCTCTGGTGATCCGCCAGCTGGGTGATGACAGCCGAAATATCGGCATGGTGCTTGAAGTCATTCAGGGGATTGCCGAGCAAACCAACCTGCTGGCACTGAATGCGGCAATCGAGGCAGCCCGAGCCGGTGAACAAGGTCGTGGTTTCGCCGTGGTTGCAGATGAAGTCCGCACTCTGGCCAAACGAACCCAAGACTCCACTTCCCAGATCAACCACATCATCTCCGAACTGCAGCAGCGTGCTAACGAAGCGGGCGTCACCATGCAACAGAGTCAGGATATGATGTCCGAGACGGTCCATACTGCTCGCGAAGCGGGAGCCTCTATTGCTGAAATAAGCAGCTCGGTTAACAGTATCTCCCACATGAATATTCAGATTGCCACCGCAACTGAAGAGCAGGGGGCGGTAAGCGAGGAGCTCAATCGCAATGTAGTCAACATCAGCAATGCCTCGGAAGAAGTGGCGACCGGCGCCAAACAAATGGCTCAGGCTTGCAACGACCTCAACCTGTTGGCAACACAACTGCAGGAGGTTGTACGCAAGTTTCGGACATAACGCCCGATTCTCCTCCCCTCATTCATCAGCTCAATAAGGCTGAAGCACTAAACAGCCCGCCATTCATAATAGTGGCGGGCTTTGTCAAATAAGGAACCATACAAAACCCGAAGACACCCATGCTGCACATAACAAGTGAGCAGTGGATTGACTCACATCAAGAGCTGCCCTCTCTCTTTCTGATTGTTATCTCAACGCGTTTTGCCAGCACCTTCACATTTTCCGCCCTCAAAACAGCACACAAATCTCCATACCTCCGAAGACGAAACCTTTTCGTTGCTCTCATACAAGTAGCAAGACTCACTCACAATTAATTGTTTTTATTTAAAAAAATAAAAGAATCGGTATGAATTGGCTTTCATGATGATATGCGAGCTGGGTCACATGGCGACTTGCACAGCACAAAAATCCAGTAAACGACACATTTGTCCGATTTCGGCACCGCGCCAACGGGAGAACAATATCCAGGTCAATTGTTCCCCCCATCATGCGGCTCGGCAATGGAGCCAGGAGAGTAATATGTTACCCACCATGACCAACGGCAGACTCATCTGCCTGGAGTTGAAGGCCACCAGCAAGGAGGCTCTATTCGACGAGATGGCACAGATGCTGGCGCGCGATGGCGCCGTGTCTGATCAACAACAATTCGTCAAGGATATCTGGGCCCGCGAGCAGCTGGACTGCACCGGCTTCGAGCAGGGGGTCGCCCTGCCCCACGCCAAGAGCAAGGCTGTCAGCCGTCCGGCCATTGCCATCGGTGTCAGCCGTCAGGGTATCGAGTACGGCGCCGAAGATGGCAAACCGACCCAGCTGATCTTCATGATCGCCTCCCCGGATGGCGGCGCCAACCACCACATCGAAGTGCTGGCCGAGCTCTCCACCCGTCTGCTGGAGCCGGGTTTTATCGAGCAGATGAAGGCGGCCACTACCGTCGAGCAAGCCCTGACTCTGCTCAAGCAAGGCCCGAAAGCGGAAAAACCGGCGCCAACCGCCAAACCGGCTGCCACTGCTCCGGTTGAACCCACCGATCGCACCTTCAAGGATCGCCTCAACACCATGAAGCAGCACCTGCTGTTTGGTACTTCCCACATGATCCCCTTCATCGTGGCAGGCGGTGTGCTGCTCTCCCTGTCGGTGATGATGAGCGGCAAGGGCGCCGTGCCGGAAGCGGGCTTCCTCAAAGACATGGCCACCATGGGTATCGCCGGTCTGACTCTGTTTACTGCCGTACTGGGTGGCTACATCGCCTACTCGCTGGCTGACAAGCCGGGCCTGGCTCCGGGCATGATCGGCTCCTGGATTGCCGTTCAGCACTATCAAACCGGTTTCCTCGGCGCCATTCTGGTGGGCTTTATCGCAGGTTTCGTGGTCAATCAGCTCAAACGGATCAAGCTGCCTGACTCCATGACCTCCCTTGGTTCCATCTTCATCTATCCGCTGATCGGTACCTTCCTGGTGTGTGGCATCGTGATGTGGGGGATCGGTGCCCCGATCGCAGCCATGATGGAAGGGATGAACCACTGGCTCTCCAGCATGGCGGGCTCAGGTAAAGTAATGCTGGGTGCCATTCTGGGTGGTATGACCGCCTTCGATATGGGCGGCCCGGTCAACAAGGTTGCTACCCTGTTTGCCCAGACTCAGGTCAACACCCAGCCCTGGCTGATGGGTGGTGTCGGTATCGCCATCTGTGTACCGCCACTGGGTATGGCACTGGCGACCTTCATGTCTCCGAAGCGTTACAAGAAAGAAGAGCGTGAATCCGGCAAAGCGGCCGCCATCATGGGCATGATCGGTATCAGTGAAGGTGCTATCCCGTTCGCTGCCGCTGACCCCATGCGTGTTATCCCGGCCATCGTCGCAGGCGGCATCGTCGGCAACATCACTGGCTTCATGATGCACAGTATCAACCACGCCCCCTGGGGTGGCTGGATTGTCCTGCCGGTTGTTGAAGGCAAGATGGGCTACATCCTGGGTACCATCCTCGGCGCCCTGACCACCGCCATCATCGTCAACCTGCTGAAGAAGCCGGTGAGCGAAGAAGATGACGTGACCGCCACCCACACCAGCTTCGAAGTCATTGAAGCGGAAGGGGAAGCAGACGTTCTGGCCATCACTGCCTGCCCGTCTGGCGTGGCCCACACCTTCCTCGCCGCCAAGAGCCTGCAGAAGGCCGCTGCCCAGCAGGGGATCAAGATCAAGGTCGAGACCCAGGGCGCCAACGGCATCATCAACCGCATTACCGCCAAGGATGTCGCCAACGCCCGCTGCGTCATCTTCGCCCACGACGTGGCTATCAAGAACCGCGAGCGCTTCACCGATATCGAGGTCATCGACGTGAAGACCAAGGAGGCGATCCACAATCCGGAAGCACTGCTGGCCCGCACGCTGGGCAACAAGGCAAACGCCGCCTGATAGCAGTCAGACCAACCAGCACAAGGGGCCCATCGCGGGCTCCTTTTCGTTGCCTGCCGAGCAACCGCATATCATCCCACCGACCAAGCCACTGATTTAAAACATATTAACCAGTCACATCACGGATCTTGGCGAGCCGTCACAGAACGGTGACGTGTAAAAAAACAGCAATTGAAGCGCTGGTCAGATCTCATGTCAAATGGCTCCGCCTACTAAACTGGAGCATCACAAAAATGATAAAAATCAATAAATTGGTTCTGGCTGTTACCCTCACCCTCACTGCCACCCCCTTGCTGGCCGCCCACTGGGAGTGCGGCGAGCACGTGCGCTTTGGTCTGCCCTCTGAATCGGATCAGAAGCTCTGCCGTGAAGGGTATGCGGTCGGCTACAACTACGACTACAAGGTGGCGGACTGGGTCTCCTACCGGATGACTGCCCAGAGCGCACAGGGCACAGTGCCGCGCAAGGATGCCTTCGCCGAGGACAGGGAGATCCCGGTCGCCTACCGCGCCACCCTCTCCGACTACAAGGGCTCGGGCTACGACCGTGGCCATCAGGCCCCGGCGGGGGACATGAAATCGAACAAGAACACCATGAAAGAGAGCTTCCTGCTGAGCAACATGACGCCGCAGATCGGGGTGCTCAACCAGAAGGCATGGCGCGTGCTGGAGGACAAGGTGAACAAGTGGGCGGTCTCCCGCAAGGATGTGCAGGTGATCACGGGCCCCATCTTTACCGGCTCTGAAGAGTCCATCGGTCAGGGTGTGGCGATCCCGAGTGCCTACTACAAGATCGTGATGGACCCGGCCAGACTGCAGGCCATCGCCTTTATCATGCCGCAGCAAGAGGTGCCCATCAGCCAGATCGCCGACTACCGGGTCTCGGTACGCGAGGTGGAAGAGCAGACCCAGCTCAACTTCTTCAGCGATATGCCCGAAGAGCAGCAAGAGACGCTGGAAGCCCGCATCTCCCCGATGTGGAATTGACCGCGAACACTCGCCAACAGATGGATTGACACTCCATCTGTCTTGCATCGCAACAGAGGGAGGGGGAGTCACGCTCCCCCTGCCCTTTTCAGATGGCTGCTGACCCGTTGCGGCCATTTTTGCGGCCACTGGTGTGGCATCACCCGACGACTCGCCCCGACTCACAGTTTGCCGCACCGTTAACTGGTATATTGCCCTCTCTTTGGCACTAACAGACTGAATTGACGCACATTTGCCTTATCCCATCGGCCCACAAGCCGGCGCACCACGGCGCGATTCAGCCCGACAGAGGACCTTTTGATGAAACAGACCCTTCTTGCCCTCACCCTCGGCGGCCTGCTGGCGCTCTCGCCCCTCGCCCTGCAAGCGGCCGAGAGCTCGATGCAAATGGAGCACGACCTCAATACCCTAGTCAGCAAACGCCAGGCGGTGGACATGTTGCTAGGCGAAGCGCTGCAAATCTACAAGTCGCCAGCCAAGATCTCCCACGCCGGTTTTACCGCCAAGATGCCGAGCAATATGGAGCTGGTGACCGAGCGGCTGCTGGCCGCCTACCAGCTGGAACCCTACCGCACCGACCTGCTCATCTCGGCTGCCAACGCCCAGATCTACAACGGCAACCTGAGCCGCGCCATCACCTTGCTGGAGCAGGCGCAGGCCGTCGCCCCCGATGATCTCGACATCAACAGCTATCTCGCCATCTGGCAGCTGGTGAAAGGCAACAAGGAGGCCTCCCGCAACTATCTGGCGAAAGTGGCGGATCGCAACAGTGGCCGCGCCGCCGATCTGGAGGAGATCATTGCCCGGGTGCAGCGGATCACCGCCGCCCCGCTGCAGACCGAACTGACCGGGGATCAGGTCAAGGCCAGCAGGGAGGGCAAACGCGCCATCGTCACCCTGGGTTATGCCCTCAACCCCGACGGCAGCATGGACAAGATCCTGCTGGGCCGCCTGCAAACCACTCTGGCGCTGGCCAAGGCCGACCCGGAGGCGCTGATCATCCTGACCGGCGGCGTGCCCCAGAACCGCCAGACCGAGGGCAAGCTGATGGCCGACTGGCTGGCCAACCATGGCATCGACCGCAGCCGCCTGATTGAAGAGAACTACGCCACCAGCACGGTGGATAACGCCCTCTACAGCGCCTATGCCCTCGCCCGCCACCAGATTGACTATGCGGTGCTGGTAAGCTCCGCCAGCCATGTACGCCGCGGCCAGACTGTGCTGGAAATCGCCTGCGACCAGATTGGCCCGGCCAACCTCAAGGTGGCGAGCGTCAGCTACCCCGACAAGCCCCTCGAGGAGCTGGCTACCCCGAGCGAGAGCGAGCTGCTCGGCATCTACCGCGACGCCCTGCGCACCTACGGCATGTGGAGCTACCGCTCCGCCCCACTGATCGAGCGTTGATCGGCCATCAAAACGAAAAAGAGAGGGAGGCGTGATGCCTCCCTCTCTTTTTATTGGCCGATGATTGGCCAAGCCTCGCCCGTTAGCTGACGATAAATCCCTGCGAGGGGGCCGCTTTGGGATCGTCACCGAAGCGGTTTGGCCCCTGCTGGCCGTTGCAAACCATAAAGTAGATAAGTACCAGGGTGCCGATAACGGGGATAAGCCCGAGCAGCAGCCACCAAGCGCTGCGGTCGGTATCGTGCAAGCGACGGGCTGCCACCGCCAGCGATGGCAGCAGCACAGCCAGCGAATAGATGGAGCTGATCAGCTCATTGTCGCCGCCAATCAACTTGTCCACCATGCCGAGCAACAGCATGACGATGACGTTGCACAGCACGAACATCCAGTATTCGGTGCGACGGGCCCGCCCGCTGAATACCGCATATTGCTTGAGGACCGAGATGTACCAGTTCATTGCGCCTCCTGAGTGGCCTTTATGCCTATGAATAAAAAGAGAGTCGATAAAACAAGTAGTTAAGAGCTTAGCGCGATCATCCCCCCGAGTCGACAATGATGCCCGAACGCCTCCTAAACTAATCAGCTGCGGCAATCATTGACCGACCGAGCCGAGAGATAATTGGCCCTGCAACAGGACAAATCACCCCCATCAGCGCATCACTCTCGTCACAAGCAGGAAAATGGTGCTTAATAATCCATTAGCAATCGTATGGACTCAGCGTGAGGATAGCGGTAGATTCGGCGCCCAATCCTGAACAGGATCTGTGTCTCCCTCCCATAATGAATCCACTTATTCATTACTTCTCCTAACACAGGGATAGCCATGAGTATTACACGCAGAGATTTTCTCAACGGCGTTGCCATCACCATTGCGGCAGGCGTCGCTCCCATCAATCTGCTCAAGGCTGCCGAAGGCGGCAGCACGCTGGCGGATAAAACCCTGGCCTACCCGCCCGCCCTCACCGGCCTGCGCGGCAACCACCCGGGCTCCTTCGAACCGGCCCACAGTATCGCCCGTGACGGTAAGCAGTATGACTTTGCCAATATTCCCCTCGAGGGGGAGTACGATCTGGTGATCGTCGGCGCCGGGATCAGCGGTCTGGCCGCTGCCTGCTTCTATCAGCAACTGCTCGGCGCGGATAAGAAGATCCTGCTGCTCGACAACCACGATGACTTCGGCGGCCACGCCAAGCGCAACGAGTTCACCACTCCCGATGGCCTGCGGCTGGGCTACGGCGGCAGTGAATCCCTGCAATCACCGCGTTCGGTCTACAGCCCGGTGGCGCTCGGTCTGCTCAAGGCGCTGGAGGTCAACATCGACGAGCTGGCCGCCGGTTTCCAGCAGACCTTCTATCCGGATCTGGGGCTGAGCCGCGGCGTCTATTTCGACGAGAAGCACTTTGGCGTCAACAAGATAGTGAACGGGGATCCGGGCCACAACGTGGCGGACGATATCCCCCGCGATCGCCTGAACGGTCGTCCGCTGGCAGAGTTTATCGGTGACTTCCCCCTCGATGATGCCGACAAGGCCGCCCTGTTGGCCCTGCACGAAGCGAAGATAGACTACCTGAGCGGCATGACCCGCGAGCAGCAGGATGAGTGGGTGACTCGCAACAGCTACACCACCTTCCTGCGCGATAAAGTGGGCCTCAGCGAGCGGGCGATCAGTTACTTCCAGCAGCGCACCAACGACTTCCAGGCGGTCGGCATCGACGCCACCGCCTGCGCCGATGCGCGCCTCTGCGCCTTGCCGGGTTTCGACGGCCTCAATCTGACGCCGCTGGATGCCGAGGAGCAGGCGGAGCTGGACGATCCCTACATCTTCCACTTCCCCGATGGCAACGCCGGTCTCACCCGCCTGATGGTACGCAAGCTCATTCCGCAGGTGGCGCCGGGTCACACCATGCAGGATGTAGTGCTGGCCAAGTTTGACTACAGCAAGCTCGACCTGCCTGAGCACAAGGTGCAACTGCGCCTTGGCAGCACGGCGTTGCAGGCCAAAAACGTGCGCCTCGCCGACGGCAAGCTGGCGGTGGATGTCACCTACATCAAGGAGGGGAAACTGCATCGGGTGCGAGCCAAGCAGTCGATCATGGCGGGCTACAACATGATGATCCCCTACATGGTGCCCGAGATGCCGGAGCCCCAGAAGGAGGCGCTGCGCCAGAATGCCAAGGCGCCGCTGGTCTACACCAAGGTGGTGATCAAGAACTGGCAAGCCTTCGTCAAGCTGGGGGTACACGAGGTCTACTCCCCCGCCGCACCCTATAGCCGGGTCAAGCTCGACTATCCGGTCAGCATGGGTGGCTACGAGCATCCCAAGAGCCCGGATCAGCCGATGTGCCTGCACATGGTCTATGTGCCGACCCTGCCGGGCAGCGGCCTCTCGGCCCGCGAACAGTCCCGCAAGGGGCGCGCCATGATCCTCGGCATGCCGTTCGAGCAGCATGAGCAGATGATCCGCGAGCAGTTGCAGGGGATGCTGGGCAGCGCCGGTTTCAACCATGAGCAGGACATCCTCGCCATCACGGTCAACCGCTGGTCTCACGGTTACTCCTATGTCACCAACACCCTGTTTGATGACGAAGCGCAGTGCGAAAAATGGATTGAACTGGGTCGCCAGCCGATCGGCAACATCACCATCGCCAACTCGGATGCAGGCTGGAGCCCCTACGCCCACGCCGCCATCGACGAAGCGTGGCGCGCCGTCAACGAGCTGGTAGCCATGAGCAAGGGAGGTGCCCAATGAACCGCGCCCTGTCACTGACCGCCAGCGCCCTGCTGCTGGCCCTGCCCGCCCTTGCCGCCAACGCAGCCCCCGCCATGTCGGCAGGCGAATACGTGGCCAAGCTCGGCGATTGCGCTGCCTGTCACACCAGCGAAACCAGCAAGCCGCTGGCGGGCGGCAAAGGGTTCCCGACCCCCATCGGTACCGTATTTGCCACCAACATCACCCCGGACAAGACCCACGGTATCGGCAACTACAGCCTGCCGGAGTTCATCAAGGTGATGCGCGAAGGGGTGGCCCGCGACGGGCATCGCCTCTATCCGGCCATGCCCTACACCGCCTACGCCAAGATGAGCGATCAGGATCTCGAAGATCTCTATCACTATCTGATGAAGGAGGTGCAGCCGCTGGCCATTGCCAACAAGGAGAGCGACATCCCCTGGCCCCTCAACATGCGCTGGCCGCTGATGGGCTGGAACTGGGTCTACCACGATGACAGCCGCTTCACCCCGGTCGCAGGCAAAAGCGAAGAGTGGAACCGCGGCGCCTATCTGGTGCAGGGTGCCGGCCACTGCGGCAGCTGCCACACTCCGCGCGGGCTTGGCATGCAGGAGAAAGCGCTGACCGAGGCGGATCCCGTCTACCTGAGCGGGGCGGCGCTGGATGGCTGGTATGCCCCCGATATTCGCGGCAGCCGTTACAGCAAGCAGGCGCTGATCGACCTGCTGAAAACCGGCCGCAGCCAGCATGAAGCGGTCGCGGGCCCCATGGGGGAAGTGATCACTCACAGCAGTCAATATTTCAGCGACGCCGATCTGGCCAGCATCGCCACCTACCTCACCGATCTGAAAGATGAGCCAGTGGCGGAGAAAGGGGCCCGCGCCTACGCCAGTGCCAGCGGCAAGGCGGACTACGCCATGTACTGCTCCACCTGTCACGGGGTCAACGGCCAGGGCAATGACCACGTCATCCCTTCGCTGGTCAACAACCGCACCGTGCTGGCGAGCGATCCGTCGAGCCTGATCAATGTGCTGCTGCACGGGGCCGAGACCCCGGTCACCCGCGGTCATCTCGGCTACCACATGCCGGGCTATGGCTGGACCATGGATGATGAGCGGCTCGCCGAGCTGGTCAACACCCTGCGCGCCTCCTGGGGCAATGAAGGCACCGCCGTCAAGGCGGCGGCGGTCAAGACCCAGCGCGAGCTGCACGGCAAGGAGTAAGGGCTGCCAGCTCTCTCTTGGCCAAGTGCCATAAAAAACGGGCCTCCACTGGAGGCCCGTTTGCTATTGATGAACCAGGTTCCGGTGCTTATCCCTTGCGGGATTTGGGCCCCGGCAGTGGCGCCGTTGGCTGGCGGTAATCGCCATAGGGGAAGATATTGCGAAACCGCTGGGCCACTGGTTCGGGGATGGAGCGGGAGAAGATCAGCTTCACGCCATCGCCATCACGCTGCCCCACGATGCGACCGCGCACCGTGTCGTGGCGCAGGATCTGCTTGGCATGCTCAATAAAGGCGGGTGACACCTTGCCCTGCTTGACCACTACCTTGCCGGGGGCAAGGCGGATCTCGAACAGGGCGCCACGCCCCAGCTTCATCAACCACCAGATCAGCGCAATCGCCACTATCAAGGAAATCCAGGCCATCTTCATCCCTCCCAAGCTCTTGATATAAGGCAGTATAAGCGGCCGAGCGTTCCGATTGTTTGGCGCCGATCACAGCCCCCGCCTCAACGTAATAGCGCCTCTTTGCTCAGCAATCCTTGCCCCAGCCCACCAGCGTCTCGCGATAGAGCGCCAGCAAGGCTTCATCGCGCACCGCCACCCCGACCTGCTGCGGACGATAGGCTGCCCAGTCATCGTGGGAGTGGCGTTTGCCATCGAACTTTTGCAGGGTGTGGCCGATGGCCGGGCCGCTGGTGATAACCCGCACCGGCCCCTCGCGCAGGGTAAAGAGGGTCGGATCGATCACATAGGCGATGGCGGACGGGTCGTGAACGTGGCAACCGGAGAGCCCCAGCTTCTCGGAGTAGAAGCGCAGGTAGAAGCGGCTGACATCCCACAGGAAGCGGCCCGGCTCGCCCGCCTTGTCCCTGAGTTCATCCAGATAGGCGCTGCTGAAGAAGCTCTGCTGGGTCACGTCCAGCCCGATGATCACCACCGGCCAGTCTGCGGTAAAAACCCGGTCGGCGGCATCGGGATCGTCGTGGATATTGGCTTCGGCATAGGGGGTGACGTTGCCGCGATGGCCGTTGACGCCAAAGGCGCCCCCCATCACCACCACCTGTTTCACCAGCGAGACAATCTCGGGCGCCTGTTGTAGCGCCAGCGCCAGATTGGTCAGTGGGCCGATAGTGACGAGGGTGATCTCCCCCGGCGCGGCTTTCACCGCCTCGACAATATATTGCCAAGCGGGGCGGGGGTCCGGAGCGATAGTCACCTCTCCCGCTTCCATGTCGCCAAAGCCGCTCGGGCCGTGGACTATGGTGGTAGGGCCGACCGGCTCGCGCAGCAGCGGGGCAGCCGCGCCTTTGGCCACATCCGCCTTCATGCCGTACTTCTGCTTGAGCCAGAGGGCGTTGCGGGTGCCATTGTCGATGGTGGCGTTACCAAAAACAGTGGTGATGGCGAGCAGCTCGATGGCGGGGTGGGCCTCGGCAAACAGGATGGCCATGGCATCGTCGATACCCGGGTCGGTATCCAGAATGATTTTATGGGTCATGAGAAATTCCTACGGTGACAAACCCTGCGACAAAAGGGAGAGTCTACCCGGCTGACGGTCTCGTATCCCGGCATGGGATCACAGACCGGGCCTTTGCTCCCGGCAGCGGGGGCGCGGCTGGCGACAATCTGCACAAAAAACGGCGCGGCCCTGTTGCCAGCGCCGCGCCCTTTATCATTGTTCGTTATCTGCTATCTGGCAGTGATCTGCCTGACCGGATCCTCAGTGCTTGCGGTGCCAACGCGGTGAGGTCGCCTTCTCCCCCCAGGGGGTGACGCAGGGGAGCAGCGCCCCTTCAATCACCATCTCGCTGCCCGCCAGCGCTTCGGCGATCTTCTGGTGCAGCACCCGCAGTACCTTGCCCTCGTGCTCGGCCAGAGAGTGGCCCGCGGCAAAGAACTCCGGCTGATATTGCAGTGCCAGCTTCTGGGCGAATTCGTAGGTGTTGAAGCAATCCGGCATCCGCTCAACCACATCTTCAAGCCGGGCCAACAAGCTGTTCAGTTCCCTGGTCATAGTGCTCTCTCCGTGTAGGTTAATAGCCAAAAACTACCCCTTATTAGATAAGTCACCAACGAGCAAACCACAAAAGTGTGGGGAGACACACAGTTCTCTCTTGCGTCTGGCTCGAGGTGAACGGGAGAGAGCTTGCCAGCTTTACATTCCGGTAACAAACAACTAGATTTAGACCGACTAATCAGTCGGTCATTTTTCATGCGGAGAACAACATGGGTGCGGCGCAGCTTCAACACACTCCTGAGGATATCCTCGCCATCAAATTGTCCCTGCCGGATCAGCTGGCGCGGCTCAAGCGGGCGAGTCTGGCTCACCCCATGCCAACCCTGGCCGAGCGCCGGGCACAGCTGACCAAACTCAAACAGGCGTTGCTCGCCCACAAGGGGCAGCTGTGCAAGGCGCTGGCGGCAGATTATGGCCAGCGCAGCCACTACGACAGCCTGATCGCCGATGTGCTGCCCTGCATCATGCAGATCAACTACACCCAGAAGCGGCTCAAGCGCTGGATGCAGCCCCACCGCCGTCACACCGGCCTGCTGCTGGCCCCCGCCAAAGTAGAGGTGCACTTCCAGCCGCTCGGGGTTGTCGGCATTATCGTGCCGTGGAACTTTCCGGTGATGCTGAGCCTCGGCCCCCTCATCACCGCCATCGCGGCGGGCAACCGGGCGATGCTGAAACTCTCCGAGTTCACCCCTCATACCAACGCTGTGCTGCGCACCATGCTCACCAGCGTATTTGACGAAAACGAGATCGCCATCATCGAGGGAGATGCCCAGATGGCGGCGGCGTTCAGCTCACTGCCGTTCGATCACCTGCTCTTTACCGGCTCCACCATGGTGGGCAAGCTGGTGATGGCTGCCGCCGCCCCCCAGCTCACCCCGCTCACCCTTGAACTGGGTGGCAAGAGCCCCTGTCTCATCGCCCCCGACATGCCGGTGGCCACCGCGGTCGAGCGGATGATCTTCGGCAAGAGCCTCAATGCCGGGCAGATCTGCGTCGCCCCCGACTATGTGCTGCTGCCCCGCAGCGAGGTGGATAACTTTATCGCCGCCTATCGCCGCCACTTCAGCAAGCTCTACCCGCAGGGGCTCAATAGTGCCGACTACGGCGCCATCATCAACGACCGCCAGTATCAACGTCTCGTCAGCTGGCTCGATGAAGCCGAGCAGGCGGGAGCCCAGCTCCACCCCTGTGGCAGCCCGGCCCGCGACGATCAGCGTCGCCTGCTGGTGCCCCACCTGCTGACCGGGGTACCAAGTCAGTGTCAGGTGATGCAGCAGGAGATCTTCGGGCCGCTGCTGCCGCTCATCCCCTACGACACCCTGGAGGAGGCACTCGCCTATGTGGCCGAACGACCCCGCCCGCTGGCCCTCTATCTGATGAGCTTCGATCCCGAGTTGCAGGCGCGAGTGACCCGGGAGACCCACTCCGGCGGCATGGCCATTAACGAGAGCCTGTTTCAGGTGGCGGCCGACGATGTGCCGTTTGGCGGCATCGGCGCCTCCGGCATGGGCCACTATCACGGCCACGAGGGTTTTCTTACCTTCTCCAAGGCGAAAACCGTGCTGACCCGCGGCAAGTTCACCACCGGCTCCCTGATCCATCCCCCCTACCACAGCTGGATCCAGAAGCTGATGATGGCCTTCTTCCTGCGCTGATGGAGATGACCATGAACCAGGCTATCCCGCAGCCACAAACCATGACCGACAAGCGCCGCCAGATCCTGGATGCCGCCCTCACCCTCTGCGCCGAAGATGGTCTGCAGGGGGCCGCCACCGCCCGCATCGCCAAGGCGGCCGGGGTGGCCAACGGTACTCTGTTCCACCACTTTCCGAGCAAGGAGGCGCTGATCCTCGCCCTCTATCAGGATGTAAAGACCCGGATGGGGAGCGCCATCCATGAAGCAGATCCGACCCTGCCGCTGTACTACCAGACCCGCCACTACTGGCAGCTGGCGATGGGGTGGATGCTCGCGCATCCCAATGAGCTCAAATTCGTGCTGGGCTTCTTTCACTCTCCGCTGCTGGCCAGACCGGCCCGCAGCCAGATCCTGAACGATGCCCTGCGCTTTCTGCCTGCTCTGCTGGCAAAGGGGCAGGCCAGCGGCGAGCTGATGCAGGCTCCCGCGCCACTGTTGCTGGAGGTGTGTCAGGGCCAGTTCCTCGCCTGCGCATCACTGTTTGTCGATCAACCGGAGCTGGGAGAGGACGACTACTGGCAAGCCAGTGCGTTCGCCCTCTTCTGGTCAGCCATCTCAGGAGCCAATCCCCATGCAAACAAGGATGTTTGAACCTGCGGCCGCCCTTGGTCGCCGCCTCTGGATCACCACTCTGCTCTGGGTGGTGGGTCGCACCCTCTGCCGCGCCGCCCGCACCGATGAGGCGGTACGCCGTGAATTGGCGCCGTTGCCGGACGGGCTGGCAATCCGCCTCGAAGTGGGCGGCATCGGCTACGCCATGAACATGCACAAGCAGGGTGGCCGCTGGTATCCCGGCGCGCCAGTCGCCCCTCATGCCACCATCCATCCGCTACGGGTGCGCTTCAAGCATCCCAATATCGCCTTTCGCGCCCTGAGTTTTCGGCTCGGGGTCAATCAGGCATTTGGCGAAAACCGGCTGCTGGTGGAGGGAGACCTGACCGTTGCCATGCATCTGGTGCGGGGGCTTGAGCAGTTGCAGTCCCTGATCCTGCCCGCCTTTATCGCGCGGCCGCTGCTGCGCCACTATCCCGCCCCGACCAACAAGATCGGCCGGGCCTGCAACATCTATCTGGGTCTGGTGACCGGCTAACGCGCAAGGAGCCTTGAAATGAGCCGCTATTACGATTTCTTCTGCCCGGTCAAACTGCTGGCCGGTGAACAGGCGCTGGAGCAACTGGCCAGCGAGCTGGCCAGCCTCGGGGCCCGTCGCCCGCTGCTGCTGACCGACAAGGGGGTCAATGACACCGGCCTTGCCACCCTGCTGGCCAATGTGCTGGCCGAGGGGGAGCTGCCGGTCGCCGCCATCTGGGACGAGATCCCGGCCGACTCTTCCACTGCCGTAGTGGAGCGGATCGCCAAACGCTATCGCGAGCTCGACTGCGACAGTCTGGTGGCGCTGGGGGGCGGCTCGGTCATCGACACCGCCAAGGCAGTCAACATTCTCACTTCCATGGGGGGGGATCATCTGCTCGACTACTCGGGCGCCGGTTGCCTGACCCGTCCCCTCAAGCCGCTGGCGGTGGTGCCCACCACGGCGGGCACAGGATCAGAAGTGACATTGGTTGCAGTGATCAAGGATGAGGCGAGCGGGCGCAAGGTGCCCTTCACCTCACCCTTCCTGCTGCCCCAGCTGGCGGTGCTCGACCCGCGCCTGACCCAGGGGCTGCCTCTCAATATCACCGCCGCCACTGCCATGGACGCCATGACCCACGCCATCGAGGCCTTTATCGGTACCGCCAAGAACCCGGTGAGCGATGCACTGGCCCTGATGGCAGTGGAGAAGATCGCCAGCGCCCTGCCGCAAATAATCCACGACCCGCAAAACAAACAGCTGCGGCTGCAACTGGCGGAAGGCTCCACGCTGGCTGGGATGGCTTTTTCCAACTCCATGGTAGGGCTGGTGCACGCCCTCGGCCACAGTCTGGGAGCCCGCTGCCATCTGCCCCACGGGCTGTGCATGAACCTCTTTTTGCCGACCGTGCTCGACTACAACCGCCCCGAGGTGGATAGCGAGTTGGCCCGGCTGCTGTTGCCGCTGGTGGGGGCAGAGCGCTTTGCTGCCACCCCGGCCCATCAGCGGGCGGAGGCGACCATCACAGCCATTCGCACCCTGCGCGACACCTTGTGGCAAGCGGTCAAGCTGCCGCGCACCATGAGCGAGGCTGGGGTAAGCGATCGCTCGCTACTGACCGAGATCCGCGATCTGGCGATCAACGACGGTGCCCTGCTGTTCAATCGCAAGGACGCCGACCGTGAGCAGTTACTCACCCTGCTGGAGCGAGACTGGGTCTGATCCCGCCCCTTTGCCAACACTCTTGTGCTGACACTAACGCGGTGCCCGACTCACCATCGGGCACCTTGATCTGCATCGCGATATCGATGTGCCCCCTGTCAAAGGGGGATGATATTGACCACGGGCTCTCATTATCTGTTCTATACCTTGGCTAACAGTTATGTTGTGCCGAGAGACCCAACTTTATGCCAGAGGTGCCCACCATGAGCGACATCATCCATCAGGCCAACCAGCAGCAGTTCATCTGTATGGTGGAGGGGAAAGAGTCGAGACTGCGCTACCGGCGGCTCGATGCCAAGACCATCGACGCCTACAGCACCTTCGTGCCCCCCGAGCTGCGGGTGCAGGGGATTGCCGATCAGCTGGCGCGTGCCTTCTTCAACTGGACTCAGGCGGAGGGGCTCACTATAGTGCCGAGCTGCCGCTACATTGATGTCTGGTTACGCCGCAATGCCAACAACTGAACCTCTGAACACCGTCCTCGAACAGCAATTCCAAGCCAAAACAGAAGCCCTGCTGCGGGCCGATCCGCAGCGGATGGCCTGCCTGCAAGCCGCGGCCGAGCTCAATCTGCCCGACTGGGCGCTGGGAGCAGGCTTTATCCGCAATCTCATCTGGGATTACCTTCACCACAAGGCGGTGCCTACCCCGCTCAACGATATCGACCTTATCTATCTCGATAAAACCGATCCGCAAGGGCTGGCCGAGGCGACGCATGAAGCCTGGCTGGCAAAGCGGCTGCCGGATCAGCAGTGGGAGGTGCGCAATCAGGCCCGCATGCACACTCGCCAGCTGGTGGCGCCATTTGCCAGCAGCCTTGAGGCGCTTAGCCACTGGGTCGAGGTGCCCACCTGCATTGGCGTGCGCCTGACCCAAGATGGCGAGTTCGAGTGGCTTGCCCCCTATGGCTTTGCCATCAACTGGTCGTTGCAAGTGAGTGCCAACCCCAGATGCCGCCAGGACAAACAGATCTTCACCCAGCGCATCAAGGAGAAGCAGTGGCAGACCCTCTGGCCTGACCTTCAGGTAAACTGGCCATAACCTGATTGCAATCTTTCGATAACCTTGGGCACACTAGGGTAAAAGCTGGTTGTAACTCAATGGGTTAAATAATGCGCGACTTCTTCTCTCTCGAACGCTGGCTACCGGGCCTCGCCGCCCTGCTGCATTACCAGCGCGCCTGGTTGATGCCAGATCTTCTCGCCGGACTCTCGGTGGCGGCAGTGGCGCTGCCCGTCGCCATCGCCTATGCCGAGCTTGCCGGGGTAGGTGCCATCGTCGGTCTCTACTCCTGCATCCTGCCCATGCTGGTCTACGCCCTGTTTGGTACCTCCCGCCAGCTGATTGTCGGCCCCGATGCCGCCACCTGTGCGGTCATCGCCGCCGTGGTGACGCCGCTGGCCGCAGGCGACCCAACCCGTCACTGGCAACTGGTGATGACCATGACCGCCATGACCGGCTTCTGGTGCCTGATTGCCAGCCGCTTCAAGCTGGGGGTGCTGGCGGACTTTCTCTCCCGCCCCATCCTGATGGGGCTGCTCAATGGTGTGGCCATCACCATCATGGTGGGCCAGCTCTCCAAGATCTTCGGCTTCACTTTCAGCGAACGTTACCTCATCGAGCGGATCGCCAGCGGGGCTACCTATATTACCCAAACCCATCTGCCGACCCTGGCCATGAGTCTGGTGGCTCTGCTCACCCTGCTGCTGGCCAAGCGCTACAAACCGGCATGGCCCTCCTCCATGGTGGCCATGGTGGTGACCGCTGCGCTGGTGTGGGGCTTTAATCTCGGCCAGTTTGATATCGCCACCCTGGGGACGGTGGGCTCCGGCCTGCCCGCCTTCCAGATGCCGGAATTTCCCCCCGGTCTGATGCGGGAGCTGGTGCTGCCCGCCCTTAACCTGGCCATGGTGAGCTTCGTCTCCATGATGCTGACCGCTCGCAGCTTTGCAGCCAAAAACGGTTACGAAATCGACGCGGACAAGGAGTTTCGGGCCCTCGGTATGGCGAACCTCGCCTCCGCGGTCTCCCAGGGTTTTGCCATCAGCGGCGCGGATTCACGCACCGCGGTCAACGACGCCAACGGCGGCAAGAGCCAGCTGGTCTCCATCATCGCTGCGGCGGTGATCGCCCTCATCACCTTCTATCTGACGGCGCCGCTCAAATATATACCCACCGCCGCCCTCGGGGTGGTGCTGGTGATGGCCTCCCTGTCGCTCACCGATTTTCGCGGTCTCTGGGCACTGCGCCACTCCGATCGATCCGCCTTCTGGCTGGCGCTGGTCACCTTTATCAGCGTGCTCACCATGGGGGTGATCCCCGGGATCACCCTCGCCGTGTTGCTGGGGCTGTTCCAGTTCCTGCGCAATGTGATGCGTCCCACCGACCAGCTGCTTGGTATGGATGACGAGGGGGTGGTGCGCACCCTGGGGGACAACGAACAGGCCAAGGCGATCCCGGGTATTCTGGTCTATCGCTTCAACTCGCCGCTCACCTACTTCAATGCCCCCTATTTCAAGCGGCGGGTACTGGCCCTGCTGGTGCAGGATCCCCGAGCCCCCAAGTGCCTGGTGATCGATGCGGTCGCCTGCTTCACCCATCAGGACATCAGCGTGATGAGCATGGTGGGAGAGCTGCACAAGGAGCTGAAACGGCGCGGCATCCATATGGTGATGGCGGGTCGCCACGGCCAGATGACCCACTGGCTAAAGCAGGCAGGCGTGCGGGTGGGCGATGAGGGGATCATCCTCTGCCCCGATATGTATCAGGCGCTACGCCTGACCCGCTGCTACCGCGAGCCGGTGTTCAAGGATGATGCGGTGGTGGAGAGCACCACAGATGCCATCCGCTCGAATTGGCCGCAGGATGATGCCCTGCCCGACTCGGCTCGCCTCACCCTGCCAAGCGAACAGGAGGCGGGCGCCACGCCTGCCTGACCCCTTGGCCTGCGCCCCTGGCAGGTGCAATCCTGCACAAGGATTGCACCGGCCTTGGCCTTGGTGTTAAATGCGCCCCCAGAGGGCACTCCCCCGTGCCCTCCCAGCTGTTGGACATGCCATGCAATCTCAATCCCACGCAGGCCCGGGCACCCTCTTTGCGCTGACCTGGCCGCTCTTTATCGATCTCGCCCTGCACTTTCTGACGGGTGCCCTCAATACCTTCATGGTGGGTCATGTCTCCTATCAGGGAGTGGCGGCGCTGGCGGTCGGCAATCAGGTGTTCGATCTCGCCATCACATTGTTCAGCTTCGTCAGTATCGGTACCAGCGTGGTGATCACCCAGTATCTGGGGGCCGGCGATCGGGAGAAGAGTCGGGTGGTGATCCACACCGCTATCGGCTTCAACCTGCTGATCGGTCTGGTAGCAGCCATCGGCGTGATGGCGGGGGCCAGCACCATGCTGGCGCTGATGAACCTGCCTGCCAATCTGATGAGCGACGGGACGCTTTACTTGCAGATCATCGGTCTCTGCCTGTTGCCGGAGGCCGCAGCCCTCTGTCTGGCAGCCACCCTGCGCGCTCACGGCCACACCCGTCAGGCGATGTATGTGACCCTGATCGTCAACCTCATCACCTTCGTCGGCAACCTGCTGCTGCTCTACGGCTGGTTCGGCCTGCCCCAGCTTGGCGTCGCCGGTGTCGCCATCAGCACGGTCGCGGGCCGCCTGATCGGCGTGGTGCTGCTGGTGTGGCTGGTAGCCCGCAAGACCGGCATTCGCCTGGTGGTGCGCGATATCGTCCACCCCAGCCGGGAGATGCTGGGCAAGGTGCTCCATATCGGCCTGCCAGCGGCAGGGGAGAACCTCTCCTGGATGCTGCAGTTTATGGTGGTGACAGCCTTTGTCGGACTGCTGGGTGACAAGGCGCTGGCGACCCAGTCTTACTTCTTTCAGATCTGCCTGTTTATCCTGCTGTTTGGCCTCTCCATCGGCCTTGGCAACGAGATCATCATCGGCCATCTGGCGGGAGCAAGACAGTTCGATCGCGCCTATCAGCAGCTGCTCAAGAGCCTCAAGCTGGGGTTGGCAGTTACCTGCGTCATCGCCGTGGCGGCGGCCCTCAATGGCCGTACCATCATCAGCCTCTTTACCGATGATGCCGACATCATCACTCAGGTGGCGCAACTGTTTCTTATCAGCCTTATCCTCGAACCCGGCCGCACCTTCAATCTGGTGGTGATCAACGCCCTGCGGGCCACCGGGGATGCCCGTTTCCCCCTCTACATGGCGTTGCTATCCATGTGGGGAATTGCCGTGCCACTCTCCTATTTCCTCGGTATCATGCAGGGTTATGGACTGGTCGGTATCTGGCTGGCGCTGGCCTGCGACGAGTGGGTGCGCGGTCTGGCCATGTTCTGGCGCTGGCGCAGTCGTCGCTGGCAAAACAAAATTCTTGTTGAAACAAAAGCGGAATCACAATGAAGAAGATAGGACTCTTGCTGGCTGCCATCCTGCTCAGCCCCCTGGCCATGGCGCAAACTGCCCCTGCCGCTCCCAAGGCTCAATCCACCCAGACCTGGTATGTGGCCCCCATCGCCATCGATGAAACCAGCGATGCCCAGAAGGCGCTGACCAAGGACTTCATGGCCCAGATGATCAAGACCATCAAGATCAACGAGTACCAAACCGGCAAGGCGGTAGGCAACACCAAAAAGCCCAAGTGGCTGATCCGCACCAAGCTGATCCCCGCCAGCAACGAGCCGCTGGTCGGCAAGAAGCACCCCCAGGGTCTTACCTACGGCAAGGGCAATCCGACCCAGGAGATCGTCGGCGAGCTGTTGATGAACGGCACCCTGGTGGCCCACATCGGCCAGGGCTGGCGCGAGCCTATCGTCCCGGGCACGCCGGTGGCCGAAAAGCTCTCCATCGCCAACTATCGCTACGCCATCGGGGATCAGGCCAAGTCGGCGGATCTGGAAGAGCTGGCCGCCCAGATTGGCTTTGAGGCGGGCAAGGTGATCCACCGCGACGGCAAGCCCCTGCCCGAGAAGAAAAAGAAAAAAGAGCAGGCGGGCGAAGAGAAAGAGTAATGTTGCCTCCATCCATAAAAAGGGGCCACTCGGCCCCTTTTTTGATCCAGCCCCCTCACGCCAACACTGCCCCAGTTGTGACTTGCCGCACAGTTTGGCTCACCATTCAGATTGATAAATCACTTATATTGTTTTGATTCAACAAGTTATAAATATCCCGCCGAATACTCCAAATCATTGCCCCCAAATCCGATCAGGATCACATTTATCCCCGGCACTAAGGGGTAGCTTTGGTCTTACAGGCACAATCAAACGAAACCAAGGAGGCTCCATTACATGTTCCCAGAGTACAGAGAACTCATCTCGAAACTGAAGAGCAGTGATGTCCATTTCCAGAAGAAGTTTGACTTGCACAACGACCTGGATGCGGAGATTAGAAAGTTGGAAAAGCATCACGCCAGCGACTATAGCGCCGAGGTGAGAGATCTGAAAAAACAGAAACTCAAACTGAAAGAGGAGATATACGACATCCTCAAACAACATCCACAATAGATGCCTCGAAGAATATGCGGATAAGCAATTTATCCCCCAGCCCGGCCCACGCGCCGGGCTTTTTGTTGTTTCAGTCAATTAGTTGACACCCGAGCCTACCGATCTTGCTGGTAGTTTGTTACATTTTTCCCTTGGAATTCAGGGAATAACGGTGATGATAACATGAGCAGAAAACGATCTTTTTATCATCTCTTGCTGCTTTGCCTGTTCGCATTGAGCCACCCCCTGCAGGCTCAGGAGCCTGAACTGGAGCTGTGGCACTCCCAGCAAGCCGGTTATGTGATCGACGACGTGATCGCCCGCTTCAATCAGGAGGGGAACCACAGAGTGCGGGTCACCCAGATTGAGCCGGGCAAGATCAAGGCGGATCTCCTGCTGGCAGCTCAGGCCAGGGGGCTGCCCGATCTGATGCTGATCCCCTCCGATTTTATCGGCCTCTATCGCCAGATGACCCTCGCTCCCCTCCCGGCCGAGTGGTTTTCCCCCGCGCTGATGGCCAGCGCCTTGCGTTATGTCACCCTGGATCGGCAACGCTGGGGCATGCCCATGATGCAGGGCAACCATCTGATGCTGTTTTACAACAAGGCGCTGGTCTCGACTCCGGTGACCCAATGGCAGCAACTGACTGCTATCACCCCGGCCCTCAAGGCCAAGGGGGTCTACCCCGTCAGCTGGCCCTATCACGACATGTACTACTTCGCCGCCTTTTTACACACCTTTGGCGGCTCGCCGGTGACCGAAGGGCGCATCACCCTCGACAGCCCGGCCATGGTGCAGGCACTGGAGGCCTACCGCACCGTCGCCAGCGAACAGTGGGTCGATCCCGAGTGCAACTATGACACCGCCCTCGCCCGCTTCAATGAGGGCAAGAGCGCCTACCTCATCAACGGAGACTGGGCGTTCAATGATCTGGTGAAGAACATGGGGGATAAGCTGGGTGTCGCCCTGCTGCCCCGCTGGCAAAGCCATCCCATGCACTCCATGAGCGGCGCCTACGTGATGGGAGCTTCCCGCTGGGCGATGGACGATGAGGATCGGAAACCCGTCATCAAGGCACTAATGGCCTTTATCCAGCGTCAGGATATTCAGCAGTTCATCTATCATCAGGGGGCGCTGCTGCCAGTCAATCAGCAGGCTTTTACCGCCATCAGCCGCCGTCCCGCGCCTCAGGAAAAAGTGCTGCTGGAACAGTTCACCCTCAGTACCCCCATGCCCTCCGACAGCGCCATGTCCATCGCCTGGCAAGCGATGGAGAAAGGGTTCGAGCGCTTTAAAGAGGGGATCAGTGCCGCCGACACCGCCCGTTATATGCAGCAGCTGGCCGATCAGCAGTACCGGCAGGTCAAAACACCATGAAACATCGCACCTTTCGGCTCGGCCCGACCCTCATCATCATCCTGTTCACCGTCGCCCTGCTGCCGGCACTGCTGGCCAGCACTGTGCTGCTGATCCGCCAGCACCAGATCATCGCCCAGAGCGAGCAATCGCAGCTGGAGCGGGCCCTCACCAGCATGACCCGCGAGGCCCGCTTTCGCAGCGAGCTGATCGGCACCCAGCTCAATCAGCTCAGCCAGGATCGGGTGCTCCATCAGGCCCTCGACAACTTTCTCTTCTCCAGCCATGCCCGGCTGGCGCTGGCCACCTTTGTCAAATCCAACAGCCTGATCACCTCGGCCTACCTCATCGATGACAAGGGGTTGGTGGTGGAGTACATCAATGGCCAGGCCTCCCACCTCGAGTCGAGCGACCTGATGCCGCAGCTGATGGCCTGGGGCAAGACGCGCGAGGCAAAACAGGGCAAGCATCTGCTGCTGCCCGTCGATGATCCCGTGCTGGTCGACGACATGGAGCAAAACCGCAGCGGCGGGCTGGCGCTGGTGGCCCCCATCTATCGCAACCACCAGCGCGCAGGGGTGATGCAGACTCCTTCCGGCTTCGTGATGGCCATTCTCCCCTGGCGGCAGATGGCCCAGTTGCTGGAGCCCTATCTCAAGGGGAGCGAATATCTGGTGATCTCCCAGGGCGAGAACCGTCTTTACGAAGGGGCTCACCAGAGCGCCAACGCGATGGATGACAGGGAACCAAGCAAGATGGCGCAGCCCTTGGCCATTGGCTGGCCCCAGCTGGAGCAGGAGATCACCCCCACCATCACCCTCTACAGCTACAGCAATGACAGGGTCAGCGAGCTCAATAAATCCCAGCAGTTGCTGACCGTCAGCATCGCTGTCATGTTGCTGCTGGTGGCCATCGGCTGCGTCTGGCTCACCCGACCGCTGCGATCGCTGGCCGCGCTGGTGCGCAGCTATGGCAAGGGCAATTACCAGCAACGGCAGGCGCCGCTGCGCTTTGTGGAGTACGACGAGGTGCGCCAGTTGCTGCAGGAGATGGCCAGCACCATCTCGGATCAGGTGCGGGCGCTCTATCAGCAAAATGAACAGCTGCAGCAGGCCAATAGCGAGAAAGAGGCCTTCAACCAGCGGCTGCTCGGCTTCAACGATGAACTGGAGCAAGAGGTTGCCTCGCAAACGACCGCCCTGCGCTCGGCCCTGAGCCGGGAGGAGCGCAGCCGCCATATCCTGCAATCCTGGTTGCAGTTCGGTCTGCATCAGCAGCTGGATATCGATATTGCCGAGCTGGCCAGCTCCGCCCTGCTGCAGCTCTCGCAGCTCTATCCTGGCCACCGCTGGGGACTGGTGATCCGCCGCGATGGCCAGCCTCACTACTCCCTGACCCAGGGGGTCGATGCCCCCTTGCTGGATGCCTTGCAGGAGAAACTGGCTCAACTGATGGATGAGGAGGTCAAACACTCCGAATGCCAGTGGGATAACGCACTCTGGAAGATCATGACCCTGCCCGGCAGCCAAAGCGGCGTGCTGTTTGGCTATCTGATGGTGAGCGCAGAAGGGTTGGAGTCCGAAGACAGGGCCATCTTGCGGCTGTTTGCCAAGCAGTTGGCGGTGGGCATCGAGGGGCGCCTCTTCACCGACGAGCTGGCGCGGGTCGCCCGCACCGACAACCTCACCGGGCTACCCAACCGGCAGGCGTTCGAAGAGGCCTTCCACCACTATCAAGCAGTGCTGGCGCGCCATCCGGAGCGTCACCTCGCCCTCTTCATGCTCGATCTCAACGGCCTCAAGCGTACCAACGACCAGTATGGGCACGAGGCAGGCGACGCCCTGCTGATCCAGATGGCTCGCCAGCTGCGCACTCTCTGCCGTCAGAATGAGAAGATTTTCCGCATCGGCGGCGACGAGTTCGTTCTGCTGGCGGAGGCGGATCACCTCGCCAGTCAGCAGCTGGCAGGCAGGTTGGAGGCAAGCCAGCAGCACGCCATCGTGCAGCATGGGGAGCACAGCTTCCCGCTGCGTTTTGCCATCGGCTGGAGCAGCAGCGACCAGACCCCGCTGGCGGAGCTGAGCCGGGTGGCTGACGACGCCATGTATGCCAATAAGGCGCGCTTCTATCAGGGGCAGCGATAAAAAGCAGAGGCCTCTGGCGTTGGCGAGCCTTTCGCCAACGCCCTGATCAGCTCGCAAAAATGGCGCGCAACGCTAGACGCGGCGCGGACCATGACTAAGATAGGGGCTCTTGATGTCTCGATTTGGAAGGGAGTAGGAAATGGAGTTAGTACTTGGCCCACTGGAAGCCCGCGTCATCGGCTGTCTGATTGAAAAAGAGATCTGCACCCCGGATCAATATCCCCTCTCCCTTAATGCACTGGTCAACGCTTGCAACCAGAAGAGCAACCGCGAGCCGGTGCTGGAGCTCTCCGAGCTCGATATCCGCGCCGTGGTGGACGAGCTGATCCGCAAGCGGCTGGTGGTCAACACTGCAGGCTTCAACGCCCGGGTGCCCCGCTATCAGCACAGATTCTGTAACACCGAATTTGGCGAGCTGAAATTCAGTGCCCAGGAGCTTGGCATCGTCTGCGAACTGCTGCTGCGCGGCCCGCAAACCCCGGGGGAGCTGCGCTCCCGTACCAACCGCCTCTGTAGCTTCGATGATGTTACCGAGGTGGATGCGGTGCTGACCCAGCTCATCGAGCGTGGCCCCTACGTGGTCAAGCTGCCGCGCGAGCCAGGCAAGCGCGAATCCCGCTACGCCCACCTGTTCAGCGGCGAAGTGGATATTCAGGCGATGATGGATGCAGCCCCCGCCACGCCCTATGCCTCCCCTGCCGCCGACCGCCTGAGCGAGCTGGAGCAGGAGGTGAACGAGCTCAAGAGCCGTCTCGCCGCCATGGAAGCGCGGCTGGCAGCACTGGATGGTCAGGGCTGATCGCCTTTAACATCGCCAATCTCTATCAGGGAGCCGGGGCAGATGTCCCCGGCTCCCTGCGTTTTTTATCGTGAGGAAGTGCCCGTGATCACCCTGATTAAAGAGTCTGACCACCAGAAGATGCCCTGGAAAAACCAGCAGGGCACTACCAGCCAGATCCTCATCTCCCCCAAGGGGAGCAGCCTTGCCAAACTCGACTTTGACTATCGACTGAGCTCGGCCCCCATCAAGAGCGCGGGCCCCTTCTCCCCCTTTCCCGGCTATCAGCGCATTTTGCTGCCGGTGAGCGGGGCTGGCTTTGTGCTCAACGGTCACCCCTACGCCACCTTCGAGGCAGCGCACTTTAGCGGCGATGAGGAGACCCACTGCGAGTTGCTGAAAAAAGAGGTGACCGATCTGGGGCTTATCTACCATCCGGATCGCATCAGCGCCAACGTGCGGGTGCTGAACCTCCCCTTCCCGCTGACCCTTACCCTCGAGCCAGAGAAGACCTACCTCTGTCACCTGCTGAGCGGCCAGCTGGCCGTGCAGGGCAAAGAGGTGGCCATCAACGAGACGCTGGTGGTGACCGGTGAAGAGAGCATTCACTTCGAATGCCAGAAGAAGACCGCCATCGCCTTCTTTACCCTGCAGACTAAATAGCGCAAAAGTCGGCGGTGTGCAGTCATGCCACGCCACACACAAACAGCAGAGATGAAAAAGCCGGGAAATCCCGGCTTTTGCTATTGAGGCAACCGGCTCGTGCCGGTCAGCACCTTAGTTGACCTTGAAGGAGCCCTTCATCATGGCAAAGTGGCCGGGGAAGGAGCAGAAGAAGGTGAGATCCTTGCCCGCCAGACCGTCGGTCTTGAAAGTGACGCTGCTGCTCTCGCCGCCGCCGATCAGCTTGGTGTGAGCCAGCACACGGGGATCATCCTTGGGCAGATAACCGTTCTCGGCCCCGGCGCTCATCCCGGCAGTTGCCACGGTCTGATAGTCGGCGGTGCTGGCCAGCACCCAGTTGTGACCCATGGCGGTCACAGGCAGCTTGCCGGTGTGGTTCAGGGTGACCGTCACCTCCTTGCAGGTGGCCGGCACGCTCATCTCTTTGAGGTTGTACTGCATGGCATCATTGCCTTCGATGACCAGTGCACACTCATCCGCCAGCACAGGGGCAGCCAGGGTACTCAGAAACAGCAGGGTAATCGCCTTTTTCATCATCTTCTCCTTTGATTGGCAATGGATGGCAACGACTTGGCGGATGCGGTTAACGCTTCGCAAAGATGCCGTCTAAATCGACCTTCATTTTACTCAATTGTCTTCAATCGGCTATGGCTTTTGGCCAAAGCTGCGGGCCAGGTCACCAGACGGTGATCTACTCGCCACTCTCTCCCTCACGGATGGACGTTACGACCCGCTCCCGCCACAGGTTCAAAACTGTTTAATTTTTTCTGCTCTTTTCCCTCCGATTGCCCCTATCAGGGCTCGCCCGGCGGGCGCCCCTTGGCTAAGCTAGCGCCCCGATATGAACCTTCTCCAGATGAGAGCGCCAGATGATTGCGATAACCCCCGTGGCGGCCCTGCGCGGCCTGCTGCTGACCCTGCTGCTGGCGCTGGCCGGCTGCCAGCCCACCCCGCCTGCCCAGACCCGTATTCAGGGCAAGACCATGGGTACCTACTATGTGGTGACCCTGAGCGATAGCTACCCCGGTGGGGAGCCCGCCCTCAAAAGCGACGTAGAGAGCCTGCTGGCCCGGATGAACAAGGAGATCTCCACCTACGATCCGGGCTCGCTCATCTCCCGTTTCAATCAAGGGCCCGCCAACACCCCGTTTGCCATCACGCCCGCCATGGCCAACATAGTCCAGCAGGGGATGGATGCCGGTAAGCTGACCGACGGCAAGCTGGATGTGACCGTGGGGCCTCTGGTCAATCTGTGGGGCTTTGGCCCGGACAAACGGCCGATCAAGCGGCCCGATGAGGCAGCCATCGCCGCCGCCCGCCACAAGGTGGGGATCGACAAGCTGACCCTGACCCCGCAGAGTGATCACTTCCTGCTCGCAAAAACGATCCCGGATCTCTATCTCGACCTCTCAACCCTCGGCGAGGGGGCCGCCTCTGACGAGATTGCCTCCCTGCTCGAAGGCAAGGGGGTACACAACTACCTGATCGAAGTGGCCGGTGCGGTGCGTAGCAAGGGCAACAACAGCAAGGGCTCGCCATGGAAAGTAGCCATCGTCGAACCCTCCGATCAGCCGGGAGCGTTTTCCGATATCGTCATCCCCAACGGCATGGCGCTCAGCACCGCGGGCAGCTATCGCAACTACTACGAGTTGGATGGCCAGCGTTACTCCCATATCATCGACCCCGCCACCGGCCAGCCGGTCACCCACAAGCTGGTCTCCGCCAGCGTCATCACCCCGACCGCGCTGGAGGCCGATGCCCTCGATACCGCGCTGATGGTGATGGGGCCTGAAGCGGGGATGGCATTTGCCAAACAGCACCAGCTGGCGGTCTATCTCATCATCAAGACCGAACAGGGGTTCAAGGCCGAGTACACGCCGCAATTTGCTCCCTATCTGGCAGAGAAAAAACAGTGAGTTCAAGGCCCTGGCAACAGGGCCTTTCTCTTTCACTCATCGCGGGCAAAAGGCGGACAAACGGAGATGGTTCGCAATCGACAACTTGGCCAATTGCCTCTTCGGGCGCTTTGGTGGCACACTTTCTCCCATCAGCCCGTAGCGCCTCGACCCAGACAGATGCAGACACCTGAACAAGAACCAGAAAAAAAGAGCCCAGCCAAGCCACAACGCATTCTGATGGTCAATGAGCAGCGCTCGTTTCAGGTGATGATGAAGGCGATGCTGCTCAATCTGGGGATCAGCAACATCACCTACTCCAATACCGCCGAGGATGCGCGGCGCCGCTGCCAGAAGGGCAGTTTCGACATCTATCTCATCGATTACGATCTGGGGGTTGGCGAGAATGGCCGCCAGCTGCTCGAGAGCCTGCGCGACAAAGACCTGATCCCGCCCCAGAGCGTGGTGATAATGGTCAGTGGAGACAGCTCCCGCGCCATGGTACTGAGCGCGCTGGAAGCCGAACCCGACGAATACCTGATGAAGCCCTTCTCTCAGGAGCAGTTCTCGTTTCGCTTGAAGCGCGCCCTCGCCCGGCGCAACGCCCTGGCCAGCGTCTTTACCGCGCTGGCCGATGACAATCTGGCGGCGCTCATTACCGCCTGCGCCGAGCGGGCCGATGCGGTGCCCCGTTTTGCCAACTACTGCCGCTGCCTGCAGGCCGATACCCACCTCAAGCTGGGTCAGGCGCAGGAGGCGCGCTCCCTGATGCGCCAACTGCTGGCCGGGCAGGAGAACAGCTGGGCCCGCCTGACTCTGGGCAAGGCGTGCAACACCCTGGGGCTCCACGAAGAGGCGGTCAGCCATCTGCAGGCGACCCTCAAAAATACCCCGCTGATGGTGGAGGCTCACCTCTGGCTGGCGGAATCCCTGCTGGCCCTTGGCAATGACGAGCAGGCGCAGCAGGAGCTCAGACGGGCGGTGGATATCTCCCCTCAGTCGGTGCAACTCTCCCGTCGGCTGGCAGAGGTGTGCCTGCAGCGTCACGACTACGCCCAGGCCAAGGATGTGCTGATGTCGCTCATCGACCTGTCACGCAACTCCATCCATCGCACGCCCCATTATCTGGGGGCCTATATCCAGACCCTGACCCTCTACGCCCTCAATAGCAACGACAGCTACCACATCGCCAACCTGCAAAAGCAGGTCAATTCTGCCCTGTCGCGCATCCGCGATTCGCTGATGATGTCGGAGTTCAACTACCCGGTGTTCGAGCAGATCTGTCAGGCCCGTGTGCAGATTGCGCTGGGGGAGCTGCTCAAGGGCAAGAAGATGCTCTATCGCGCCAACCAGAACTGGCTCGATGAACCGGCCACCATGCCCCCCGCCCTGCTTGGCGAGACCATCCTTGCCCTCTACCAGCTCGGCGAGTTTGAATATGCCGAAAGCCTGCAAGGGCTGCTGGCGGAGGACGAAGATCGGCTGCTCACCACCTGCATTCAGGCAACCCGGGATGATAAGACGGTGCTGGAGCGGCGTCAGCGCTATCAGCAGCTCAACGACCTGGGGATCAAGGCCTATCAGAGCGGCGAGCTGGAGCAGGCCCTCGGCCATTTTCGCGAGGCCCTGCGCCGCGCTCCCGCCAATACCGGTGCGGCTCTCAACAAGATCCAGGTGCTGCTGCAACTGATGCAGAAAAACCGCAAGAGTCCGGAATTTGGTGCCGAGTGCAAGGACACCCTGGACGTGCTCGACGGCATCCCCCTCAACCCGGCACAGCAGGAGCGTTTTCGCAAGCTGCGTCAGGAGTTCAACCAGTTCAGCTAAGACGCCGCCGCCCCCCCTTTTCCCCGCCTATGCTGAAACCAGTTCGGCAATGCGAGGGAAACGAAGATGGCGATGTGTCGTTATCTGGTGGCCGATGGCCGCCACTGCAGTGAAGAGGCTGGCGAGCACGATCTCTGCCACTGGCATGATCCCCACCATACCCACCAGGAAGCCCACAGCGCCGAGGCGCTTGAACAGTACGTTCGCGCTGGCGGACTCTGCCACGGCCTGCAGCTGGCCCGCGCCAATCTGGCCGGTCTCAATCTGGTCAACAAAGAGTCCGATCAGGGATTTTTACTGGAGCAGTGCAACCTCTATCGAGCCAACCTGCGCGGTGGTCACCTCTACGGCCTGCGCATGAAGGGCGGCAGCCTGATGAAGGCTGATCTCAGTGATGCCAACCTCCAGTGCGCTACCCTCGATGACGTCAACCTGCTCGGCATCCGCTGGCACAACACCCGGCTCGACAACATGCAGACCGGCAAACGGGTGATGCAGGATCGCAAGGGGCGCCGCGAACGGGATCCCAAACAGGCGCGCATCTGGTTCAAGGAGGCGGAAGAGACCTACCGGGATCTGCGCAAAGCCTCAGAGGCACAAGGGATCTTCACCATGTCCGGCAACTATATCCAGCAGGAGCTCACCATGCGCCGCCTGCAACTGCCGTTCTGGTCGAGCCAGCGTTTTACCTCCTGGGTGGTCGATCTCTTTTGCGGCTATGGCGAGGCCCCGATGCGGGTGGTGCTCTTCTCGTTGCTGCTCATCTTTATCTGCAGCATTTTTTACTTCTTCTGCGGACTGCATTTTCAGGGCGAGCACCTCATCTACCAGCCCGGTGCCCCGCTCGAGCAAAATGCCATCTTCCTGCTCGAATGCCTCTACTACAGCGTGGTCACCTTCACCACTTTAGGGTACGGCGACTTCACTCCAGTCGGCCTCTCCAGGATCTTCGCCGCTTTTGAAGCCTTTACCGGCAGCTTTACGCTGGCGCTGTTTGTGGTGGTATTCGTCAAAAAGATGACCCGCTGACACCTCTGCCCACCCCGCGGTGCCTGTCACTGATGCAGGCCCGCGGCCAAACTTGCATCCACCGCCGATTCCTAGTCCAATAGCCACTTATAAAAATGACATGAGCATCCCGGACATGAAGATCATCTCTTTCAATATCAACGGCCTGCGCGCCCGTCTGCACCAGCTGCAAGCCATCATCGACAAGCACCAGCCCGATGTGATCGGCCTGCAGGAGATCAAGGTGCACGATGAAGCCTTCCCGCTGGCCGATGTGGAGGCCATGGGCTATCACGTGGAGTTTCACGGCCAGAAGGCCCACTACGGGGTCGCCATCATGAGCAAGCAGAAGCCGGTCAAGGTGGAGAAAGGCTTCCCCACCGATGACGAAGAGGCCCAGCGCCGGATGATCATGGCCACCTTCGAGCGCGAAGACGGCTCTCTCATCAAGGTGATGAACGGCTACTTCCCGCAGGGTGAAAGTCAGGATCACGAGACCAAGTTCCCGGCCAAGCAGAAGTTCTACGAGGATCTGCAGCACTACCTCGAGACCAACCACACCCCGGACGACCAGCTGGTGCTGATCGGGGATATGAATATCTCCCCCACCGATCTCGACATCGGCATCGGCGAGGCAAACCGCAAACGCTGGCTGCGGGATGGCAAATGCTCCTTCCTGCCCATCGAGCGCGAATGGATGGAGCGACTGAAAGGGTTCGGCCTGACCGACACCTTCCGCGCCGCCAACCCCACCGAGTGCGAGCGTTTCTCCTGGTTTGACTACCGCTCCAAGGGCTTTGACGAGAACCGCGGCCTGCGCATCGACCTCATCATGGCCTCGGACGCCCTCAAGGACAAGGTGACCGAGACCGGTATCGACTACGAGCTGCGCGGCATCGAGAAACCCTCCGACCACGCCCCCATCTGGGCCTGCTTCGCCTGATGCGGCGCAAGATTAACCGATGAGCCGCGACGAATTCGTAAACTGTGAAGCGGCTCGCGGTTGCCTGCGATAAAAGGGCGTAAAAAACCCATCCAGACAAGGTGCCTTATGGCACCTTATTTTTTGCAGCAAGGAGTGGCTGGCGTGATACGGTTACGAAGAGCCCGGGCCCGGGATGAACATCCCCGAAGCCCCCCGCCCATATCGGAAAAGTCAGACTTTTTCGTCAATCGGCAACCCTAATTGCTACTTTGAGAAGGTTGTGTTCAAGGTTGCCGCCCTATCATCTCCCATTCCAATCATAAAGAAGTTGTTTTTTTAATCATGAAGTTAATGATGTATATGGAGAAACATGCTGAACGCAGCAGCCGAAATCGATCCAACAGGAGTGTGATGATGAAGGTGCCCAATGCCGGAAGAGAGGTTTACAAACGCAGCTTGCTGACCCTGGCGCTGATCAGTGGTCTGAGCGCCTGTGGCGGCGAGACGACCCAGACGGCCCAGACCATGCCCGCCGTCCCTGTGGTGGTCGCCGAGGTCAAGCTGACCGATGTGCCGCTCACCACCGAGATGGTGGGAGAGACCGCCGGTTTTCGCGAGATCGATGTGCGCTCCCGGGTCAGTGGCATCCTGCTCAAGCGCACTTATGTGGAAGGCCAGCCGGTTACCGCCGGTCAGGAGCTGTTTTTGATTGACCCTGAGCCCTACAAGGTGGCGCTGGAGCAGGCCAAGGGCACCCTGGCTCAGGAGCAGGCCCGTCTCAACAAGGCCCGTGCCGATCGGGATCGCATCATTCCCCTCTTCAAGCGTCAGGTGGTCAGTCGCAAGGACTATGACGACACCATCGCCAACTACGAAGCGGCCATCGCCAGCCATCAGGCCGCTCAGGCCAAGGTGAAAGAGGCGGAGCTCAACCTCAGCTACACCCAGGTGACCGCCCCCATCAACGGCATGGCGAGCAAGAGCTCCCAGTCCGAGGGGAGCCTTATCTCCACCAGCGGCGACAACGGCCTGCTCACTACCATCACCCAGTTTGATCCGCTCTACGTCAACTTCTCCTACTCGGAGCAGGATCGCCTCAACTTCGAAAACTCGGTAAAGAAAGGGGTGATTGAAGCGAAGGATGCCACCACCTGGCGCACCCATATCCGTCTGGCCGATGGCTCCCTCTACCCGGAGGCGGGCAAGCTCAACTTCTCCGACAACCGGGTCGATCCCCAGACCGGCACCATCCGTGCCCGTGCCATCTTCGACAACAAGGACGGCGTACTACTGCCCGGCCAGTTTGTCCGAATGACCATCGATCTGGGCCTGCGCAAAAACGCCATCGTGGTGCCGCCGCGCGCCATCGTCCAGTCCCAGGCTGACCGCATGGTGATGGTGGTCGATGCCGACAACAAGGTGGTGCCCCGTCCGGTGACTCTGGGCGCGGCAGTCGACTCCGGCGTGCTGATCGAGAGCGGCCTGCAGGCAGGTGAGCGCTATATCGTCGAAGGCTTGATGAAGGCTCGCCCCGGCGCCGTGGTAAAACCTGTCTCTGCCGACGAGATGAAGGCGATCACCGGCAAGGTGGTCAGCCAGTCTGCGGCCAAGTAAGGAGCCCGTATGTTTTCCAAGTTCTTCATAGAACGCCCCATCTTCGCCAGCGTGATTTCGATCATTATCGTGCTGGGCGGTTTGGCGGCGATGCGGGCGCTCCCCATCGAGCAATATCCCCAGATCACCCCGCCTGTGGTCTCGGTCACGGCGTTTTATCCGGGCGCAACCCCGGAGGTGATCTCCCAGACCGTGGCTGCGCCGCTGGAGCAGCAGATCAACGGCGTCGAGCGGATGATCTACATGCAGTCGGGGTCGGCCTCCAACGGCCAGATGAACCTCAACGTCTACTTCGAGATCGGCACCGATCCGGATCAGGCCACCATCAACGTCAACAACCGGGTCTCGGCCGCCATGGCCCAGCTGCCGGAAGAGGTGAAAAAGCAGGGGGTGACGGTCAAGAAGAAATCGACCTCCATCCTGCAGGTGGTCACCCTCCAGTCGCCGAACGGCTCGTTTGATACCACCTATCTGTCGAATTACGCCCTGCTCAACATCATCGACGAGCTCAAGCGGATTCCCGGCATCGGTGATACCACCTTGTTTGGCGGTACTGACTACGCGATGCGTATCTGGCTCAGGCCGGATCGACTGGCCCAGCTCGAGCTCACCCCGAGCGACGTGATTGGCGCCATTCGAGAACAGAACACGCAGTTCGCTGCGGGCAAGATCGGAGCCCAACCCACCACGGCACCCATCGACTTCACCTACACGGTGCAGACCAAAGGGCGCCTTGAGGATGTGAAGGAGTTCCAGAACATCATCGTCCGCTCCATGCCCGATGGCTCCAAGATCCGGGTCCGCGATGTCGCCCGGGTCGAGCTGGGGGGCAAGGATTATGATCTGGTCGCCCGCGCCAACGGCAAACCGGCCATCGGTATCGCCACCTATCTGCAACCGGGTGCCAACGCAGTGGCGGTCGCTGATGCCGTGCACGCCACCATGGAGCGACTCAAGGAGCGCTTCCCGCAGGATATCGAGTACCAGATCCCCTACGACACCACCGAGTTCGTGAAGATCTCCATCGAAGAGGTGGTACACACCCTGTTCGAGGCGATCGTGCTGGTGTTCGTGGTGGTCTATCTGTTCCTGCAGAACTTCCGCGCCACCCTGATCCCCTGTATCGCGGTGCCGGTGTCGCTCATCGGGACCTTCGCCGGCATGCTGGTGCTCGGTTTCTCCATCAACCTGCTGACCCTGTTTGGCATGGTGCTTGCCATCGGCATCGTGGTGGATGACGCCATCGTGGTGCTCGAGAACGTCGAGCGGATCATGAGCGAGAAGAAGTGCTCCGCCAAGGAGGCTGCCATCCTCGCCATGCAGGAGGTCTCCGGTCCGGTGGTCGCCATCGTGCTGGTGCTCTGCGCCGTGTTCCTGCCGGTCGCCTTTATGGGCGGCATGACCGGGGTGATGTACAAGCAGTTTGCCATCACGGTCGCGGTCTCGGTCGCCATCTCAGGTCTGGTGGCACTGACTCTCTCCCCGGCCCTCTGTGCCGTGTTGCTCAAAGAGGGACACCACAAACCGGCCCGCTTCTTCGTCTGGTTCAACGAAAAATTTGACCAGCTGACCCGCGGCTATGTACGCGGTGTGGCCTTCCTGAACCGTCGGGTGGGGGTCGCCTTTGCCATCATCGGCGTGCTGATCCTCTCCATCTACGGCCTCTTCCTGAAAGTGCCGGGCGAACTGGTACCGAACGAAGATCAGGGCTACCTCATCTCCGCCGTCATGCTGCCGGATGCGGCCGCGATGAGCCGGACCCAGGCGGTGGCGGATCAGTTCGACAAGATCGCCATGGCCAACCCCCATGTGAAAGATGTGATCACCTTCTCGGGCTTTGACATTCTCTCCAATGCCATCATCAGCAACAGCGGCATGACCTTCATTACCCTGAAGGACTGGAGCGAGCGTCAGGGGGCCGGACAGGACTCCTTCTCGCTGGCCAAGACCTTCCAGGGCTTGAGCCTGATGGGGCTGGCGGATGGCTTTGTCGCCTCCTTCAACCCGCCTCCCATTCAGGGGATGTCCACCACAGGTGGCCTTGAGGCCTATCTGCAAAACCGTGGCACCGGCAACGCCCAGGCCTTCTCAGGCGAAGTACAGCGCTTCCTCGAAGCAGCCAAGGCGCGCCCGGAGTTTGCCAGCGTCACCAGCACCTACCGCGCCAACGTGCCGCAGGTCTATCTCGACCTGGATCGCGAAAAGGCCAAGGCGCTGGGGCTGCCGATCAACGCGGTGTTTGACACCATGCAGGCCACCTTCGGCCAGGTCTATGTCAACGACTTCAACCAGTTCGGCCGTACCTACCGGGTGCAGTTGCAGTCCGAGGCCGACTACCGCGCCAAGAAGAGCGACATCCGCAACGTCTATGTCCGCTCCGACAAGGGAGAGATGATCCCGCTCAGCAGTCTGGTGACGGTGCGTGATGCCACCGGCCCCGAACTGGTCGAACGCTTCAACATCTTCCAGGCCGCCAAGATCATGGCCCAGCCCGCCCCAGGCTACAGCTCGGGTCAGGCCATCGCCGCGCTGGAAGAGGTCGCCAATGAGGCTCTTGGCAACGACGCCAAGCTGGAGTGGACCGGCTCCGCCTATCAGGAGAAAGCGGCCGCAGGCAGCGCAGGCATGGCCTTTGGTTTCGGTATCGTGATGATCTTCCTCATTTTGGCTGCCCAGTATGAACGCTGGAGCCTGCCGTTTGCGGTGATCACCGCGGTACCGTTCGCCCTGTTCGGTGCCCTGCTCGCCACCTGGCTGGTGGGACTGACCAACAACGTCTACTTCCAGATCGGGCTGGTGACCCTGGTCGGCCTTGCCGCCAAGAACGCCATCCTGATCGTGGAGTTCGCGGTGATGAAGCACGAAGAGGGGATGAGCCTCATCGAGTCGGCACTGGAGGCGGCGCGCCTGCGTTTCCGCCCCATCGTGATGACCTCGCTCGCCTTCATCCTCGGCTGTGTGCCGCTGGTCACCTCCAGCGGGGCCGGCGCGGCAAGCCGTCACGCCCTCGGTTGGCCGGTCATCGGCGGCATGCTGGCGGCCACCTTTATCGCCATCTTCTTTATCCCGCTCTTCTTCCGGCTCATCATGCGCCGCTCGGAGAAACGGGCCTGACCACTGCGGTCTCGCTCACCAAGCCCCTCCCTCACGGAGGGGCTTTTTTATGTCAGTCCGTTACATCGCAAACAGATAGGCCTTCATCGCCTTGAGACGCACGGTAGCCGCACCGATGATGTCGATAAAGCCAAGCAGCGGATGGGGTTTATGTGCCGAAATCCAGGCTGAGCCGGTTGCCCCAATTGGCAAGTCCACACCGTCCGGCACCAGCATGTCGAGCACCACTGTCCGGCCATGGCTGGACATGTTGTTGCCCACATGCTGTCGTACATCTTGATCCCCCTGCGCAACACTCATCTGGGCCTCCCCCGTACCAGTAAGTACTGAGTGCACCCGTGCCCGAAAGATGCGCCCGGGATAGGCATCTACATAAAACTCGGCAAACTGGCCTGGTGCTATGTTGCGAAAACTCTGATCCGGAATGCGAAACTCCAGAAACTTGCGAGAAGTGTCGTATAGATGCATGTTGCCGGTACGGGAACCGCTGGCAATATTGACTATCGAGACCTGACCATCAAACGGAGCCCTGATCACCTTCTCTTCATTCCGTCGTTCCTGCAAGGCCAGCTCTGTCTCCAGATTCAACACCTGAGCTTCAATCGCCTGAACCTTCGCTTCACTGGCACTCAGTTGCGCCAGATCGCCATCAATTTGGGTCTGCAGCTGGTCACGGCTCTGAATACTGGCAAAGTTACCCAACTGGGTCAGCCGAGCCAATTCCTTGTGATTGAGGTTCAGTCGTGACTGGATCGCTCGCTGCTGGCTTACCTCTGACGCCACCTGGGCATGCTGGGCGTCAATCTGATAGCTCAACGCCTGGGACTTACCGTTACTTTCCCAGTCCGCAAGACTATAAATGGGCTGACCACGCGCAACGCGCTGATTATGCGCAACATAAATCTGATCTATCTGATGAAACTGGTTGATGCCTAAGTAAGGGTCCCAACACCGCATGAGGTGCCTTGACTGTCGCTGAATCGGTAAAATCCACCGGAGCCAAATGGCGAGAGGTAGTCAACAAACCAAGCGCTAATAACGCGCCAATTGCGGTACTCCAAAAACCCGTTTTTAGGTTCCAAGGCAATATGTTCAGCTTGACCAGCAACCAGACGATCAGGATATAGGGCAGCAGGATCTCTTTCATGATGCCTCCCCCTCATGACGGCCACGTCGAATACCATGGCCGATAATAAGGCTCATCCGCTCGCTCAGCACATCCCAACGGGCAAAGGCGATGATGACGGCAAGCACCCACCAGGTCTTGTCGATAAACAGTCCGCACAAGGAGAGCGCAAACACCAGGGTGATATGCACCGACTCGGACACCTTGGCACGATGCACAGCGATCTCATGCAGTTGCCACAGCAGATAGACCAGATAGAGGACCACATAGAGAGTGATCACAGTAATCACCCCCATAAAGATCTCGGAATCAAGCAGTACCATGATGGCTGGCAAAGCATGGTTGAACTTGGTCGCCTCAATTGGATAGATGTGGGCACCTTTCGAGAAAAAGAGAACCAGAGCAACCGTGACCAATATAAACGTCAGGCGCCAAAGCCACCGCGCTAACGCAGAGGTTGATTGTGATGACATTTGATGTTGTTCCTTGAGTAACGGATGAGCAAACAAGTGGACCTCACGAGCCACCCAGCTAATAACGCGCCGGATCGGCGCGACGGCTAGGATGGAGAAGCCCCCAACCAGTGAAGGCTTGCAAGGCTCACAACTCAGAACTGGTGTTGCACACCGATGTTGAAGAAGCTCAGGTAGCTGTTGTTGTAGCTGCCGGACAAGTGCGGGCGACCGATCCCGTCCTGATCCACTGGCATATCACCCAGCCAGGCCAGGGTATAGCTGGCTTCCACCTTGGTGGCTGGGCTCAACTGATAACTGGCCCCCATACCCCAGCGCCAACCAGAACCCACTGGAAGCATCACAGTACGGTACTCATCACTCACGGCACTACTGTCATAGCCTATTCCGCTGCTCAAACGCAGTGCAGGGGTGACATCAACCTGTGCCCCCAGGCTGGCATGCCATGTATCCTTGTAATTCATATCAATGGTTTGGCTGCCCATGGCAGATGCCACACCGATATCGCCAAAACGGGACCACTGCTGCCAGTTGGCACTGGCCAGCAAGGCCCACTGGTCGTTGAGCTGGTGATAGCCACTTAGCGTAATGGTCTGCGGAATCATGATCTCGACCCCTAGACCTGCCACATCAGCACGTGGGAAGAGCTGATCTTCCAGCTCCCACTTCAGTTCGGAGAAGTAGCTCAGGCCGATACGGGAGTGCTGATCCAGCTCGTAAAGTACCCCGAAGGAGGCGCCATACGCCCAGTCGCTATTGGAGAATTCCCGCCCTTCTCCCATCCCGGACGTCAGATCCACAGAGGCTTCCAGCGAACCATTCATGGCGATCAGGCTGGCTCCCACTGACCAATTTGAGTCAATGCGGTACGCCAGACTCGGAGCAAAGGCGATGCCGGTCAGCTTGGCCGACTGGGTATAACCACGACCATCCCAGCCATCGCCATAATCGATACCCAGACCGTGACTGCCAAAGACGCCGATACCTGCGACCCATTGATCGTCGATGGCATGAGTCAGATAGAGGCTGCCGAGCGGCGCGGTCTGCAGGGCATTTCCACCGTTGTTACCGCCGTTGTCCAGATCCAGCTCAAGATCGCCGTATACCACACCGCCATTGACCTGCAACTGGGTACCTTCCAGTTTGGTCATACCGGCCGGGTTGCTTGCGATAGTATCTGCCCCTTGGGCACGGGCGGCAGACCCTGCGTTGGCCAGCGCACTGTTGGCAGTGCTGGTCTCGTAGAGGGCAAGGCCGCCAGCCATGGCTGATGGACTCAGCAAAGCGGCAAGCATCAGCGACAGCAGTCGTGGCTGCATTTCAATACTCCTGAATAGTGAACATGGTGAGCACCCGGCAAGGTGTGCTGCTCAAAAACACGGTTTGACTCTTTGACTGTCAGCATCCGGGAGACCTGCTGCTTTATACTGCTCGCTCATGGCGTCACGGGATGGATAAGGTCGGCAAGCACTCCTGCCGCAGTCATTTATGCCGGAGCAAAAGAGTGAACCATCACGCCATCGTGGTAACTGACAGAGGGCATCCTAACGGGATGAGGGGCATGCTTCATTAGGGTTGGGCATACGCAATGGTTAAGCATTGCTTAAATATCCCCCCCAACACAGCCCCTCTATAACATCACTGGCGCCATTGACCTTCACCTTATGGCAAGGTTTACAGTCCCGCCATCTGCTCCCTCAGGATGCTCGGTTTGTCACTCACCCAGCTTGCTGCAAGATTGCCCTCTGTTGCTCTGGCCCGGCTATTGCTGGCGCTGCTGCTCGTCTGCAATCTGACTCTCTGCATCAGCTGGCATGGTTCTCCCCTCTCCTCCGAGCCGACCCCAAACAGGGCCCAGTCGATGGTGATGTTCGATTCATCCATGGCGATGGCGGATGACGATATCTCTCATGCAATGCCCGCAATGGATCACCCGGGCGATGTCATGCCTCTCTCCTGCCATCAGGGAGACGAGGGGTCAGCCATGGGCGATGAGTGCCAGATGCAGACCGGCGTCAATGCTCTCTCCTTCGGCGCGATGGCTCTGCTGGGTGTACTGGTCGCCCTGCTGATCTTCCCCCTACTACTTGGCAACAACGTCGCAGCGTCACTGCTTGATAACTGGTTGCGGGATCCCTTCCTGCGCTCGCGCGGTACTCACCCTCCCTCCTGGCCGCGCCGACATCTGATGCTGTCGGTGTTACGCCACTAGAAAGTCCTTCTCTTGCGGCAACGGCAAGCCTCGGCTTGTCCGTTTTCTGCTGCCTTGCCTGACCCTGTGACGACTGGCCCCGCCAGCAACAGGGAGCCGTGCGCACTGATACAGCTGCGCCCCGTTTGCCGCCAGCCCCTTGGGTGATGCCTTGCACCTCACCCGACCGGCGGCCTGCAAAAGAGAAGACGTATTATGTCACCAGCCCACTTTTCACCGTCCAAGGTTGCTGCCTTTGCGGGCGCATTACCCTCCTGCACTTTCTGCATGCAGATCCGCGCTGGAGGCCAGTCATGAACAAGACCGTCCTGATGTCGGCCCTGCTACTTGCCCTTGGCGCCGGTGGCGGCTACTGGGCCGCCAAACAGACCTCCGATGGCGCAAGCGCCAAAGAGAAGACGCCCCTTTACTGGGTCAATCCCATGGATCCCCGCGACAAGCGCGACGGCCCGGCCAAGGACAACATGGGGATGGACTTTATCCCCGTCTATGAGGAACAAAAAAACGGCTCGCCGGGCACAGTCACCATCAGCCCCGAGATCCAGCAGAACCTGGGGGTGCGACTGGCTAAGGTCGAGCGACTGCCTATCCACCAGCAGATCGAGACGGTGGGCTATGTCGGGTATGACGAGGACAGGCTGGAGGCAGTCAACGCCCGCATGGCAGGCTGGATCCGCACCCTCGCCATCAAGAGTGAAGGGCAGCAGGTGAGCAAGGGGAGCCTTATTTACGAGCTCTACGCGCCGGATCTGGTCAACGCCCAGCACGAATACCTGCTCGCTCTCAACACCGCCAACCCCCTGCTGCTGCGCGCCGCCGAGGGCAAGCTCAAGTCCCTGCAGGTGCCGGCGGATCAAATCGCCGCCCTCAAGCGCACCCGTCAGGTACGCGAAACCATCAGCATTTACGCCCCCAGCAGCGGCTATGTCTCCGAGCTGAAAGTGCGGGAAGGCCAGTATGTGGAGCCCGCAGCGGCGCTCTTTAACATCAGCACCCTCAAGCAGGTGTGGGTCAGTGCCGAGGTGTTCGAGCGTCAAGCCGCCCAGCTGAAAGTGGGGGATCCGGTCACCATGACTCTCGACTATGCCCCCGGCCGCAGCTGGCAGGGCCGGGTCGATTACCTCTACCCGACTCTGGATGCCACCACCCGCACCCTCAAGGTACGGCTGCGCTTTGCCAACCCGGACGAGTTCCTGAAACCCAATATGTTCGCCAAGGTGACGATTCAGGCGGGCAAGGGAGAGCCGCAATTGGTAGTGCCGAGCGAAGCGGTGATCCGCACCGGCAGCCAGGACCGGCTGGTGCTGGCGCTGGGGGATGGCAGCTTCAAATCGGTCGCTGTCACCCTGGGCCCCCAGTTTGGCGACAAGGTGGCCATCAAGGCAGGGGTAGAGGCTGGGGATAACATCGTCAGCTCGGCCCAATTCCTGCTCGACTCCGAGTCGGCCATCGATTCGGACTTCCAGCGCATGACGGCGGTACGCCCCGCCCAGGTGTGGACCCAGGGTGAGGTTGAAAGCATCGATCTGGCCAACTGTACCCTGATGGTCTCCCACCAGCCCATCCCCGAGTGGCAGTGGCCCGCCATGGAAATGGAGTTCACCGTCGCCGAAGGAGTCGACATCAGCAAGCTGGCCGAGGGGCAGACCCTGCATCTGCAAGTGATGCAGGAGGGGGATGAGTACCGCATCACCACCATCCATCAGGAGAAGGCCCCGACCAGCGGCCACGCTCTGGAGCAGGCAAAAGATGAAATGGAAGGGATGGGCCATAGCCAGCACAATATGGGAGCCAAGCCATGATCCCCTCGATTATTCGCTGGTCGGTGGGCAACCGCTTTCTGGTGCTGCTATTGACCCTTATGCTCACCGCCTGGGGGCTCTGGTCGGTCAAGCAAACCCCGGTGGACGCCCTGCCGGATCTCTCCGACGTGCAGGTGATCATCAAGACCTCCTATCCGGGCCAGGCGCCCCAGGTGGTGGAGGATCAGGTGACCTACCCGCTCACCACCGCCATGCTGGCGGTGCCGGGCGCCACCACGGTGCGCGGCTACTCCTTCTTCGGCGACTCCTTCGTCTACGTGCTGTTTGACGACGACACCGACCTCTACTGGGCCCGAGCCCGGGTGCTGGAGTACCTGAGCCAAGTGGCCCCCAACCTGCCCGCCTCCGCCCGCCCCCAGCTCGGCCCCGATGCCACCGGGGTGGGCTGGGTCTACCAGTACGCCCTGGTGGACAGAACCGGCAAGCATGACCTCAGCGAGCTCACCTCCCTGCAGAACTGGCTGCTCAAGTTCGAGCTGCAGACGGTGGACGGCGTCTCCGAGGTCGCCACCGTGGGCGGCATGGTGCGCCAGTATCAGGTGCGGGTCGACCCGGACAAGCTGCGCGCCTACGGCATCCCGCTCTCCCTTATCGAGACCGCCATCAAGCAGGGCAACCAGGAGACCGGCGCCTCCGTCATCGAGATGGCGGAAGCGGAATACATGGTGCGCTCGAATGGCTATCTGAAAAGCGTGGAGGATCTGAAGCAGATCCCGCTCGGCACCAATGTGCGCGGCGCCCCCCTGCTGCTGGGGGATGTGGCGGATGTGGTCACCGGCCCCCAGAGCCGACGCGGCCTGGCCGAGCTCAACGGCGAAGGGGAAGTGGTGGGCGGCATCATCGTCATGCGCTATGGCGAGAATGCCCAGCACACCATAGACGGGGTCAAGGCGCGGCTGGCGGAGCTCAAATCCAGCCTGCCGGAGGGGGTGGAGATCGTCACCGTCTACGATCGATCCGATCTTATCCAGCGCGCCATCGACAACCTCTCCGGCAAGCTGGTGGAAGAGTTCGCCGTGGTGGTGCTGGTCTGCCTCGCCTTCCTGTTCCACCTGCGCTCGTCCCTGGTGGTGGTCATCTCCTTGCCCATCGCCATCCTGACCGCCTTCATCGTCATGCACCTGCAGGGGATCAACGCCAACATCATGTCGCTGGGGGGCATCGCCATCGCCATCGGCGCCATGGTGGACGGCGCCATCGTGATGATCGAGAACGTCCACAAGCATATGGAGCGGGAGGCGCTCACCGACAAGAACCGCTGGCGTATCATCACCGAGGCGAGCATCGAGGTGGGGCCCGCCATCTTCTTCTCCCTGCTGATCATCACCATCAGCTTCCTGCCGGTGTTCGCACTGGAGGCGCAGGAGGGGCGGATGTTCCACCCCCTCGCCTACACCAAGACCTACGCCATGGCGGCGGCGGCCGGGCTTGCCATCACGCTGGTGCCGGTGATCATGGGCTACTTCATCCGTGGCAAGGTGCTGGCGGAGCAGGCCAATCCGCTCAACCGCTGCCTGAGTCAGGGCTATGTGCCTTTGCTCAAGGCCGTGCTGGCGCGCCCGAAAACCACCCTGGCCATCGCCGCCGTGGTGACGGTGGTGGGCTTCTGGCCGCTCAAGTACCTCGGCTCCGAGTTCATTCCGCCGCTCGATGAGGGGGACATCATGTATATGCCCACCACAGCGGCCAATATCTCGGTGGGCAAGGCGCGGGAGATTTTGCAGCAAACCGACAAGCTCATTCGCACCGTGCCCGAGGTGCAGAACGTGTTCGGCAAGGCGGGCCGCGCCGAATCGGCCACCGACCCCGCCGACCTGGTGATGATGGAGACCAGCATCCAGCTCAAGCCACGCGACCAGTGGCGTCCCGGCATGACCCCTGAGAAGCTCAAAGAGGAGCTGGACTCCCTTATCCGCTTCCCCGGCCTCACCAACGCCTGGGTGCCCCCCATCAAGACCCGTATCGACATGCTGGCTACTGGCATCAAGACCCCGGTCGGCATCAAGATAGCAGGGCCGGACCTCAAGGTGATCCAGCAGCTCGGCCAGCAGCTTGAGCAGATTGTCGGAAAGGTGGAGGGCGCCTCATCGGTCTACGCCGAGCGGGTAGCCGGTGGCCGCTACGTCAAGGTGGATATCGACCGGCTCAAAGCGGCCCGCTACGGCCTCAACATCGCCGACGTGCAGGCGGTGCTCGCCACCGCAGTGGGCGGCATGGAGGTGGGGCAAACCATCGAGGGGCGCGAGCGCTATCCCATCAACCTGCGCTACCCCCAGAGCTATCGCGACTCGGTGGCCAGCCTGGAGCTGTTGCCGGTGGTCACCCCGAGCGGGGCGCGCATCGCGCTGGCGGACGTGGCCCGGGTTTACATCAGCGACGAGGCCCCCATGCTGCGCAGCGAGAATGCGCGCCTCAACGGCTGGGTCTACGTCGACATTCGCGGCCGCGATATCGGCTCCTTCGTCGATGAGGCCAAGGTCGAGGTGAACAAACAGCTGGTGCTGCCGGCAGGCTACGCCCTCACCTGGTCTGGCCAATACGAGTACATGGAGCGGGCCAAGGCGCGCCTCGCCTACGTGGTGCCACTCACGGTCGCCATTATCGTGCTGCTGCTCTATCTGGCGTTTCGCCGCTTCCAGGAGGTGCTGCTCATTCTCACCACCTTGCCGCTGGCGGTGGTGGGGGGGATCTGGACCCTCTGGCTGCTCGACTTCAACCTCTCGGTGGCGGTCGGGGTGGGCTTTATCGCTCTGGCGGGGGTGGCGGTGGAAACCGGCGTCTTGATGCTGATCTACCTCAACCACGCCTGGGATGACCTGGTGGCCAGTGGCAAGCCGGACAAGGCGGGTCTGCATCGGGCGGTGATCCACGGCGCCGCCCTGCGCCTGCGTCCCAAGATGATGACGGTGGTGACCATTATCGCCGGCCTCTTGCCCATCATGTGGAGCCACGGTACCGGATCCGAAGTGATGCAGCGCATCGCCGCCCCCATGATCGGCGGCATGGTGAGCGCGCTGGTGCTGACCCTCTTGGTGCTGCCAGCGGCCTATTACCTGTGGCGCAGCCGCAGCCTTGGCAAGGGCGCGAACCCGCAATCCGAATAACCCGATTTCACGATCCATATTGACTGAACTATGAGGAAACCATCATGAACTACAAGACGCTGACCCTGACCCTGCTGCTTGGCCTTGCTACCCACACCAGCCTGCAAGCCGAAGAGATGATGCACCATGAAGGGCACGATATGAGTCAGACGGGTGAGATGAGCGAACAGGGCGCAATGGTGATGACCAAGGGGGTCATTACCCGCCTCGATGAGGGGAGCGGCAAGGTCGGCATCAAGCACGAGGCGATCGAGAATCTCAAGATGCCCGCCATGACCATGGTCTTTCGAGTGGCAGATCCGGCCCAGCTCAAAGGGCTCAAGGTGGGGGATGCCATCCACTTTCATGCCGAAAGCCAGAGCGGCAAGCTCACAGTGACAGCCATCCAACCGCAATAAACGGCTCTGGCTCGCCGAAGAGGTCACGATAGACAGTGACAACGCAAGAGGGAGGCATCAGCCTCCCTCTTCTTTTGCTCAACCTGTTCGTTGGGTCAAACTCTGGCGCGCGATAGCACTCAGCTGCGGGTTGCCAGCAACTGCTCCACATCCTCGATCACCTTGAGGGCCGCCTGCGGGCCGCCGCTGGAGGTCCAGAGCGACCCGTCAACGGCACCAAAGCGCTTTGCCTTGATCACCGGCAGTTGCTGGAACGCCGGGGTCTGCTCCGCCTGACGCATGGCATCCACCGCATCACCGCTGGCGCTCAGAGTGCCGACCACCAGCCAGTCAGCATCCAGCAGGTTGAGGGACTCCAGACTGAGCGCCGGTGAGTGGGGCGCGCCAGTCCCCTGTTGTTTGTCCGGACGCACCAGGCCCATCGACTCCACTACGCTGCTGGCAAAGGTGCCCTGATACATAAAGCTCGGCCCCTTGGGGTTCCAGCGCACTATGCTGATGCTCTCCCCCTGATGTTTGGCCAGCTTGCTGCGGGCCTGAGTCAACCGCTCGGCATACTGCAGCAAGAAAGTATCCCCTTGCTGGTCGCGGTTGAGGGTGTGGGCGGTGCGGCGGAAGCTATCCTGCCACGGCTCACCCCACTTGCTGGTCACCACGGTCGGCGCGATCTCCCCCAGTAAGGTCAGCAGCTCTGGACGGGTCTGGCCTGTCAGGATAAGGTCGGGCTCCAGCGCAATCAGCGACTCCAGATTGGGGCTGTCGAGATCGCCGATCACCTGGATCCCCATGCCCGCCTTGTTCAGCAAATAGCGGGGCAAGGTGGGTTGACCACGGCCATTGACGGCGCCGATGGGGGTCAGCCCCAGGGTCAGGGTGCTGTCGAGTTCGAGCTCGCTCAGCACCACCACCCGCGTTGGCTGGACTGGCACCTGCACCTTCTGGCCAAACGCATCGGTCACTTCACGCATCTCCTGCGCCTGAACCAGCGGCGCGGCCAGCATCAGGATGGCTGCTGCCAGGGCGGCAAAACGCTTCATCATCTCACTCCTTCTCGTTGCACGGCCCGGATAATCGGCCGCGTGAATATACTCGTTGGGCCCACAGAACAGGCCCATATGACTCAACTCGCCGAACGCAGGGTGCGGCCATGTTCGTGGCGACGGGGTACGATAATGGGCGCCCCGTCGCCGGGGGCATGCAGAATGTCGACACTGGTCTGGTAGAGCTGGTCGATCAGGGATTTGGTCACCACCTCCCGGGCCGGGCCCATGGCGGCAATGGTCCCCTCGCCGATGGCGATCAGCTCGTCACAGTAGCGGGCCGCCATCGCCAGATCGTGGATCACCAGCAGCACGGTTTTGCCCTCGGCCGTGATGCGATGGATCGCCTCCATCACCTCGGTCTGGTGACCGATATCGAGGGCACTGGTGGGCTCGTCGAGCAGCACCATGTCGCTGTCCTGCGCCAGGATCATCGCCAGCCACGCCCGCTGCGCCTGCCCGCCGGAGAGGGACGCAGCGCTCTGCTGCCAGATCCCCTCAAGCTGCATTCGCTCGCAGGCAATACGCACCATGCGGGCATCCTCCTCACCCCACTGATTGAACCAGCCCTGATGAGGGTGGCGGCCATACTGCACCAGCTGCTCCACCAGAATGCCGGCAGGCAGGGTCGGCCGCTGGGGCAGATAGGCGAGCTCCCGCGCCAGCCCCTTCATGGGGTAGCTGGCAAGCGGCTTGCCTTTGAGCAGGATCTCGCCGCGTTGGGCTTTCATCTGGCCGGAGAGCAGCTTGAGCAGGGTCGATTTGCCGCAGCCGTTGGGGCCGACGATCCCCACCAGCTTGCCCCTTGGCACGCTGAAGGAGATGTCCCGCAGGATGGGAGTCTGCTGATAGGCGAAGTGGAGGCGATTTACGGTGAGCGTCATCAGTCAGCCCTCTGGCGATCGTTAACAAGAAGAAACAGCAGCAACAGGCCACCGAGAATGCGGGTCATGATACCGGTCGCCACCTCGTGGGGGCGGGCCACCCCCCGAACCAGGGTATCACTGGCAAGCAGCAGCAGGGCGCCGCTAAGCGCCGCCAGCCAGAGCGGCACCACCCGGTCTTTTACCAGCCAGGAGGCAAGAATGGGGGCCGCCATGGCGATAAAGACCACGGGCCCGCCGATGGCGGTGCCGAGCGCCGCCACCAGAATGGCCTGGGCCAGAATGCCCAGTTGTACCCGATCGCCGTTGACGCCAAGCCCTCTGGCCATCTCGGGACCAAAGCGCAGCACCGCCAGCGCGCGGGAGAGATAGACGATCCAGGGGCAGAGCAGCAGCAACAGGATGGCGATGGGGGTGATGGTGCTGTAACCCACGGCGATAAAGCTGCCCATATTCCACAGATAGAGGGAGCTCAGGTGCAGCAGGGCCTGAGTGGACATCACAAACTGGCCGAGCGCCTCGAACAGCTCGGAGAGGCCGATACCGATCACCACGAACAGATAGCCCTGCTCACCCGGTTTGCGGCAGAGGGCATAGAGCACCAGCGCCGCGAAGATAGCGCCGATGGGGGCAGCCCACCAGGGCCAGCTGCCCACGGTCAGATAGAGGGAGAAGATGATGATGGCCAGAGAGGCCCCGTTGTTGACCCCCACCATGTCGGGTGTGGCCAGCCGGTTGCGAACCAGCGTCTGCACCAGACAGCCGGAGAGCCCCATGGCGGCACCCGCCACCATGACCCCAAGAATGCGCGGCAGCCGGATCTTGAACAGGGTGAGCTGCTCAAGCCGCGTCCCCTCCCCCAGCAGGGTGTTGACCACCCCGGCCAAGCCAAGCTTGCCGCCGCCAACACTCAGGGCCAGCAGAGCAAGTGCCAGCAGCGCCATGGCCAGCAGAGCCAGCCAGCGCCAGCTCGGCAGATGGACCAGCAAAGAGCGGTTGCCGGCCCGCAGGCAGAGCATATCGGTAGGTGTGCGCATCAGCCCCTCACTTGACGGTCAGCAGGGTACGAAAGCCCCCGCGATGAACAATGGCGATCAGCACAGGTGCACCGATCAGGGCCAGAATGACGCCATTGGGCAGCTCGAACGGCTGGATCAGCCAGCGCGCCAGAATGTCGGCCAACAGCAGAAACAGCATGCCGAACAGGGCGGAGAAACAGACCTGCACCGACAACCTAACCGGCTCTACCAGTCGGCCACAGTAGGCGGCCAGAAAGCCGACAAAGCCGATGGGACCGGCGATGGCAATGGCACTGGCGGTAAACAGGGTGGCGGCCAACAGCACGCCAATTCGCACCCGGTTTGGGCGGATCCCCAGCGCCTGGGCCTGACTGTCCCCCATCTGCATCAGGGTCAGCTGGCGACAGAGCAGCAAGGTGATGACAAACGCCGCCAGCACGAAGGGCAGCACGGCGATGATGGCATCGAGATTGGCCGCCGACAGGGAGCCGAGGTTCCAGAAGCGGTACTGCTCCAGCACCATCTTGTTGGAGAGCAGCAAAAAGCTGGAGAGACCGCCGAAGGTGGCCGAGAGCGCCACCCCGACCAGAATCAGCTTGAGGGGGTTGGAGCGGCCAATCATCATGCCAAGCCCCAGCACAATCACGTTGCCGAGCAGCGCACCGAGTCCGGCCCAGAGCAGATAGCCGTAAGCGGACTCCACCCCAAACCAGGTGAGCCCCACCACCAGCGCAAAGACGGCCCCAGCGTTGACCCCGAGCAGGCCGGGCTCCGCCAGCGGGTTGCGGGTCGCACTCTGCAACAAGGAGGCAGCCAGAGATAAAGAGGCGCCGACCACCATGGCACAGAGGGTGCGCGGCAGTCGCAAGGTATTGAGCACCATGGCGAGCTTCTCGTCACTGACCCACAGGGGATTGTGCGTCAGATACCCGAATACCTCGCGGGCACCATAGACGCCGGCCCCGGTGGCCAGCGAGAGGCAAAACAGCGTGCAGAGAAGGAACAATGCCAGCCAGAACAGACGGGTCTGGTACTTAACCACCCTTTACGACTCCTTGCGTTGGGTCTGACAACATGCAGCCAAACCGACGTGAAAACAGGGCACTCTTGTGTCAACGGAAATAAAAACGCCGCCCGGACGAATACCCGGACGGCGCAATACTAAATGCAAATCATTTTTATTTGCAAGGGTGAATCAGGTATTCTTTCGCATCCGCTTAATTATCCATCACATCGTGACGGGTCTGGTGATAGGCCTCTTCACTCTTGCCCCGGCGCCAGTACGGCACGGCGTAGAGCGACTGACGATCCACCTCGAGCACGGAACGAAAATGGCGGCGCAGCGGCAGCACCAGCGCCTCTTCCCCACCCAGCCAGAAGAAGCCACCATCACGCACCAGCGGCAGAGCAATCACATGCTCCAGCAGGCCGCTGGACTCGGGCTCGCCGACAAACCAGTGACAGCGCACCCCGACCGGTAGTGTCAACGGCTGAGCATCGGCCTGATCCGGCACCAGAATCGCAATTTCCCCTCTGGCATCGGCAGGCATCACCTCACACATCGCCATGATGGCGGGCAAGGCGGTGAGATCCCCTACCAGACAGTAGTGATCGGCCGGTTGCAGCATGGGGTTGGGACCACCCGGCCCGGAGAGGATCACCTTCTCTCCCGGCTTGGCATGGGTAGCAAAGGCGCTGGCGGGCCCGCCGTCACCGTGCAGCACGAAGTCGATATCAATTTCCTGCTCATCACGGCGAAACGCGCGGATGGTGTAGGTGCGGATCACCGGCTTGTCAGCCGGGTCACTCCAGCGCGGGCCGCTCGGGGTCATGGCAGGCAGCACCGGCTCTACCTGATGGGGCTGGGCCAGCATCACCTTGATATGGGCCCCACCGCAGGTAAAGGGATAGTCAGCCAACTCGCTGCAACCAAAGGTGATGCGACGCAAATGGGGGGTGATCTGGGTGATGGCTTTGACAGTCAGCAGACGGGGACGATTGGGAGGCAGAGATGGGGACACGATGGGGCTCCTCGTTGAGTGTGTCGCCCATGCTACACACAAATAGGAATCACTATCAAATAAGAATATCTCTCGTCTAATAGCTACAAGCTGGATTCAAACATCCCCAACCACTGGCGTCCACACCCCAATCCAGACATAGGCTTTATGCACGCTAGCTCCATGATTGGGAAAGAAAGCAGCCGGACAACGCCACAGTTACAAAGGGTTCCATTTGCTTATTTCGACCATAGTTTTTCGAGATCAAATTTTATTTCCCAATAAGTTTCCTATCCTTAGTGAAGCAGTTAATGTAAGCACAGGATGCCAAACAGGATTGTATGATGGATGACCAGATCCTGATTATTGATGATGACGATCTCTCCCTCCCCGACGCACAGCAAGCGGGCTGGAAGGTGATGATTGTTGACGATGAGCCTGAAGTGCATCGCATCACCAAAATCACCTTGAACAAATTCGAGTTTGACAATCGCCCCATCGATTTTCTGCATGCCTATTCCGCGGCACAGGCCAAAGAGTTGCTGGCCACCACCCCGGACGTTGCTCTGTTGCTGCTGGACGTGGTGATGGAGGTCGACCACGCTGGCCTTGATGTCGTCAAATATGTCCGTGAAGATCTGCAAAACAAGATGGTACGCATCGTGTTGCGTACCGGCCAACCCGGCCAGGCGCCGGAAGATGACGTGGTCACCAACTACGACATCAACGACTACAAGGATAAAACCGAGCTCACCTCCCAGAAGCTGCGCACCCTGCTGCGGGCCAGCCTTCGATCCTATCGGGATATCCGCACCCTGGAGAGTAACCGTCAGGGGCTGGAAAAAGTCATCGAAGCCTCCAAGGGGATCTTTGAGAAACGGGCCTTGCGCCAGTTTGTCGAAGGCGCCCAGGAGCAGCTCAGCGCCCTGCTCCATCTGGGGGAAACCCAGATATACGACGTCAAGCAATACGCCTATGAGGTGAAGGATCAAGTATTGGAGCCCCTGCTCCCCGGCCATCCCGCCATGCTCCTCACAGAAGCGCCGGAGATCCTGCGCCAGGCTATGAGCAAGCGCAGCAACGTCTATAACGCCACCCAGATGGTGCTCTACTGTCAGAATCCGCGCCACCACCTGCTGTTCCACATCGAGACCACCCGCCAGCTCAGCCAGATCGATACCAGTCTGCTGACGCTGTTTACCGAAAACATCATAGTGGCGCTGGAGAATATCCGGCTCAATGAGGTGATCGCCGACAACCAGCGGGAGATCATCTATCGCATCGGCGAACTGGTCGAAACCCGTTCAAAAGAGTCAGGGCTGCACGTCAAACGGGTCGCGCTCTATACCGAACAATTCTGCCACCTGATGGGCATGAGCGAAGAGCAGAGCGAGCTGGTGAAACGCGCCTCGCCGCTCCATGACATTGGCAAGGTGGGAATTCCCGATGCCATCTTGCACAAGCCGGGCAAGCTGACACCGGAAGAGTGGGAGATCATGAAAACCCACGCCCAGCTCGGGCAGGATATGCTCTCCGGCAGCGATCTGGCGCTGTTTCAGATTGGGGCCACCATCGCTGGCAATCACCATGAGAAGTGGAATGGCAGTGGCTATCCCCGCGGTTTGAAGGGGGCCGATATTCCGCTGGAGGGGCGGATTGTGGCGCTGGCTGACGTGTTCGATGCCCTGGGTTCGGATCGCTGCTACAAGAAGGCGTGGCCGCTGGACAAGGTGCTGGCCCTGATTGAAGAGGAGAAGGGGCAGCATTTCGACCCCCAGCTGGTCGAGCTGATGATGGCCAATCTGGACAAGTTCCTCGAGATCCGCGAGCAGAACAAGGATGTCTATATCGGCGAACACTGATAGCCAGCTTGTTCTGTTTATGAATTCAAAAAAACCGCCCTGCTTATCAGGGCGGTTTTCTATATCTGGCATCACGCCACTTCAGTACGAGGGTTACTGCTCTGGCAGATTGAGATCCAGCTTGGCAGTAGGTTGTCCGGCTTGCTGATTCTCGGCCTGCGCAGCGGCCAGAGCACGCTTCAGGGCACGCCGTTTTTGTATCACCACAAACCCGACCACACCCAAGACCGCCAGCAGCACACCACCACCTGCCAATGCCCAGATCAACCAGCCCATTTCCTCCTCTGCCGGGGCTTCATGGGTCGCTTCGGCACTGGAGGCCGGTGCGGCGGCCGACACCACCTCTACAGGAGGCGGCGGTGGCGGGAATACATTGAAGGTTTTAACCGGCAACTCGATTTTCAGCTCACGGCCGAGGCGAGTGGTGCCATAGAGGGTTGCTTTCACCTCATGCTGGCCGACCTCCTTGATGTTGGAGAGATCGATATCAAGCTTGGGGTCGCTGGCGGTCTCGCTGAACTCGTAGAGGCCGCCCACATTGCTGGTCACACTCCCCTTGACAACCACGGAAGCAGGATCCAGCTCATCACGGTCGATTAGCAGTGAGAGCTTGGCACCCAGCTCATCCGAAGGCGGCGACAAGTTATAGCTGAACGGATAGGGGTAAAGCAGAACATCCTGATAACGGGCACGGACAAACACCTCATTGCCCGTGCTGAACATGGCGCGGTACTTGCCACCGGGAATATCCTGCAGCGTCACCTCCGCCGTCATGATGCCATCGCCCGGCACTTCGTCGAGCCCCTTGCCATCATCGCGATAGTGGCCAAGTACTTGATCCAGCACGACCTCTTTCTTATCGGCATCGCTGAACGATTGCAGCTTGACGGTCATGCCAAGATCAGAGAGATAGTATTTATCTTTCGGCGGCTGACCATTGATCAGCAACCACGCCTTGAGCTTGACCACCTCCCCCTGATAGAGCTGCATCGGCAGGGCGGCGATATCGAGCCGGATATCGGAGAGAATGCGCACCCGGTTGTCGGGATCCACCTCGCCAATCGCCTGCCAGGGGCCCGGCATGGGATTGCGCAGGGTAATGAGATCATGCTCCGGCAGCGCCAGCCAACCCACATCTGCGGGTTTGACCTTGCCCACGTAAAGCTTGCTGCCATCGGGGCGAACCAGGATCACGGACGGGGTGCCCGGCTTGCGCTTGATGATGAAGGTGATCTCCTTCACCCCGTAATCGATGCGAAAGCGGTTATCCAGCAGCGGAATATCGGAAGGGGCAAATACCTCGGTCGCCGTCGCCCCCAGCGAGAGCAATAGCAGCAGACCGGCATACCACTTGCTCATTGCCGCCACAGACAACTTCCTCCTTTCTTCTGTACCAGGTCCAGTCTCGCCTCGTGCAGGGCCTGAACCTCGGTGCTGGCACGCACCACCTTGAGGGCGGGTCGGTTGCTCTCTAACCGGCGAATGCTGGTGTCCTGATTGCTTTCGTTTTCGTTGCTCTCGGTGGCCAGATTGAGTTTGGTCTGGCCGCCGGTCATCAGCAGGTAGACGTCCGCCAGGATCTCCGCATCGAGCAAAGCCCCGTGCAGGGTACGGTGGGAGTTGTCGATACCGTAACGATCGCACAGCACATCCAGGTTGTTGCGCTTGCCGGGGAAGAGATCCCGCGCCATCGCCAGGGTATCTGTGATGGTGCAGATATCCGCCGTCTTGAAGTTGAGTCCGAGCTTGCTGAACTCGTAGTCCATGAAGCTCACGTCAAACGGTGCGTTGTGAGCGATCAGTTCGGCGCCGCGGATGAAGTCGAGGAATTCGTCGGCAATCTGGCTGAACGACGGTTTGTCACGCAGGAACTCGTCGGTAATACCGTGCACCTGGATCGCTTCCGGGTCGACCAGACGATCAGGCTTGATATAGACGTGATAGTGGTTACCGGTCAGCTTGCGGTTGATCACCTCCACACAGCCGATTTCGATAATGCGGTGCCCCAGATAGACAGGGCCACCCGCCGTATTCATACCTGTGGTTTCAGTATCCAGAATGATCTGGCGATTCAGTTGGGGTGTGTTCATGATCCAATCTATGTCAAACTTCGGCTTTAATTACTCGCTAGTTTACCCCAAGCCTCATGTTAAAACAGATTGATTGCTCATGTTAAAACAGATTGATGTCTATACCGACGGCTCCTGCCTCGGCAATCCGGGCCCGGGTGGTTACGGGGCCGTCATGGTCTACGGCAAGCACCGCAAAGAGATTTCCGCCGGATTCAAGTTGACCACCAATAACCGGATGGAGCTGATGGCCGCCATCATGGGGCTGCGCACCCTCAACGAACCGTGCAAGGTACGCCTCACTACCGACAGCCAGTATGTCCGCCAGGGGATCACCCAGTGGATCATCGGCTGGAAGAAGAAAGGGTGGATGACCGCCAACCGGCAACCGGTCAAGAACGTCGATCTCTGGAAGGAGCTGGATGCGGAAGTGGGTCGCCACCAGATTGAGTGGCTCTGGGTGAAGGGTCACTCCGGCCATCCGGAGAACGAACGGTGCGACGAGCTGGCCAGAGATGCCGCCTGTGGCAAGGATCTGGCCGAAGATACCGGCTACCAGCCCTGACGGGCCATTCCCGGTGTGGCGAGGGACTTTGGCAGTTGCCAGCGCCGCCGCACCGGGATCAATGGAAAGCGCCGTTTACGGGCCGCAATCACGTATACCGACGCAAATGCCCTGCAATAGTCCCGCCCCACACTCTCCCGCCACCAGCTGTGCCAGCTCTGTTTCCCCATAAATGAATAGCCAAAGCGCTCGTCGAACATCACCTCGCATCCCAGCAGATGCAGCCAGTCCGTCACCCGCCCAGGGGTAAACATCCGAGCAGACCAGGGCAACTTGCGCCGTAAAAAAGGGATACAGTGGCCAACTCCCACCAGACTCACCGGATTGTAACCACTGATGATGAGCCAGCCATCATCGGTCAGCACCCTTTCGGCTTCACGCAATACCTGATGGGGATCGGCGGAGAAATCGAGGCAGTGAGCCAGCAGACAGGCATCGACGCTGCCGGTTCGCACCGGCAGCTCGAGGGGATCGCCATAGATGTCCAGCAGTCGTCCCTCAGGCGCGACACCCACCTGATGACGAATGGATGAACATTTGCAGGAGAGCTCGGCGCTCAGGGCTCCGACCTTGAGCAAGTGATACCCGAACAAGTTGGGGCACCAGCTGTCGAGCCGCTCCTGGATCTCGGCCGCCACCCAGTCACCCATAGGCAGCGCTGACCAGCTGGTCGGGATCTCGATTTGTTGTTCGGTACGTGCCACCTGCATAATAGGGTTCAACTCGCGGTTTCGAACGCCATCCTGTTATATAAGATACCCTCCCTAAAGAGAAGCAGACTCATGTATCCAGTGATCACAGTTCCAGCCTTTAATGACAATTACATCTGGTTGATTAGACACGAAAATCACTGTCTGGTTGTCGATCCGGGCGATGCCGCCCCCGTGCTGGAGCGGCTCTCGGCACTGGATCTCGTGCTTGATGCCATCTTGCTCACCCACCACCATCATGACCATGTGGGAGGCGTCAGCACATTGCTCGAGCACTTCCCCCACGCGAGACTGTATGGCCCCAAACTTGACCCCATGCCGGATCATCATGGCCAGTGGCTCGAAGATGGTGATCAGATCAACTGGCACGGCCTCGCCCTCGAGGTAATCCATGTGCCCGGGCACACCCGTGGCCATATCGCTTACTATGGTAACGGCATGCTCTTTTGTGGCGATACCCTCTTCTCGGCCGGTTGTGGCCGCCTGTTTGAAGGGACGCCGGAACAGATGTACCACTCTTTACAGCGCCTTGCCGCCCTGCCCGACGAGACCCTGATCTACTGCGCCCATGAGTACACACTCTCCAACCTGCGCTTTGCCTATGCAGTTGAACCGGACAATCCGGCGATCCGTGATCAGATCGGACTGATCAGCAAACTGCGGCAACAAGGGCTGCCAAGCCTGCCCACCCGGCTGGAGGATGAACGCAAGTTTAATGTTTTTCTGCGCTGCGAGCTCGATTCGGTAAAATTTTCTGCTGAAAAGAAGGGGCTAAAATGCGTGGAAAATCCGGTAGATACCTTCACCATCTTGCGTCAGTGGAAGGACGTTTTTTGAACAAACCTTGATCAGGGGGCCATTGCCCCTTATGATGCGGGCTGTTTTTCCCAAAAATGACCGGAACGAGATGAAGGTACGAACGGCCTTATTGGCAGCGCTGTTGCTCAGCGGCTGCCAAAACCTGAGCCATCAGGATGACCGGGCGCTAACGGCAATCGAGCCGATCAAGTCCCCCCAGGTCAAGAAAAAAGCGCATAAAAAACACTCTTCCCATTTCCTGTTTGGCGATGAACAACTGGATGAAATGGAAGAGACGGACAATCTGTGGGTGCGTATCAGCGATGATATGCAACTGGAAACTCCGGACAATCCGCGCATCCGCCAGCAACGTGAGTGGCTGTTGCGCAATGATAAGCATCTGGCGACCATTGCCAGCCGGGCTGAACCCTACCTCTATCTGATGGTAGAGGAGATTGAACGGCGTGAGCTGCCAATGGAGCTTATTACTGTCCCGATGATCGAAAGCATGTTTGATCCTCATGCCCGATCCCGCAGCAATGCCGTCGGACTCTGGCAGTTTGTGCCAGCGACAGGCAGAAACTTCGGTCTGCGCCACGACAACTGGTATGACGGACGGCGCGATGTGCTGGCCTCCACCAATGCGGCGCTCGACTATCTGGAATACCTGAACCGCTTCTTTGACGGTGACTGGCTGCAAACGCTGGCCGCCTACAATGCCGGTGAAGGACGGGTGCGCAACGCCATCCAGCGTAACCAGCGCGCAGGCAAACCGACCGACTACTGGTCGCTCGATCTGCCCCGCGAAACCCGGATGTATGTGCCCAAGATCCTCGCCATGGCTGACATGATCAGCAATGCGGACAAGTACAATATCCAGTTGCCGGTGCTAGCCAACGAGCCGAAGCTGCGAGTGGTGGAGACCGGCAGCCAAATCGATCTGAACGTGGCCGCCCAACTGGCAGGTCTGCGCACCTCACAGCTCAAGGAGGTCAATCCGGCCCTGAGCCGTGGCGTGATGTCGCCCCGTGGCCCTTACCGCCTGCTGGTACCGGTAGAATATGCCGATACTCTGGAGCTGGCACTGGCCGATCTGCCCAAGAGCGAGCGTATTCGTACCCGCTCCTATCAGGTCACCAGTGGCGATACCCTGTCGCGCATCGCCCAGAATCATGGCGTCAGCGTGAACGAGCTGAAGCTGGCCAACAATCTGCGCAGCAATAACCTGCGTCGCGGTCAGCAACTGGTGATCCCGACCCACGGTCAGGTCAGCAGCAAGGCCAGCTCTGCCAGCAAACCGCAGCAGTTGGCAAGCCGTGGCAGCAGCCAGAAGGCCAAGGTCAGTTACAAGGTGCGCTCGGGTGACAACCTGTGGAGCATCAGCCAGGCACACGGCGTCTCCCACGAAGAGCTCGCCAGGTGGAATGGTCTGACTGCCAAGTCGGCGCTCAAGCCAGGCATGAAGCTGGTGGTCTATCCCAAGCAAGGGAAGAAGAGCGACAAATCGATGGTGTATCAGGTTCGCCGTGGCGACTCCATCTCCTCCATTGCGGCTCGCTTCCAGGTGGCCATCAATGATGTGATGCGCTGGAACCAGCTGGATAAAGGGGATTACCTCAAGCCCGGCCAGGAGCTGACCCTGTTTGTGAAGAACAACAGCTAAGCCACACCACTTGAACCCGATAAAAAATGGGGCCAGTCATCTGACTGGCCCCATTTTTTATTACTGCGGCTAACCGCTGCTGTGTCTGAGCCACCGACTAAAACAATGGCTTGGCGCCGCCTGCGGATGCATCACCGCTCTGCAGGCAAAACTATCACCGCTATTCCCAAAGCCTTGTCGGCACCACCATCAGCACGGTGCGCTGACCAATCGCCACGTTGGCATTGGGGAAGACCACCGCCTCACGCGGCTTCTCGACCGTGTAGCGAAGCTCGCCATCCTCGGCCAGCACGAACCCTTGCGGAAATTCGGTGAAGTTGTCGACATCGCTGGCAAACAGGAAGCGAAAGTCCGCCGATTTTTTGGTGATCACCCGATCGATGGCAAACAGGGTGAAATCATCCGCCCGCCACGGCTCCAGCGCCACCTCATCCTGAGTGACCAGCTCTTGCAGCGCTTGGCGGGTTTCGATAAAGCGGGTCATATCGTTCTCGCCAAACGGGCGCACCTTGCCCAACTCCACCGTAAAGGCGTGGGCACCATGCTGGCGGGAGCTGTAGTAGCTGAAGGTCGTGGTCGGGCTGGCGGAGAGCAGAATAGTACGCACCCCGCAGGCGCCGAGGAACTGCACCTGCTCGCGGCAGTGGGGCCGCTCGTGGGGGAAGGGGTAGACGGCAAACTTCTCGTGGCGCGAACCGCGAATGGCGGTGTGCAGGTCGTAGTGGTAACGGGGACGAGCCGGATCGGCAAAGAAGCGGCTCACATACTGCTCGAGGCGCATGGCGCGGATCCGCTCCCGATTGCAGAGCCCCTCTCCCTTGCTGTGGGCTCCGGAGAAGAGCCGGTTCATGTTCTCCTCCACCTCCCGCAATCCCAGATTCATCGCCGCCGGATTGCCAAACAGGAACAGCACCCGATGACGGGCGCTCAGCTCGCCTGAGAGCAGACGGCTCAGCAGCTGGTTGCAGATCTCGATGGGGGCGGTCTCGTTGCCGTGGATGCCGCAGGAGAGGACGATATCCTTGCGCCCTCCCGGCTGGCCGCCCGCGCCGCTGGCAGGCTCCAGACAGAGTACGCCCGTATCCCAGACGCTGACCCGCGCACCATCGGGCAGGGTAAATTCAAAGGGCTCAAGCTGCCACTCATGGCTGCGGGTCAAGGCCAAAAAATCGTGCTGGGGAATCATCCGTCTCACCCTCTTGCGCTGGAATACTATGGCCGGATTATACGCAAGGCGTTGCAGCATAAAATCAATTTTTAAACAAATTCAAACATTAACGATACAAGTGTGATAACAATCGAACGATGACAGCAATGACAGTAGCTATATGGAATAAAGAGGAGAGGAAAAAGGACCAACAAATAACAGGGGGAAAACGGGGGATTTAAAGCAGAAAATGACAGACTTGGCGGCCGGGCGCCACGGGGCAGAACAGCAAACGACTCAGTAGAAAAACAAGGCATCCATGCCCGGCTGATCAACCACGCCAGAACGGCTTGGTGGTCTCTTGATAACGGTCAGCTTCGTTCAGGCCGATGTCTTTGAGCAGGTACTCGGGCAGCTCGGAGAGCTGGCGACGGCTGCGGCTGCGCTCCAGCCAGGTCAGAACGGTCATTTTAACGCGAGCAACCAGATTCAATTGGCTGGAATGCTGGTAACCGGTTTCGGTATAAGTCATGTTGGCCATGATGTGGCTCCTCTGAATATTTGTTTACGCACTGGGCTTTATTTGATGCGCAAAGCTTAGTCAGGGAGCAGGGCCGACTCAATTGACGAATTTTGATACATTACATTAGTAAATCTAATGTCTAAACACGGCAGGATTTAATTTTAATGCTTTGATTTTAAACAAATAATTATTTTAACGGCTGGCCAACAGAGTTGCACAGCATATTGTGCTGCATGGCACCCATCTATATATGCATTTTACTGCTTTACATATGCAGAGGTGGACAAGGTGTGAACAGCTGGCAACAGCGGAGTTACACATGATTGTTAATTTGATGATCTTGTGGTGATCTTTATTTAACACCCTGAAACATAAATAAAACCATCACCACATCCCCATTCAGAGGCGCACATTGCCCCCTCCTCAAAGTGCCTCTTGGCACTCCTATCGCATGCTGGTATGTTTATTTATACAGTAGTTTTGCTCCCCGCAGCGATGTCATACCTGATGTCGTCAACAGCGGGTCAGACCACAGGATCATCGATGGATACCTTTACCCCGACCGCCGCCCTGCGTCAACAGATGGCCGCCATTGAAGGCGCTCTCAACCAGCTGGCCGATCTGCTTGGTCAGCTCGACCTGCAGGAGGCTCATGTCTATCCCCTCCCTCCGGTTGCGCAGGGGGAAGAGCACGACCCGATCGAGCAAATTGAGGTGGGCTATCTCAACGGTGAAGCCGCGCTGGCGGCCACCCTCGCCGCCTATCGGGATCACAGCGCCCGCCCTGGCTGCTCCACCAAGGCGACTCACCGGCTGCCCGGCTGGTTGCGCTTTCCTGCCGCCGCCGCTCCGTTGATCCAGCCTCTGGTTGAGGAGATCAATCAGCGCAAGCTCGATTTCAAGGCGCTGGTGCAGCAGGCGGGGGGACGTGACGAGAAGTTCGAGCTGGTACATACCGCCCTGCCCGGGGTGATCACCCTGCAGGTCTACCGCAAACTGACCCTGCTGGCGGGGGAGCTGCAATCCCTCGGCTTTACCTGGGCTGACAAGCAGACCATCAATCGCCTCAGTCGCGAACAGGTGCTTGAGATGCTGGAGCGCAGCCGCCGCTACATACCGGCCCTCTCCAACAACGAGGAGTGGAGCAAGATGGTGGATCAGGAGGTGTACGACATTCGCCGCCTGCCGGCCGATGCCGAGCTGCGGATCCGCCGCCCGGTCAAGACCCACCCGATGATCAACCTGCTCTGGCTGGAGCGCACCCCGCGCAAGCAGCAGATCAAGGCGAGCCTGCCTCTGCTGCTCTGCTCGGATACCCCGCCCGCGGTCACCCATCTGGGCAACTATCCCCCCAAGAGCCGTCAGGCGCGGCGAGATCGCAAGATTGGCGGTGAGCCCATCATCGAGCGGCTGCACCTCTATCTCTATCAGGGGTGACTGGATCAGGGATAGTTGGTTCAGGGATAACCGGGCCGCCTTGCCGCGATAAATGGCGCCTCCCGCATCTGCATCCCAAACGAAAAAGGGGAGAACATCTCTGGATGTTCTCCCCTTTTCTGTATCGATAGACGGTATGTAAGGCGGCGTCGCCAATCAGCCCATCAGCAGGGCCCGCAGGCTCTCCACATCCAGCCCGCGCACCTCGGACTGGCCGCTCAGCAGGCCATCGGCCAGCGCCCGCTTCTCGTCGTGCAGAGCGACGATCTTCTCCTCCACCGTCTGCTCGCACACCAGCCGGTACACGGTCACCGGCTGGGTCTGGCCCATCCGGTGCGCCCGATCGCTCGCCTGATCTTCCACCGCCGGGTTCCACCAGGGATCGAGGTGCAGCACGGTATCGGCCTGGGTGAGGTTGAGGCCGGTCCCCCCTGCCTTGAGGCTGATGAGGAACAGCGGCACCTCCTCGTGACGAAAACGCAGGATGGAGTCCTGACGGGACTTGGCGGAGCAGCCCCCATCCAGATAGCAGTAATCCCAGGATTTCTGCTCGATGCGGGCCCGCAACAGGCTCAGCAGATCGACAAACTGGCTGAACACCAGCACCCGATGACCGCCGTCGATCGCCTCTTCCAGCAGGGCCATCGCCTCATCAAGCTTGCTGCTGGTCTGCGACCACTCGGGCATCACCAGCTCCGGCGAGCAGCAGAGACGGCGCAGCCGGGTCAGGCCACTCAGCACATGCATCAGGGCGCGACCATCGGCGCTTTGCACCTGCTGCACCACTTCCCGCCGGGTCGCCTCGTAGAGCTGGCGCTCTTCGGGGGAGAGGCTGATGTGGTGAATGATCTCGGTCTTGTCCGGCAGCTCAGTCAACACCTGCTGCTTGAGACGACGCAGGATAAAGGGGCTGATCACCGCCCGCAGCAGCGCCATGTGCTGGGGATCCTTGACCGCCTTGCCAAAGCGACGCTTGAACTCGCCAAGGCTGCCGAGCAGCCCCGGGTTGATAAAGGTGAAGAGGCTCCACAGCTCCCCCAGATGGTTCTCGATGGGGGTGCCGGAGAGGGCGAGGCGAAAATCGCCGTCGAGCTGGAACAACAGCTTGGCGCGCTGGGTACCGGCGTTTTTGATCTGTTGGGCCTCATCGAGCACCATGGAGGGCCAGCGACGCCCCTTGAGCGCCTCCGCCAGACTGCCGAGCATACCGTAGTTGATGATGATCACCTGCCCCGCTTTGGCATCGCGAATAATGCGCTCGCGCTCGGCGGGATTGTCAAAGATCACCACCTCCAGCTCGGGGGCGAAACGGGCCACCTCCTCCTGCCAGTTGGTGACCACTGACTTGGGCACCACCACCAGCGCAGGGCCAAGGTGCTGGCGCATCCGCAGCACAATCAGCGCCTGCAGCGTCTTGCCCAGACCCATGTCATCGGCCAGACAGGCACCAAAACCGTGATGAGCCAGGGTCGCCATCCAGCGCACCCCCTCTTTCTGATAGTCCCGCAGGGAGGTGAGCAGCTCGTCCGGGCACTCGACCTCCTGCTGCCACTCCTGCTGCAGGGATTGCCACGCCGCATCCCCTTCGGTGGTAATGACAGAGAGCAGACGGGTCAGGGGATAGGCCAGTTTGTTGTTGATGCGCTGCTCTTCATCGAGCATGGCCCCCAGCATGGTGAGCCGCTCTACCAGCTTGTCGCTCAGCATCAGGCTGGTCTTCTCGTCGAGCTGAACGGTGCGCTGACCCGGGGTCAGCTGACGCAGGATCAGGCGCAAATCGAGGATCTGATGCTCATCGAGGGCCAGCGCCCCTTCGACCTGGAACCAGTCCTGCCGCCGCTCGATGCGCAGGCTCAGAGCCGCTTCATCGAGGCTCTTGAGGCGGGCGCTGTCCTGATGCCAGTGAATGACCACACCGGCATCCACCAGCTCGGGCAGGGCATTGACCAGCGCCAGCGCCTGTTCCCCCTGCAGCAGCCACTCGCTGCCGGGCAGGCCGATGGGGAGTTGATTGCGCAGTAGCTGGGCCTGCAGCTTCTCGGCCGCGAGATCCCGCTGCCAGTAGTGGTACGCCTTGATCCCCTGCCGTACGATCGCCTCCCCCTTGCCAAGTGGCTGGGGCGGCAGATCCTCAAAGCGGGTCACCAGCTTGACCGACAGCTGACCATCCTGCCAATCCAGTTGCACCGAAGGAATGCCCGGCCAGGGAGCCAGTTCGGCGTTGCCGCTAAGCCCCGCAACCTGACTGTGCCAGGGCAGCTCGGGAATGGCGTCCAGGGTGCGTTGCAGCTCGGCCAGCCCCTCGGCGGGCAGCAGCGGGATGGATTCGAGCGCTGGCAAGCGGTCGAGCAGCGGCTGCGGGGTGAGGATGAGCTGCCACAGATCCTGCGCCAGCGGCATGATATGGGCCCCGCGGGCGGCCGCATCGGGGCAGAGCTGCGCGCTCATCCCCTGTTCGGTGGCCACCACCTGCAGCAGGGGGGCACTGATGGCCAGTTGCAGCTTCTGCCCCTTGGCGTTGAACAAGCGGGGGTGATCGGCCAGCGGCGCCCAGACATCCCGCGGCAGTCGTCCCATCACCCGTGGCAGGGTGCGAACCAGTGCCCAGTCATGCTCGTCGAGCATGGCGGCATACTGGGTGGAGAGCAAGGCCGGATCGACCCGGCGACCGGCGGTCCACTCCCCCTTGGTACTGAGCTTCTGGATCTTGCACTCCAGCTCGGGGCCGTCGGCATGGAGCAGCCACACCAACCGCTCCTGCGGCTTGCGTACGCCACTCGAGCGTCCCAGCCCCTGCAGCCAGTTGAGCCAGCTGGCAGAGGCCGCGGTTTTATCCTCGTCCCCGTCATCATCCTGCTCATCACTGCCCTCTTGCGCACTCTCCTCACTGCCGCGCAGTTGGCACAGGGGCGCCCCTTTGGCCGCCTCGCCCAACAAGATACGCAGCAGATCCTGACAAAAGGCCATCAGGCGATGATGGGGCTCGGCATCGAGCAAATGGGAGAGATCCCACTTGTGCAACATGGCCACCTGCGGGCTCTGGGCACCGTGACGGGCCAGCGCGCAGAGATCGAGCCAGAGATAGCCCCAGTGGAGCTCCTCCACCGGCAGCTGCAGGGTATCGAACAGGCCGACCGCCTGACCGTGGCGATCGCCCGCCCACTGGCTGAGCAAGTCGGCAAGCAGGGGGAACTGGCCAGTCAGACTGCGCTGCCACTTCTTGCGCTGTTCGCTGGCGATGACGGGATCGGCCTGCTGCAACCAGCCAAGCCAGAGCAGGGCGCTGAATGAACGTGGCCACTGGCCCGCTTCACCCTCATCGGTTGCCTGCCACTGGCCCAGCGCGGTGAGCAGTCGCTCGCCAAGCGGGCCGCTCTGGCTCTGCTGGGCCAGCGCCTGCAGGGCTGGCCAGCCGGGGGCGGCATCCTTGTCCTCGCCGGTTGGCGATGTGCTCTCGCCATCCCCGCAGAGCCAGCGCCACTCCGCTTCGAACGCTTTGGCCCGGGCCTGCACCTCGGGGGCGCAGCGCACCAGCGCATTGGCCAGCGGCCAGCGCTCTTCATAGGGGGCATCGAGCAAGAGTTGCAGCGAGAAGTGCTCCAGCAACATTTGCTGCCAGGCGGGGCTGGAGCCCGCCAACAACTGGTGAGCGTCCGGGGTATCGAGCAGGGTCAGCAGATCGCTGGCCGAGAAATAGGTGGGGATCTCCCCCGCCTTGCCGCGGCAGAGCTCGCGCACCACCGCATGGGTAAGATCCTGCCCGGTCAATGAGGACACCCGGCTCCAGTCCGGTGCCGGGCAGAGACCGGCACGCACCCCCAGGATCAGCGCCAGCGTCCCCTCGGCAGTCAGGCTCCACTGCTGCTCCCCGCGCAATCTGACCAGCCCCGCATCCTGCAATCGGGTCAGTTTATCGATCAGGGCATGGCCTATCGCCAGTTGTTCTTGCAGCAAACGGGTACTGGCAACGCGCTGCAATTGCAGGGTGGCGAGCAGGGCATAACTATCCGAAGAGAGGGTGGACGCAGACATCAAGACTCACGGGCAAGTGCAAAAGCGGAATTTTAACGGTAAAGCGCCAGCGGCTCGACCCTTTACCGTGAAATAACTCAAAAAAAAACGGCCATCCATGATGACCGTCGAAAGTAACGAAGGAAATAGCCGGATCATCCGGTTACCTCCCACAGCGGGAAAATCGGGAGCGCTAGCCCCTAATTCGTGGAGCCAATGCTAGAGGTTGGCGCCCGAAAAAGCTTTGAAGCGGATCACAGTTGAAAAGGATTTCTGAAAACGGTTTCAATTTTTAGCGGCAAAAAACCATGATTTCGCGCCAAATGAGCCATGTCCCAACCCCTCCTGCTCACCCGGCACAAGCGGTAGAAAACCCTATGACGGTCGCTTGTCGAACGCCCCTGTGCTGGCAGCTGTCAGCTGTCAGCTGTATAGCTTCATCAGAACCTGCCGCCCGCAGGCTAGGTTTCAGGGCAACCGGACATGGCCGAGATGGGCCAGGAGAGCACGAATCGGCTCCCTCCCCGCCCGGTAGCTTGGCAAACCGCACTGCCGCCGTGAGCCTCGGCAATCGCCTTGACCACGGCGAGTCCGAGTCCACTGCCGCCGCTCTTGCGCGAGCGTGACGGATCTCCCCGACGAAACGCATCGAAGATACAGGCGGCGATCTCCTCGCTGATGCCTGGTCCCTCATCTTCCACACTCAGGACGCACACACTCTCCGAGCGATGCAGCCGCACAGTCAGCAACCCCGGCAGCGCGTGCTTCTGGGCATTTTCCAACATCGCCATCAGGGCCTGACGGATGCGAAACAGATCGCAGCAGACATGAAGTTCGCTATCGAGCTCCCGCTGCAACACAAATCCGCTCGCCGCCAGAGGGCTGGCAAATGCCTCAAGCACCACGGCAAGCTCGTCGGCCAGCCTGACCTCGGTCCGCTGCAACTCCAGATGGCCGCTGTCGTTGAGGCTCAATACCCGCAAATCCTCGATCAGGTGATTTAGCCCCTCCACCTGACGCAGCAACCCCTCGAAGAGTTCGCTACTGGGAGGAAATACCCCTTCGGCCAGCCCCTGCAAGCGGCCGCGCAAAATGGTCACCGGAGTGCGCAATTCGTGGGCGATGGCGGCATTCCAGAACTCCCGCTCGCGGGTCATGCTCTGCAGCCGCTCGGCCATGGTATTGAAGTCGCGCACCAGCTGCGCCGTCTCCCCGATCGCCTGCTCATCCTCCGGCACACGGGCATCGAGTTTGCCCTCGGCCACCTCGCGCAGGCTGGTTGCCACCGAGTTGAGGGGAGTCAGGATGCGGCGAGAGAGGCGCACCGCCACGTACAGCGCCATCCCCAATGCAATGAGAATGGTGGAGCCGATCCATAACATCTCGACTCTGGAGGGCACCCAGGTCTCGGAGATGCTGCCCGGCACAAACGCCACGGCGATACCATAAAACACATAGGTGCCGATCACCGCGAGGGAGATGATACCAAGCGTCATCAAGCCCAGAGAGCGGATGATCTGCCTGCGAAGGCCGGGCGCCGATTTCATGCATCGCCCCCGAAGCGATAGCCAACGCCCCAGACACTGGCGGGGACCCCCTGAATGCCGTGTGTCTCCAGTTTTTTGCGCAACTTGCTGATGTGGCTATCCACAGTGCGCTCCTGGGTATCCCCCTCCGGCAAGCAGTGAGTCAGCAGTTCGGCGCGACTGAACACCCGTTTCGGCGCCCGCATCAAAGAGGCGAGCAACTTGAACTCGGTCAGGGTCAGCTCCAGCACCTGCTGCTGGTCATCGCGGAAAATGCTGGCCTCGTGGCTCTCCAGATCGATCTGAAACTGGCCGACCCGCAACACGTTCGCCGTGGCAGGCTTTACGGCTCGGGTGCGCCTGAGCACGGCCTGCACTCGCGCCACCACTTCGGCCGGATTGAAGGGTTTGACCACATAGTCATCCGCCCCCATGCGCAGCCCCATCAGCTTGTCGAGATCCTGATCGAGGGCGGTCAGCATGATCACCGGCGTATCGCCGCGCGCCCGGATCTCGCTGAGCACCTGCCAGCCATCCAGTTGCGGCATCTGCACATCCAGCAGCAGGAGATCGGGTTTGAATGCCTGATGCATGGCCAGCGCTTCACGGCCATCGGCGGCGTGCAGGGAGCGCAAGCCATGACGTTGCAGGTAAGCGGCGAGGATGTCGGCGATCTCGGCTTCATCCTCTGCAATCAGTACCAGTGACTGGCCCGCCGGGCTGGCGGAAGCATTGAGATGGGACATAGTCGGACTCGAAAAAAGGTGGCGTTGAACTTTATCATCGCCTCCATGGATTCTCCACAAAGCCTCGAATCATTCGCAATAGCCCCTCGCCATAATGGCCGCTCGATGCACTCTCCGGTCACATCACACCGGAGAGACGGTTTAACGAGGTGAGTGGATGATGTTTGTCAAACAGCGGTATGCGGGCGCCCTGCTCGCCGTCATTGCCGCATTCGGGTTGGCGGGTTGCGATGTCGCGCCGCAAGAGCAGGAGGCACCCGCCCTTCCTCAGGTATCGGTGCTGACTCTGACTGGTCGGGAGCTGGTCATCAGCGAGGATCTGCCCGCCCGGGTGGCGGCACTGCGCAGCGCCGACATTCGCGCCCAGATTAGCGGCATCGTACAGCGCCGCCTGTTCGAGCAGGGCGCCGAGATCAGCACAGGCACAGTGCTGTTCCAGATAAACCCGGCCCCCTTCAAGGCCGATGTCGACAGCGCCGCCGCCGCATTGCAACGGGCCGAGGCCGTGCTGGCTCGCGCCCGCATCCAGATTGAGCGCCTGCAGCCGCTGCTGCGCACCGACGCCATCAGCCGCCAGACCTATGACGATGCGGTCTCCCAGCGGGATCAGGCGGCTGCCGATGTAGCCCAGGCCAAGGCGACTCTGGCCCGGCACCAGCTGAACCTGCAATTTGCCAGCGTGGAGGCCCCCATCGCCGGGCGCATCGATCAGGCGCTGGTGAGTGAAGGGGCCCTGGTGTCGCCCACCGATGCCACCCCCATGGCCCGGATCCAGCAGATTGATCAGGTCTACGTCGATGTGCGCCAACCGGCCTCGGTGCTGGAATCCCTGCGCCAGCAAGCTGGCTCAACGGCACCGGAACTGGCGGTAGAGATCCTCGGTAGCAATGGCACACCGCTGGGAATGCAGGGGCGCATCCTCTTCTCCGGCATCGAGGTCGATGCCGGGACCGGCGACGTGCTGCTGCGGGTGCTGGTGGATAACCCTGAGCGGCGGCTGTTGCCCGGCCTCTATGTGCAGGCGCGCATCCCCCGTGCCCGCTATGCCAACGCCCTGACCGTGCCCCAGCAGGCGGTAGTTCGCACATCGGGTCAGACCAGCGTGTGGGTGTTGGATGGCCAGGGGCAGGCACAGCTGGTTCCGGTTAATACCGCAGAACTGGTGAATGGCCAGTACCGCATCGCGTCCGGGCTCAGTGCCGGGCAACAGGTGGTGATCGAAGGGATCGACCGTCTGACCCCGGGGGTTCAGGTCACAGCTTCCCCCTGGCAACCACCCGCTGTCAGCCAACCGGCTGACGGTGGCATTCGCTGAATCGGAGAGTTATCCATGCCGCAGTTTTTTATCCATCGCCCGGTGTTTGCCTGGGTGATCGCCCTGTTCATCGTGCTGGCAGGGGTCATCGCCATCCCCGAGCTCCCCATCTCCCGCTATCCCTCGGTGGCGCCGGTGTCGGTGACCCTCTATGCCACCTATCCGGGCGCCACACCGCAGACCCTGAACGATGCGGTGGTGAACCTTATTGAGCGCGAGCTGTCGGGAGTGAAGAACCTGCTCTACTTCGAGTCGTCGGTGGACGCCTCGGGCAGCGCGCAGATCACTGCCACCTTCAAGCCGGGCACCGATCCGGAGCTGGCCCAGATGGACGTGCAAAACCGCATCAAGGCGGTCGAGCCTCGCTTGCCACAAGCGGTGCGGCAAACCGGCCTGCAGGTGGAGTCCGCCTCATCCGGCTTTCTGATGATGGTCGGCATGACCTCACCGGATGGCCGCTTCGATGAAGTTGCCCTCAACGACTACATGGCACGCAATATTGTGCAGGAGCTGCGCCGCATCGACGGGGTAGGACGAGTGCAGCTGTTCGGCGCCGAGCAGGCCATGCGCATCTGGGTAGATCCGGCCAAACTCGCCGCCTACGGGCTGACCATCGGCGAGGTGGCGCAGGCCATCGAGCAGCAGAATATCCAGATTGCCCCGGGGCGCCTCGGTGACGAACCCTCCCTGCCGGGGCAGCGCCTGACGGTTCCCCTCACGGTTCAGGGGCAGCTGACGACCCCCGAGGCATTCGCCGCCATCGTGCTGCGAGCCGGTGGTGATGGCGCCAAGCTGGTGCTGGGTGATGTCGCCCGGGTCGAGCTGGGGGCGCAATCCTACGCCTTTTCCAACCGCGAGAACGGGGTAGCCGCCACCAGCGCCGCCATCCAGCTCTCCCCCGGCGCCAACGCCGTGCGTACCGCCGATGCGGTGCGCACCCGTCTCGCCCAGCTCGCTCCCACCCTGCCGGCGGGCATGGCCTATTCGATCCCGTTTGACTCGGCCCCCTTCGTCAAGGTCTCCATCGAAAAGGTGATCCACACCCTGCTGGAAGCCATGGTGCTGGTGTTTATGGTGATGTTTCTCTTCCTGCAGAACCTGCGCTACACCCTGATCCCGGCCATCGTCGCCCCCATCGCTCTGCTTGGCACCTTCGCGGTGATGCTGCTGGCCGGTTTTTCGATCAACTCCCTCACCATGTTCGGCATGGTGCTGGCCATCGGCATCATCGTCGACGACGCCATCGTGGTGGTGGAGAACGTCGAGCGCCTGATGGCCACCCGGGGGCTGTCGCCCCGGGAGGCGACGTCGCAAGCCATGAAGGAGATCACCGGGGCGGTGATCGGCATCACCCTGGTGCTCACGGCGGTGTTCCTCCCCATGGCGTTTGGCAGCGGCTCAGTGGGGGTCATCTACCAGCAGTTCACCCTGTCGATGGCGGTGTCGATCCTGATTTCGGCCTTCCTCGCCCTGACCCTGACGCCTGCGCTCTGCGCCACCCTGCTGCGTCCGGTCAGTCCGGATCATCATGAGAAGCGCGGCTTCTTCGGTGCCTTCAACCGGGGTTTCGAGCGGTTCACTGCAGGCTACGGTGCGCGGGTAACCCGGCTGGTCGGGCGCAGCGGACGGATGATGGCAACCTTTGCCGCCCTCTGCGCCGTGCTGGCCATCGCCGCCGCCCAGCAGCCCTCCTCTTTCCTGCCGGACGAGGATCAGGGCTACTTCATGACCTCCATCCAGCTGCCGACCGGCGCCACCAGCGAGCGTACTCTTGAGGTGGTCAAGGCCTTCGAGGCTCACGTCGCCTCTCGCGAGGCGCTGGACACCAACCTGGTGGTGCAGGGCTTCAGCTTCTCCGGCGCAGGCCCCAATGCGGCCATGGCCTTCACCATGCTCAAAGATTGGGATCAGCGTCATGGCGCCACGGCAGCCGAAGAGGCAGATCTGGCACAAGCAGCCATGGCAAACATTCCTGAAGGCACGGTAATGAGCCTGCTGCCACCCGCCATCGACGAGCTGGGCACCGCCTCCGGCTTCACCCTGTTCCTGCAAGACAGGGCCAACCGGGGAGATGCCGCGCTGCTGGCCGCCCAGGCCCAACTGCTGGAACTGGCCGCCAAAAGCCAGGTAGTCAGTGATGTGTATCCCGACAATCTGCCTCCCGGCGAGAGCATTCACCTCGAGATCAACCGACAGAAGGCCGAAGCCATGGGACTCTCGTTCGCCAGCGTGAGCAGTACCCTGTCGGCCGCAATGGGGTCGCTCTACGTCAACGACTTCCCCAACGGCGGGCATATGCAGCAGGTCATTCTGCAGGCCGACGCGTCGGCGCGCATGCAGCTCGATGATGTGCTCGGCCTGCGGGTGCGCAATGCCAGCGGCGGCATGGTCCCCCTGCGGGAGGTAGTGACACCGGAATGGCGCGAATCGCCGCAACAGATGATGCGCTTCGATGGCTTCCCTGCCGTGCGTATTGCCGGGGGGGCAGCGCCCGGCATCTCCAGCGGAGCGGCGATGGCGGAGATGGAGCGTGTGGTGGCGCAATTGCCGCCAGGCTTCGCATTGGCCTGGACGGGACAGTCGTTGCAAGAGCGCCAGTCGGCCGAGCAGGCCCCCCTGCTGATGCTGTTGTCGGCGCTGGTGGTCTTCCTGGTGCTGGCGGCACTCTACGAGAGCTGGTCGATCCCGCTCTCGGTGATGCTGGTGGTGCCGCTGGGCCTGCTCGGTGCTGTCGCGGCCGTGATGCTGCGCGGCATGCCCAATGACGTCTTCTTCAAGGTGGGCATGATCACCATCATCGGTCTGTCGGCCAAGAACGCCATCCTCATCGTGGAGTTTGCGCGCCAGTTGCACAGTGAAGGACGCTCGCTGCTTGATGCGGCTGTTACTGCTGCCCGCCTGCGCCTGCGCCCCATTCTGATGACCTCGCTGGCCTTCACCCTCGGGGTGGTGCCCTTGATGCTCGCCAGTGGCGCCAGCGCGGAGACCCAGCACGCCATCGGCACCGGCGTGTTTGGCGGCATGATCAGCGGCACCCTGCTGGCCATCTTCTTCGTACCGGTCTTTTTTGTCTTCATCATCGGGGCGCAGCAGCGCCTGCACTCCTGGCAGGCACGGCGAGCATCCAACAGCATTAATCCGGCTCGATGACCACAGATACACAGTCAGCCAGATAATTCCTCAGCACATCACCAAAAGAAAAAGCCCAACCTGCTAAACAGGTTGGGCTTGGTATGTGGCGGAGAGACAGGGATTCGAACCCTGGGTGGCATTGCTGCCACAATTGATTTCGAGTCAATCCCGTTCGGCCACTCCGGCATCTCTCCGTGGAGAGAGATTTTTACCCAAGCTGGGCCGAGGATGCAATAAAAATTTCTTAGATATCAAATGGCTGAATCAGATATCTGAGAGCAGGCTCACAATGCGGCGCGTGCTGTTCGCGTTGCTAGGCCACCCTGCATCCACCCGACATTAACCCGCTCGCACACCTGGCCATTATCCACGTCGTGATATTCCCCCATTGCCATGAGGCGCCTCTTTTTCCTGCTTGGCGCTCAAATTTATGGGTGATGCCGATTTTGGCCGGTTTCCTATGTATCCCCACATCATTACAGGTGCGCGGCAAGCTGGTAATCATGGGCTGATTGAGGAACAATCGCGCCATTCTGGCGGCTGTGTTGATGATGTTCCGCCCCGATTGAACTGATGGATCTCCTTATGCGATTGCCAAAACTCATGCCCCTCTCCATAACGCCTGCCCTTTCCATGCTGCTGGCAGCCATCCTGCTTTGCGCCGCGCCGGCAGAGGCCAAACGCTACCCGCTGCCACCTGCCGGGAGTCGCCTCATCGGTGAGCTGGAGGATTACATCATCCAGCAGAATGAGCATCTGGAGCTGGTTGGCAAAAATACACAAATTGGATTTTTGGCGCTGCTTGAAGCAAATCCGGGTGTAGACCCCTATTTACCCAAGCCGGGCACCCGCTTGACGCTGCCCACCCAGATGCTGCTGCCTGATGTGCCTCGCGAGGGGATCGTCATCAATCTGCCCGAACTGCGCCTCTACTACTTCCCCAAAGGGAAAAACGAGGTCATCGTGCTGCCCATCGGGATTGGTGATATCGGCCGCGAGACTCCGGAGATGACCACCACCGTCATCGAGAAGAATCCCAACCCGACCTGGGTGCCCGGCCCCATGGTGCGCAAATCCTGGCTGGAGCAAAAAGGGATCACCCTGCCCGCCGTGGTGCCCCCCGGCCCGGAGAATCCCCTCGGCAAGTTCGCCATGCGCCTTGGCTATGGCAAGCGCGACTACCTGATCCACGGCACCAACAAGGATTTTGGCGTTGGCCTGCGGGTAAGTGCAGGCTGCATCCGGCTGCGACCTGACGATATCGAAGCCCTGTTCAAGATTGTGCCGATCGGCACGTCGGTACGGGTCATCAATCAACCGGTCAAGGTAGCCATCGAACCGGATGGTCGCCGCTGGCTGGAGGTACACTCCCCGCTCTCCCGCACCGAAGAGGAGCTTGAAAATGGCGCCCCGCTGATGCTATCACCGGCCATAGAGAGCTTTATCAGCGCACCTGATGTGATGCAGGATGAGGTGACGGCGGCGCTGGAGAGCAAAAATGGCCTGCCCCGCCCCATCAGCAGCCAGCTTGTCAGTGGTTAAGTCAGCAGCGCCCGAGTCGCACCGGAGTCACCTTACCTCATGAAATTCCTGCCCCTCCTACTCCTGTTGGCCTGTCACTCCTTGTGGGCCAAGGACATCCTCTGGATGAGCAATGGCGACCGTCTGACCGGCAACATCGAGGAGGTGACCGAACAGTCGGTGCGCATCGCCCTGCCCTACAGCGGCGCAGTCACCGTCCAGCGGGAGGCCATCAAACGCTGGCGCATCGATAAAGAGGACAAACCCAAGGCAACGGCAAAGGGTGGGCTCAAGCTGTTCGAGGATGACCAGGATGAACGCAACGCCTGGCTCTGGACCGGCAGCGGCGATCTCAATGTCAAACTCAAACAGAATGACAAGCAGACCAACAACGTCAACCTCAAGTGGAAAAGCGAGCTGGCCAATCTGGACTGGCGTTACAGCTTCTCCGGTGAATATACCTATGAGACCGCTGACAACGTCACCGACAGCCATGATTATCAGCTCAACCCTACGCTGGACTACTTCTTCAACCAGCAGTGGTTCTTGCGCACCTCACTCGATGCCGAATATGACATGCTGGATAAAGATCGCTATCTCTACATGGACTATGGCTCGGGGCCTGGCTACCGCTTCTGGAACGACAAACGCCGCCGACTGGAGCTGATGGCCCAAGGGGGATTAAGCCGACTCTACTTCCGTGAAGATAGCGAGGTTCCCAAGATTTTTCTGGGTGAACGGGTCATTGACTACCCCTTCGCCGGTTTTAACTGGGATTATCGCCAACCTTTCTCCCTCTGGCAGGAGAAAATGGAGCTGTTCAGCCAGGGGCGCTATCTGAAATATCTGGCACAAGCCTCCCCCTATTTCACCCGTAATCAGGATCTGAAAGGCAGCATAGGATTGCGCTACTACTTCAACGACCATCTGCGCCTCTCCTGGTCGAGTGAGCTGGATTGGGAAGATGCTGACATCCTTGTTGACACAGGCAGCCCGGAACCCCGGGAAAGCGAACTAAGACACCTGCTCAGCCTTGGCGCCAGTTTCTAGCCCCCCACCCCAACACGCAAAGAGGAGCCAAATCGGCTCCTCTTTGCTTCAGGCTGACAGGCTCGCTAGATCAGCCCCCAAGCGGCAATCTGGTAGATCCATACCATCGCCAGCAGTGTGCCGACCAATCCCATGATGACGCCGATGCGCACCATCTGGTGGCTCTCCACCAGACCGGTGGCGTGGGCCAGCGCATTGGGGGGGGTACTGATGGGCAACGACATCCCGAGCGAAACCGAAATGGTGACCGCCAGGATCAGGGTGTGACTGCCACCCCACTCGGCCAGCTCCGGCATGCTGACCGCCAGTGCCGCCACCAGTGGCAGCAGCAGATTGGCGGTTGCTGTATTGGACATAAAGTTGGCCATCACCACTGCCAGCAGACAGGCGCCGACCAGCACCGCCAGCGTGGAGTATTCGTGGAACGGAATATGGGTGATGAGCCGCTCGGCCAACCCGGAGTCCTCCAGCGCCAGCCCCAGCGCGATACCGCCCGATACCAGCCAGAGCACGTCGAGGGAGATCTTGTGCAGATCGTCCTTGGTGATGATGCCGGTGGTCAGGAACACCGCTACCGGGATCATGGCGACCACGTAGGAGCTCATGCCATGCAGATCCCCCAGTAGCCAGAGCACTATGGTGGTGATAAAGGTGAGGTAGACCACCCAGGCGCGAGGGGTCTGCATAAAGCGCCCCTCAATCTTGAGATCCATCCGCTTTAGAGTGCTCGGGAAGAAGCTCCCCAGCAGAAACCAGCCAAGCAGCAACAGCAATACCACAAAGGGCACCGCAAATCCCATCCACTGACCGAACGAGATGGCATGCTCGCCGGTCAGGTATTTGAGGGCCACTGCGTTGGGCGGAGTGCCGATGGGAGTGCCGATCCCCCCGAGGTTGGCCGCCAGCGGAATGGCCAGCACAAAGCCGATTTTGGCCGGGTCCTTGTCGGGAAACGCCGCCAGCACAGGGGTAAGGATGGCCAGCATCATGGCGGTGGTGGCGGTATTGCTCATAAACATGGAGAAGGTGGCGGTGATCAACATCAGCCCCAGCATGACGATCCGGGGATCCTGACCAAACGGGCGCAGCAACACCCGCGCCAGATTGACGTCCAGTTGGTATTTGGTCGCCGCAATGGCGAGGAAAAAACCGCCGAGAAACAGCATGATAACCGGCGAGGCAAAGGTCGCCATCACCTCGGTGGACTTGAGCAGCTCACCAAAGCCCGGCTCTGCCTTGTCGGCAGTCATGAACCAGAGCCCCTTGTCGGAGAGCAGCAGCAGCTCCAGCACGATGATCAGCACCGAGGTAGCAAAGATAGGGATGGGCTCCAGGATCCAGCAGAGGGCGGCCAACACGAAAATGGCCACGACCCGCTGCTCGATGACGGTGATCCCCTCCAGCGGGATCCAGTGGGTCGGGATCAACAGGATGGCGAGGCTCAGCAGCAGTGGCAGAATAATCTTGTTATTGATGGGCACTATTGTCTCCAGGATCGGGAGTAAGAAGCCAATAGTGGCATAACATGCTATCGCCTCACGCGGCCAACTCGCCAAAATGAGAGCTGGCTAACTGCACGGCGCACCGTTTTGTGAGTCATATCAAGCTAGGGTCGGCGCGCGATGGCTGACGCCTCAACCCTTTCAACAAACAGGCAAAAAAACGGGCCCGCTGTTCGTTGCACACGACAGCGGGCCCGTTTCACCATTCATGCCGATGAGGGGGCTCAGAAGTAGATGCGGGTCACCGACTCGATGACGCAACCCGGGCGGCGGATCCCTTCGATCTCCACCTTGATCTCTTTGAGCAGCTCCAGCCCACCCTTGATGGGGGTGACCCGGGCCAGCTTGGTGCGGGCGCGGATGTTGCTGTCCACCTTGATGGGATACGGGAAGCGTACCTGATCCAGCCCGAAGTTCACCACCATGCGGGCGGTCGGGAACTCGGGGGTGGCCTCATCGACCGAGCCGGTCAACTGCGGCAGCAGCGCCAGGGTCAGGAAGCCGTGGGCGATGGTGGTCTTGAAAGGCGACTCGGCGGCCGCACGCTCCGGATCGGTGTGGATCCACTGGTGATCCCCGGTCACGGCAGCAAACTGATCGATCATCTGCTGGCTGACGTGCAGCCACTCGCCGACATGGGTCTCTTCACCAATGCGGGCCTGCAGGGCGGCATAGAGCTCGGCCGCCTCGGCCCCCAGCTCAACAGCGGGTTCCTGAGCCACGGCAGGCTGACCGTTGGCTACTTGTGCCACGGTTGCTGCATCCTGTTGCTGCTCGTTCTGGGACTCGGCTTGCAAGTCCAGCACACGCCCCAGCAAAGGGTGAAGATGTGCCTTTTGCTGAAACTCACGCCAGTAGTCGCGGATCGCCGGAGAGAGCCAATCCTTGAGCTCAAAGGGGTGCTGCGCCAGAATTTCGCGCTTGCGCTTCAGAAAATCGACAACTTTCATCTACCGATCCCTATTTGATTCAATGCCTGTAAAGAGGTCTAACCAGTCCTATTTTATTAAAGTTTCAGCTGTAAGTGCAAAAAAATCTCGGCGTACACCTGTACCAAGGCGGAAGTAACTACTTACATCATCTAAACCAGCACGATCTGCCAATGAGGAAATCGATTGCCAAAGATGCCGCCAGCAGGGGAAATTCGCGGGGCTCATCATGAAAAAAGGCCCTCATCGGGCCTTGTGGTGGGGAGTCAGCGCGCGCTCGACCAGCCGCTACGCAATCCCACTTCATCCAGAAAGGACCAGGCGAGGATCCGGCTCACCTTGTTGCCCTGTGCCATGTCGATCACCCGAACCTGACGCGCCCCCACCCGGCTCAACGCCTTTTTCGCCCCCGGCAGATTCTCTTTTTTCGACACCAGCGAGCTGAACCAGAGACACTGAGTGGCAAACTCCTTGCTCTGAGCAATCATGTTGGCCAGAAACGCCGCCTCGCCCCCTTCGCACCAGAGCTCGGCCTTCTGGCCGCCAAAATTAAGCACAGGGGCGCCTGTCACCTCCTTGCCCAGATTGCGCAGCTTGCGCTCCGTCCCCTTGCTCGCCTCCTTCAGCGACGCATGGAACGGCGGATTGCACAGCGTCAGAGCGAAGCGCTCCTTTGGCCCTATGATGCCGCGAAACACATGGTTGGGATTGCCCTGCAGACGACACTCAATCTGGTTGCCGAGTCCGTTGCTCCTGGCCAGCAGGGTGGCCGCCTTGACCGAGACCGGATCGATATCCGATCCGACAAAACGCCAGCCATATTCGCGGGCACCCAGCAGCGGATAGATGCAGTTTGCCCCCACCCCGATATCCAGCACCCTCACCCCCTTGCCGGTAGGGAGCTGGCCTGCGCTCTCGGCCAACAGGTCGGCCGCCCAGTGCAGGTAGTCCACCCGTCCCGGGATAGGCGGGCAGAGGTAACCGGCAGGCAAGTCCCAGTGGGCAATCCCGTAGTGATGGGCCAGCAGGGCGCGATTGAGGGTCTTCACTGCATCGGGATTGGCAAAATCGATGGTGCGGGTGCCGTAGTCATTGATAAAGACATGAGCGGCCAATTCGGGAGTTCGCAGGCAAAGCGCCTCAAAGTCGTAACCCGCCTGATGGCGATTACGGGAGTGAAGTCCGGATTTACGGTCGCCCGACTTGGGGCCACCGGCTGATGGGATGCGGGGTTTCATGCTGAGCCTGCCGAAGAAAACGGGCCCACACTATAGTGATTTGACTCGGGAAAGTCTAAACGAGGGCAATAAAAAACCGGGCTATCGAGCCCGGTTCAAGTGAGGTTGGAAAAACAGTCCGTACTGCGAGCCGTTTGTCCAGCCTGACTCAGATATCGATCCGGCGAGCTTGCCAGAACTTGTTGCGCCAGTATTGGCTATCCAGTTTGGAGCGCGTCACACCGGCGCGGGTCGAAGCGTGGATGAATTCGCCATTGCCGACATAGATACCAACGTGGTTGAGACGACGATTGATTTTGAAGAAGACCAGATCACCCTCGACCAGATCCTGCTTGGAAACGCGCGTCCCTTCATGGACTTGGGAACGGGTATCGCGGGGTAATTCGATACCGACGGCATTGCGGAACACTTCACGGGCAAAGGCGGAACAGTCAATACCACGCTGGCTGCTGCCACCCATCCGGTACGGAACACCACGCCACTCTTTATATACAGTCAGGATTTCATTCACATCGGGTGTCTGGGAAGCTTCCGGTTCGATGACAGGTTCAACCATGGAAACTTCGATCTTGCTCGCGACCTCGGGTTGGGGTGCCGAGGCACAACCCACCATTCCGAGCGCGACCAGCAGTAGCATCAGGTGGCGCAATCCTTTATCCCCGCTAAATAGTAAATCTTGTTAAAATACGGCCCCAAAGGGCAATTTATAAGGCAACAGCACCCGACTATATCCAAGAATTCTATCGAGGCAAGTGAAAATCCCTATCAAGCTCACATTTTTGCAAGGAAATGCACGATTTTTCATAATTAATGTGAGCATGCCCAAACAATATACAATCGCAAAAAGAGCCTTGGGCCTCATAGATAACTGGCTTTTATCCCTGCTTCAGCACCTTTTTAAAGTGAAAAATCATGATCAAAACCGATCTTTTTTTGTTAAAACCGGCCAGGGTATGCCAGGAGCTGCTTGCTCAATTGCCTGAATGGCTGTCAACCGATGAGCAGCATATCTGGCAAGCCATGACCCATCCTGAACGGCGTCAGGAATATCTGGTGAGCCGCGCCCTGCTGCGCCAGCTATTGGCCGAGCGGCTGCAACAACCCGCCGCCAGTCTGCAATTTTGCAACGGCCCCCACGGCAAGCCCCGACTGCATGATGATGCTTGGCAGTTCAATCTGAGCCACAGTGGCAGCTGGCTGGTGCTGGCGCTCTGCCCGCAGGGGCCGCTTGGAGTGGATATAGAACTGGGCAAACGGCGGCGGCATCCCCTCCCCCTGGCCCGCCGCTTTTATGCACAGAGTGAATATGAGTGGCTCTGCGCACAGCCTGCTCAAGAGCAGGAGAGCGCCTTCTACCGGCTCTGGTCACGCAAGGAGGCGGTACTGAAAGCCCACGGTGGCGGCATAGCGGCGGGGCTGGAGAAGGTGCGATTTCTCCCGAAGGAAGGATGGCGACTCGACAACCGGCTCGATGACACCCCTTATCAGGTACAGGATTGGCCCTTTGCCAGCGGCTGGCTCAGCCTCGCAGCGGCGGCAGCCCCTGTGACCTTTTACCGGCTGGATGAGCGCTTGAATTGCCACTCGCTTAACCCCATGTTACTCAACACCATTTCTGAAGAGTCCAACTCATGATCGTCGACATTACTCCCCAGAATTTTCACGCTGAACTTATCGATGCGTCCATGAAGAAGCCGGTCGTCATCTATTTCCATGCTCCGCAGATGCCGGAGTGTCAGGGGATGACACCGCTGATCGAATCACTGGTTGGGCCCGCCAATGAGCAGGTCACCCTGGCCAAGGTGGATATGAACGATCCCCAGTTGCAGCCGCTGGCCAGTCAGCTCGGCCTGCGCGCCCTGCCGGCGCTGGTGCTGTTCCATCAGGGTCGCCCTGACGAACAGGGGATCATCGAAGGGCCGCAGGATGAAGCCACCCTGCGCCAGTATTTCGCCGCCTTCGCCCCCAAAGAAGAGGAAGAGTTGCTGGCCAAGGGGCAACAAGCACTGGCTGACGAGCAGCCCAGCATCGCCTATGCCCATCTGACCAAGGCACACCAGCTGGCTCCTGAACGTCACGACATCAGCCTGTGGCTCATTCAAGCTGCGCTCGACCTCAACCTGCTGGATGAAGCGCAGGAGCGCCTCGGCACCATCCCGATGGCGGCGCAGGATGGCCACTTCCATACCCTGAGCTCACGACTGGCGCTGGCCCTGCAAGCGGCAGACAGCCCGGAGCTGCGCGCGCTGGAAGCCCGCCATGCTGAACAGCCTGATGATTTTGCCCTGGCTCAGGAGCTGGCGGTGCAATACAACCAGGCTGGTCGTCAGGAAGAGGCGTTGGGACTGCTGCTGGAGATCCTCAAGCGGGATTTGGCATTCGGCGATGCCAGAAAGACCTATCTCGATATTCTGGCGACCATGGGCAGCACACCGGCGGCGCAGAGCTACCGTCGCAAACTCTATAGTCTGCTCTACTGAGCGGAATCGAACTGGCTGGTAATGATGGGGGAGTGCCGGGAGACCGGCATGACCTCATGGGTCAAGTACGAAGAAGATATTGTGGGAATAAGGTGCTGTGGGAATAGTGGAGATACGGTGAATTTCAGGCAAAAAAAAATGGCGCAAAACTGCGCCATTTTTTTCGCATGGATTACTTCTTGTAGGAAGTAGCCATGTTGTCGATGCGCTGGTTAGCACGCATAGCTTCTTGCTTGGCTTCGGCAACATCAGCAGCGATTTTGGACTGATCAGCACGAACTGCGCTAACATCTTGAGCCAGTTGGTCAACTTTGTTAGACAGATTCTGAACGGAAGTTTCCAGTTCGCTGGTGTTTGCACAACCGCCCAGCAGAGCGGACAGACCAACAACACCTACCAACAACAATTTTTTCATTTTTAAAGCTCCCTTGAACTCGCCAGACGTTTAGCAAGCGGCGTGATTATGGCACAAAAAAATCCTACTTTGCATAGTCCCCACCACAGATAAATGCATTAAAACCCTCATTTTTTTTTGAATGGACAGTTTTTGTCCAGATTCGTCTAAAAAATGAGTGCCGTGTGGTGGGGGCACGGACAAAGGTTAACCAAATTTTTGCCTTATTACAATTTCGTATGAGGCTCAGGCTGTACGTTCTGACGACAATTGACGATATTGCACCAGATCCTCGATGGTCAGCACCGGCATCTGGTGCTTGCGACCGAACGCAACAAGGTCTGGCAGACGCGCCATCGAGCCATCTTCTTTGGTCAATTCACACAACACACCAAACGGTTTGAGACCAGCCAGCAGCATCAGATCGACCGTCGCTTCGGTATGACCACGGCGGGTAAGCACCCCACCGGTTCGCGCACGCAACGGGAAAACATGACCCGGGCGATGCAGATCACCCGGTTTGGCGCCGTCTGCGATGGCTGCACGGATAGTGGTGATGCGATCAGCCGCCGAGACACCGGTCGTGACCCCCTGCGCCGCTTCGATGGTCACGGTAAAGGCGGTCTGGTAGTGGCTGGAGTTGGCCTCCACCATCATCGGCAGTTCGAGCTGGCGAACCCGCTCGTCGGGCAGGCAGAGGCAGACGATACCGGAGCACTCGCGGATCATCATCGCCATCTGTTCATTGGTCATGGATTCGGCGGCGAAAATGAGGTCGCCCTCGTTCTCCCGATCTTCATCGTCGGCCACCAGCACGCCGCCTCCGGCACGCAAGGCAAACAGAGCCGCTTCGACACGGGCAACGGGATCACCGAATTCACTGAGTAGAGACTGATTCATGGTAAAACTCCTAAACAAGACAAGGACCAGAATCAGGGCATGGAAAGGCAGACAGAGATGGGCATGCAGCGGCCAGCCCACAAGGGCCAACGCGGCAAGGTCTGTCTTATCCTCTTTCATCCGGACTATGACCGTCGGCTCCGGCATCTCACCGGATCTGCTGACCCCGACCTGGCAATCAGCCAAGTCGGGCGCTCGCGGGCTCCCCGAGTCAATCGGGATACCGCCGGTGGGGAATTGCACCCCGCCCTGAGAATAAGCGCAGACAGCCTAAAGAAAAACGGTTGCAGATACCAGCCAAAATCCCCCGCAGGCTGAAAAGCGTTTCAACATTGCGCCCGGGATCCCGCTCTGCGGCCTGCTCGCCAGCGCGAGAGGCTATGACTGGCGAATTTCTTTATGGCGCGGATCGGTTTATGGCATAGTTCCCGAAACCAAAAAACAGGGCCCGAAAAGAGAGCCTGAACAACGCTGCCGGCGCAGACAGCAGCGCCAACACCACAAACGGAAAATGACAGAGATGGAAAAGAAAATACTGCTCACGGATTGCCCGGATGCCAAAGGGCTCATCGCCAAGATCACCAACATCTGCTATAAGCACCAGCTCAACATCATCAAGAACGATGAGTTTGTGGATCACGAGAATGGCCGCTTCTTTATGCGTACCGAGCTGGAGGGACGCTTCAACGACGAGACTCTGCTGGCCGACCTCGATGATGCCCTGCCCACCGGTGCCCAGCGCCGTCTGGTCAAGGCGGGCAAGAAGCGCATCGTCATTCTGGTCACCAAGGAGACCCACTGCCTCGGCGATATTCTGATGAAGAACTATGCGGGCGCGCTGGATATGGATATCGTCGCGGTGATCGGCAACTACGACACCCTGGCCGAGCTCACCGGCAAGTTCGATATCCCGTTCCACACCGTCAGTCACGAGGGTCTGAGCCGGACAGAGCATGAAGAGCAGGTACGCGCCATCATCGACAGCTATGAGCCTGACTATGTGATCCTGGCCAAGTACATGCGGGTGCTGACCCCGAGCTTCGTCGAGGCCTACCCGCGCAAGATCCTCAACATCCACCACTCCTTCCTGCCCGCCTTCATCGGTGCCCGCCCCTACCGGCAGGCGTTTGATCGCGGCGTCAAGCTGATCGGCGCCACCGCCCACTTCGTGACCGACGATCTGGATGAAGGCCCCATCGTCGAACAGGACGTGATCCACGTCGGTCATGCCTTCAGTGCGGACGACATGGCCAAGGCGGGTCGGGATGTGGAGAAATCGGTACTGAGCCGCGCGCTGGAGCTGGTACTGAACGAGCGAGTGTTCGTCTACGGCAACAAGACGGTGGTCTTCAAGTAATTCGCCCACACGGCCCGTATGCAAACGCCAGAAACAACAACGGCTCCCGCGGGAGCCGTTGTTGTTTCTGCGCCGAGTGTCAGAGCGGCAGATCGTTTACCGTCACCGCGCCCTTCTCCAGCTTCAGCTCGGAGGTCAGCGCTTGCTTGTCGGCCTTCAGATAACCCATCAGGGTCAGCTGATCGAGCATGGGGGCCAGTTGCGGCACCGCCTTGCCCAGCTTGTCGCTGAGGCTGGCATGCAGCACGCCGGAGAGGGCCTGCATCCCCGCGTCGCTGTTGAACAGCTGCTCCAGCGAGGTGGAGGCCAGCTTCACGTCCCCCTTCATGGTCACCGCCTCACCGTTGAGCTTGGCGCTGAGATCGGCCAGTTCAAGGGTCGCGCCACGTTTGAGCATCTTGTCCAGCGCCTGCTGGATGGCGGCATCTTCAACCCCCTTGCCACCGGCGGCCTGCAGCCCCTGATACCCTTCCAGATCCAGACCGTTGAGGTTGAGCGCCAACTTGCTGTCGGTCACCGCCAGGGTGTCGGTCTCGTTCTCCAGATCCAGCTTGGCAATTTTCATCTGATAGCTGCTGGAGAGGGTCTGGGCATCATCACCGGTCAGCTGAGTCTCGGTGGTCATCCCCTGCAGGGCGACCTTGACGCTGTCAGGCAGTTGCACCGTGAGGGCCGAGAGGGTCATCTCGCTCTGGGGCGAGAGGAGCACACCGCTGATCTCGGCAATGTCGGCACTCCCTTTCAGATCGGCCAGCACCAAGTCCATCTTGCTCTGCTCTTCATGGACCGTCATCCCCTGCCAGGTCATGGTGAGGTGACCATTCCCCTCCAGATTGCCGTGGAACTCACCGCTCAGGGGCAGGAAGCTGAACTCGTCCAGCCCCTGTTTGATCTTGAATTCATTGGCCCAGAAACGGCTGCTGTTACCCTGGGTCCAGAGACTGGTGACCGACTCCAGACCGAGTTCCCACTGCTCCATGCCCAGTGCGGTAAAGACCGGCGCCAGAGTGCCATTATGGGTATCGAGCAGGAAGTGGCTCTTGATGTAGAGCGGCAGGATCTGGCTCTTGACCACCAGTTGCAGCTCGATGGGCTGACTACCCTCCAGCTCGCTGTCGATGGCAGCCAGCTCCTCCGGCGTCACCACGACCTTCAGGATCCCGTCACGGGTGAAAAGGTTGCTGCTGCCCGGCTGCCATTGCATGTCGAGCCCACTCTCTTTCTCCACCTTGGCGATCTGCTCCGCCATGATGTTGTCGAAGCTGTTGCCCGTGTACCAGCACGCAGCCAGACCACCACCTACCAGTGCCGCACCCACGGCGAGGGCCACTATCTTTTTCATATATCCATGTGTCTCCAGGGAGTTGTCACTGCACTCTACGGGGCGGACTCGGGGCTAGGCAAGTCCAATCAGATGGCGAGTCCACTTTCTTGCGGCTCGCCACAACATCACAGCAAGGGGCTGAAGAGATAGAAGATGTTCTCCATCGCCTTCTTGTACCAAGGGCGGGCCTGCCATTGGGCCAGGGTCATCGGGGTGGCTTCCGCCATATAGCCCTGTACCAGCCGGGTCATCTGAGCCACGAACGAGGGGTTGTCCACCAACAGGGTCACCTCGAAGTTGAGCCAGAGGCTGCGCCGATCCAGATTGACCGTCCCCACCAGCGCGAAGTCATCATCCACCAGCACGCTCTTGGTATGGAGCAGACCGGCATCGTAGCGGTAGATCTCCACCCCGGCCGCCAGCAGCTCCTCCATAAAGGCGTTGCAGGCGTAATTGGCCATGATGGAGTCGTTGCGTGCCGGCAACACCAGCTGCACCTGCACCCCGCGCGCCGCTGCCGAACTGAGTGCCGCCGCCAGCGGATCGTCGGGTACAAAGTAAGGGGTCGTCAGCACAAGATGGCTGCGCGCCTGATAGATGGCCAGCAGCAGGCTCTGCTGGATGCAGTCGCCGCCGACGAAGGGGCCGGACGGGATCAGCTGGGCGCGGTAGTTGGTCTGGGGCCAGGCCTCCGGCTCATGCTGCAGACTGTCGAGCAGCCGCTCGCCGGTCTCCATCTCCCAGTCCCAGACAAAGATCGACCACATCAGCGGCACCATGGGCCCCTGCACCCGGATCATGATGTCGACCCACTGGCCGACCCCGGCATCCTGTTTGAAGAAACGGGGATCCACCATGTTCATGGAGCCGGTGTACCCCACCCTGTCATCGATCACCACCAGCTTGCGGTGCATCCGCAGATCCTGACGCTGGAACAGAATGCGCCAGGCGCCGACCGGCAGCACCTCCACCAGCTTGACCCCCGCCTTGCGCAGCTTTTTGGGCCAGTGGGAGCGGAAGAACTGCTTGCTGCCCACCGAATCGAGCAGCAAGCGACAATCCACGCCGCGTTGCGCCACTTCAATCAGCGCCTCGCACACCTCGTCGGCATCGCCGCCCGGATGCCAGATATAGAACTCCAGATAGCAGGAGAGCGTCGAACGACGGATATCCTGGGCAATCTCGCGCAAGATCCAGTCCGGCTTGTTGAGCAAGGTCATGCGGTTGCCGGAGAGCATCGGCATGGCGAGCCGTCCCTGGATGAGATCGTGCAGCGGCTGTGCCTTGGCGCCCACTTCGCAGCAGTGTTGCGGGAACAGACGGGCCAGTTGGCGGATCCAGATGGCATAAGGGCGATACATGGCCTGGGCGCGCTCGGCACGGCGGCGCCCCAGCTTTATTTCACCAAACAGCACATAGAAGCCCACCCCGGCAAACGGAATGGCATAAATCAGCGCCAGCCAGGCCAGCGACACCCCGATGGGACGGCGTTTCATCACCACCCGAAACGACACACCGGTGACAATCACGGTATGAAAAAGCAGTAGCAGCCAACCCAGAAAACGGGAAAACAGCAGTTGAAGATCGTGTTCCAGACCGTTAAACAACGGGGACTCCTTCTAATCGACAAACAGCGCGGTGGGCAGACCCCAACCGGCCGGGATGGTATGCTGTAAGGCAAATCCATTCTATCAGGTCGCACGCATGATCCTGCAATCTATGCTGCTCAGCCTGGCCATGCTAGGCCAAGGCTCATATGACATCAATGAGCAACAGATAAACCAGTACCTGCAATCTCAGGTGCAAGTCGACAAACAGCTGGAGCTGCCGGGCATCATCAAGGCCCATGTGACGCTTGAGCAGAGCGATGTCCAGATCGGTCGCCAACGCCCCGATACCGCCCGGGTCTATGGCAAGGGCAAGCTCAAAATCGCCCTGCCAGACAATACCGAATATGACGCCCGCCTGCAGATGACCTATGAGGCGAGACCCCGCTATGACAAGAGCCAGAGCGCGCTGTTTCTCGATAACATGAAGCTGGTGGAGTACAAGCTGGAGCCGGAGGCGGCCGAGAAGAAGTTCGGGCTGATGCTCAACATGCTGCTGCAGAGCATGGAGAAGCGACTCGAGACCAAGCCGGTCTACAAACTCAACGACAAGGATCCGGATCAGGCGTGGCTGAAGGAGAATCTGCTGGGGCTGGAGCTGTCACCGGGCAAGATCCACCTGCTGACCAAATCCCGCTAAACCGCTCAATTCAGGAGGGGCTGGGTGGTATCCCGTACCAGCAGCTCCACCTGATAACCCTGCTGCTGCTGCCGCTCGTAGAGGGAGAAAAGCGACCCGCTCAATTGATTGAGGGGCATATCGGCAAACCCGGCCTTGAGATAGAAAGGCTTCTCAAAGGGCAGCGCCTGACAGACCACAGGTTTGTCCAACAGACCGTGGCAGGCGTGCTGCAACAGACGTGACCCCAATCCCAGCGACTGGTAGTGGGGCAACAGGCGAAAGCCGCACAGATGGTAAAACTCCTCCTCGTCCCGCAACCGAACCGCCCCCACCAGCCAGTGAGCATCACGCACGACAAAGATCCGCTCGGCCAGATCCGGCACATAGTGGGAAAACGTCGTCTCGTAATAGTCCCTGATAAGGGAGAGGTCGGCGTCGCAGTACTCTTCGAAAGTGAGTTCCATCGCCAGCTTGCTTGTCACAGACAAATCCTTTGATAATCAGTTATTAGTGCCAGATACGGTGCGCTAATCCGACCACATGACGCCAGCACGATAGCATGCCTTTCGTCAACAAAAAAGCGGACGTCGTGGGCAGCTTGCTTACCCGGTGGAAGAGGCCATGACCCACCGCCCGACTGCCAAAACCGTGCTTTATGATGACAATCCTTTATTGCGGCGGATACTTTGATCCCGGTCACCGAATCGGATCATTTGCCCCCTGTTGGCCGCTTGTTCTGCCCTCGTCATGATGCTTTACTCAACATGGTCATCACAAGAAGGAGTATTAGGGTTGAAAGCATGGATGCTGGCAGGCCATATGTTGTTGATCCCCCTGAGCGGATGGAGCCAGACTCCCCCCCCCGCGGAGGTGATCTTCCTGACCGCAGCTCCCTCCCCCTTGCGTCCGAGCAAAGATGCCACTCCCGCCTCACAACCCGACACCGCTCAAACAGCGGCAGTCGCCACCAACGGCAAGAAGCAGATCCAGGTCTATAAATCGGTGCAACAAAACGGGGTGGTTCGCTACTCCGATATGGCACCCGAAGAGGGCCATTACGAGCTGCTGCTGTTCAACGACTGCTTCGCCTGCGACCCCAAATCCAGCGTCAACTGGCAGACCACAGGGCTGTTTCTCTATGACTATGCCAGCACCATCAAGGCGGCCGCCAAAACCTATCAGGTTGAGCCGGCGCTGATCCGGGCGCTGATCCATGCGGAATCCGCTTTCAATCCGCTGGCGGTCTCCCGTAAGGGGGCGATGGGGCTGACCCAGCTGATGCCCGCCACAGCGCGGGAGTTGGGGGTCGGCAATGCCTTGCTGGCGGAGCAGAATATCTTCGGCGGGGTGAAATACCTGGCGGGACTGCTCAAGCAGTATGACGGCAACGTGGCGCTGGCGACCGCGGCCTACAACGCCGGCGCGGGCGCCGTACAAAAACATGGCGGTATCCCGCCCTATGCGGAAACCCGTGCCTATGTGGAGCGCGTCCAGCTCCTCCACCTGCGCTACAAAGAGATGCTGCAGGTCAAAGGGCTCTGAGGTTATCCTCGGTTAATGCTCTTTTCTCGCCCCTCCAGAAACAAAAAACACGCCCGCAGGCGTGTCGATACCACACTTTGTTTCGCAAATGATTACTTCTGCTCAGTCGCCACCAGGCGATAAGCCAGCGCACCCAGAATGGCACCGACAATCGGGGCAACCCAGAACAGCCACAGCTGGCTGATAGCCCAGTCACCGACAAACAGCGCAACACCGGTACTGCGGGCCGGGTTGACCGAGGTATTGGTCACCGGAATGCTGACGAGGTGGATCAGGGTCAGGCACAGACCGATGGCGATCGGCGCGAAACCGGCAGGCGCACGGCTATCGGTGGCGCCCATGATGACGAACAGGAAGAAACCGGTCATCACCACTTCACACACCAGTGCAGCAGTCAGGCTATAACCACCCGGAGAGTGCTCACCGTAGCCGTTGGAAGCAAAACCGGCAGAGAGATCAAACCCGGCCTGACCGCTGGCAATCACGTAAAGCACGGCAGCAGCGGCAATGCCACCCAGCACTTGCGCCACGATATAAGGCAGTACACCAGATGCAGGAAAACGGCCACCCGCCCACAGACCGACGGTCACGGCCGGATTGAGGTGGCAACCGGAGATATGGCCGATGGCAAACGCCATGGTCAGCACGGTCAGACCGAAAGCCAGCGAGACCCCCAGCAGACCAATCCCGACGTGAGGGAAGGCTGCAGCAAGCACGGCACTGCCGCACCCGCCCAATACCAGCCAGAAAGTGCCCATAAACTCAGCAGCAACAGGTTTCACATTATTTCTCCCATTTGAGATAACACCGAACAAGACCCGAGAAGGGCCCATGCTTGAACAAGCGCAGCATTATGGGAGTGTGAGTCCAGATTGCGAACCCGGCAGGCAGAGCTCATTGAATGTGATATTCGTCACAATTTGTTGATTAGATAAGGGATTTATCATTAAGACAGCCGGCTGCACATCTCATACCCAAGGGCGTCATGCGACAACTTGTGACACCGTTTAGCTCGAGTGCTCATCCCTTGAACGATAAAAACGGAGGCGTGGTCAGTCTCCTGCCGGGGCAAAACGGCTGACAACCTGCCCCTGATGCTCAATCCACTCCATAAACATGGCGACGGGTCGGGCATAGACCTGACCATCCTGCTCGGATTGATAAATGACCAGCTGCTCCTGGGTTTCGGTATGCAGAGCCAAGGCAAGCACTTGATAGTAACCCCCCTTGAAGTGGCGATAGCGGCCTGGAACGGGTGCTTGCATGGGAAAACCTCGCAGAAGTGAACACCGATGAGCGAACCACATAAAGATGACACCATGAGTGCCAGTCAACTCATCGAAAAGGGGGACGAAGACGATTTTTTACACAAGCCAATCGTGCCACAGGATCCGGATATTGCAACACAGTCAGGCAGCTTTGTTAATTCGTTCCCCATGTTTCACTAGTTAACCTTGGTTAGCACCAAAGATCGTGCTGAATTTAACGTTCTAGCAACCCTGTTTTAGGGCTAAAAATCAGGGAATTCTTCTAAAAAGAGGATTGTTCTAGCATTCAATTCTGTGAAGAATAGGGGAAAAGAAATTTGATACTAAAAATCGCCTTTTTCGCCAACGCGTCCCTGTGGGGAAGGAATCACTGTCACCATGTTCACAATCGACAAGTCGCACAAGCTCGACGATGTCTGCTATGACATCCGCGGCCCGGTGCATAAAGAGGCTCGCCGTCTCGAAGACGAAGGCCACCGCATTCTCAAGCTCAACATCGGCAACCCGGCCCCGTTCGGCTTTGATGCGCCGGAAGAGATCATCAAGGATGTCATCCTCAACATGCCGCTGAGCCAGGGCTACTGCGACTCCAAGGGGCTCTTCTCTGCCCGTAAAGCGGTGATGCAGTACTACCAGCAAAAAGGGATGCGCAAGGTCGATATCGACGACATCTACATTGGCAATGGCGCCAGCGAGCTGATCGTGATGGCGATGCAGGCGCTGCTCAACAATGGCGACGAGATGCTGGTGCCCTCCCCCGACTACCCGCTCTGGACCGCCGCCGTCACTCTCTCCGGTGGCCATGCGGTGCACTATCGCTGCGACGAAGGGGCTGACTGGTACCCGGATCTCGACGATATCCGCGCCCGCATTACCCCGCGCACCCGCGGCCTGGTACTGATCAACCCCAACAACCCGACCGGTGCCGTCTACGGCAGCGAGTTCCTGCTGGAAGTGATCGAGATTGCCCGCCAGCACAACCTCATCATCTTCGCCGACGAGATCTACGACAAGATCCTCTACGACGATATCTCCCACACCAGCGTCTGCACCCTGTGTGACGATGTGATGGTGGTGACCTTCAACGGCCTCTCCAAGGCCTACCGTGCCTGCGGCTTCCGTCAGGGCTGGATGGTCATCACCGGTCCAAAAGGCCGTGCCCGCGGTTACATTGAAGGGCTGGAGATGCTGGCCTCCATGCGACTGTGCGCCAACGTGCCGATGCAGCACGCCATCCAGACTGCGCTTGGCGGCTACCAGAGCATCAACGAGCTGATCCTGCCGGGCGGCCGCCTGCGCAAGCAGCGGGACAAGGCGTGGGAGCTCTTGAACGAGATCCCCGGGGTTTCCTGCGTCAAACCCAAGGGAGCGCTCTACATGTTCCCGCGCCTCGACCCCAAGGTGTATGACATCCGCGACGATCAGAAGATGGTGTTCGACCTGCTGCAGCAAGAGAAGCTGCTGCTGGTGCAGGGCACCGGCTTCAACTGGCCGGCACCGGATCACTTCCGGCTGGTGTTCCTGCCCCGCGAAGAGGAGCTGGAGGATGCCATCGGCCGCCTCGCCCGCTTCCTCAAGGGCTACAAGCAGTAAGCAAGTGTCTAGTCCTGAAATAGGTTTACACATTTTCAACTAGCATTTCTCTACTCAGAACCCCCTATGTACCGCATCGGGGGTTCTGTATTTCA